>NZ_BPRL01000056.1:0-42950 GCF_045862635.1 Kitasatospora sp. NE20-6
GCCTACGGCTACGAGAAGCGCTTCGGCCTCGTCCACGTCGACTACGACACCCTGGTCCGCACCCCCAAGACCAGCGCCCGCTGGTACTCCGAGGCCATCCGCACCAACAGCCTCGACCACGGCATCGCGCCGAAGCGATGACGGAACGTCACCGCACTGCCCTGACGCCGGACCGGGACGGCCCCGCCGGCGTCAGGGCAGTGCCCGGGGCGAGCACCAGCGAACCGCACCGGCTCTGCCGAGGACTGCGTGGTGCAGCTGTGACCAGCGGTTTCACGGCTTCGTTCACGTGGACGAGGACGACGTCCGCAAGGGCGGCGGCGACCGTGAAAATCGCTGTCCGATCACCGGAGCACGGTGATAGACATTCGGCGTGGAAAAGAATCTTGAGTTCCCCGACCTGCTGCGACTGATCGATGAACGGTCGACCGCCTTCCGCGCCGCGGTCGCCGCCGCGCCCGGTCTCGACGCGCAGGTGCCGACCTGCCCCGGGTGGACGCTGTTCGATCTGGTGAAGCACCTGGGTGGGGGAGACCGTTTCTGGGCCGCCATCGTCGGCGCGGGGCCTGCCGACGCTCCCCCGGCCGAGGCCGCCGCTGCGCGCGCCGCTCTGGAACTGCCGCGGGAGCGTGAGGCCCTGCTGACCTGGCTGGCCGCGTCGACGCAGCTTCTGCTGAGCGCCCTGCGCGAGGCAGGACCGGAGAGCGGCTGCTGGACGTGGTGGCCTGCGTCGCAGTCGCCGCAAACCTCCGGCGGCATCGCCCGGCACCGGGTCCAGGAGACCGCGGTGCACACGTACGACGCCCAGCTCGCCGGGGGCGCCCCGCAGCAGCTGCCGGTCGAGGTGGCACTCGACGGTGTGGAGGAGTTCCTGTTCACCGTCTGCGCAACGCAGAGCGCCTGGCCGCACAAGCCCACGGCCTTCGACTTCCACACCGCCGAGGGCCGCTCCTGGCGCCTCACGGTCGACGGCGACGGCGCACGCTCCACCCGCATCCCCGCGCCCGCTGCCACGACCGGCGAGGACCCGGACGCAGCCGGCGCCTCCGTCCATGGCACGGCCAGTGAGGTGGTCCTCTACTTGTACGACCGTATCAAGGCCGAATCCTTGCGCGTTGACGGAGACGCAGGGCTGCTCGACCTGCTCCGTGCCTGGGAGCCGGAGGGGTAGGACGCAGCGGGGGCGGGTTCAGGGTGTCCTGTGCCATCGGAGCTCGACCGCCCCGGTCGGACCGGTGCCGGGCCGGCCGGCGGCTTCGTGCGGCCGGACGGCTCCGGCGATTCGTGAGGTCGGACAACGCCCGGTGCGCGGGCTCCCGCACCCGCTCTTCGCAGGTTCTCCCGACGGCGCGTGCGCGGGCCGCCGCTGGGACTACCGGGCGTCGCGCCGCCGACGCGCGCGCTCGAACTCGGCGACGTCCGACATCCAGGGACCGTGCTGTTCGAGTGCGGCGCAGCCTCCGCGGACGAAGGCGCTCACCAGGTTCCGGTACCCGCCGATCCCGTCGACCAGGCTGTACTCGACCCGGTACTCCGGATCCGACCCGCCTTCACCCTCGCGCAGCGTCGTGATCCGGGCGAGGGAGTCCGCGTAGAAGTGGAGCTGGATCCCTTCGCCCATCTCCTCGTCCTCGATGGTGAACACTTCGTTGTCCGCGGCAGAGCGGTCGCCGACGAACTCCCAGAACTCCGCGGCGGCAGTGCGGGGACCCTCCCGTAGCCACTTCTTCTCGGCGCCCTTGTCGTCGGTGAACAACAGGACCGTCTTCCTCGCGCTCCCGCCGGAGTCGGCGCGGTGGCCGGCAGCCTCCTCGTCATCCTCCATGGGTGTGCTCCTGGAGCGGTCCGCGGCCTCCGAGCACATCAGGAAGCTCACGGTGCGCACCGCGTCATCGACGAGCCCGGGGTGTGCACGGCGCACGGCCGCTTCGACCGTCGTCTCCATCCGAGCCCAGTCGCGCTTGTCCGTGGCGCGGTTTCCCCGCCGCGGATCGCGGCCGATCCGCATCCCGGCGCACGCCTGCTCCGCAGTGGCGATCACCCGCATGACCCCGGGCAGCAGCGCGGGGTCGACGGCATCGGGCATCCGCCTCGGAACGGTCGCGCCGTGCAGGTACCGGCCCGTGTACCTCAGGATCGCGGCGTCGAGTGGACCGAGTACGGCTCCGCGCTCGGCGCGACGGCGGTCCGCGTGGTACTCCTGGGCTCGTTTCACGTTCGGCGTCTCCGTCGCCGCGCGCATCGCCGCGCATACCTGACCGCGTTCGAGCAGACCGATGTCGGCCCCGTGGGCGATGAGTTGGCTCCTGTCCCACCGGATGCGCCGGAAGAGCGCGTCGACGTCCGCGGGCGCGGCGAGGAGTATCGGGTCCAGGAGCGCGACGGCAGCGCTCTCGTCGAGCCGGCCCCGGGTTCCGGCGGCCTCGCACAGCGGAAGGGCAGCACTCCACAGCAGCAGGTGCCTGGCCAGGTCCTCCCGGATCACCGCAAGATGGGCTTCGCCGATCGAGAACGTGAACGTGCGGGGCTCGTGGTTGGCGTCGGCCCCGGCGCCGAGCATCAGCTTCAGCTCGCCGTCCTCACGGATCACGTTCGGGATCCAGCCGCTCCTGCGCGTGAAAACGATGTCTCTCATGGGCTCAGTCTTCCCCGGAACGGCACCGGCCGGCATCACGGCGATGGTGCAGCCCCACCCCGCAGCATCTGTTCACGACCACCGTGCACACTCGACGTCGAGGCGTGGGTCGGTGCGCACCCAGACTTCGCCCCCGGCGGCCCCGGCCGGGGCGTCGACCCGTTCGAGACCGAGGAACTCGATCAGCGTGAGCAGTTCGGCCCGGTCGGCCCGGTCGTCGTCGACGCCGTGCGATCCGAAGAAGACGTAGTACTGGTCGCTCGGGTCCACGTAGCCCGAATCTCCCCAGATCCGGGCGACTTCTTCGATCGCCGCTGCTTCCGTCGTGATCGTGGCGGCGCGGGCGGCACCGCGAGTCTCCGGTGACGCGTCGAGGTCGGCGGGATCGGAGAACCACTGGCCGAAGCGGTCGAGGCCGGCATATCCGTTCTCGAAGAACAGCATCGCGCTCGGAAGGTAGCGATTGCCCCTGTCGACCTGGAGGTGCTCCGACCGGGGCTGGTCCGCATCTTTCATCCGGGAGATCACGCCTTGCCCGGGCATGAGGACCAGCCTCTGCCCCGACGGTTCATCACTGATGGTGTAGGTGTCGGAATCCCGATCACGGAAGAACGCGGAGAACGCCACGTAGGCTTCCTGAGGGTCGACCACGGAGACCTGCTGGTCGTTGCCGTCACCGACAGCGAAGACGAACTGTTTCGGTCCGGGCTTGTAGGGGCGAGCCATGTGCGTCCTTCGTTCACGTGTGCCGGCTCCGGCAGCGTAGTCGAACCAGAGCGGACGGACCTGCCGTTCATCGCCGACGACCAGCCAGGAGAACCGGCAGGTCGGCCCGCCCCCGCGCATCAGCAGACGCGAGTTGCAGATGATGCAGCGCCCCTCGCCCTCCTCTCCGGGCCGCTCGCCGGTGGTGGTGGCCGTGAACGTGGCGAACGCCGCCCGGCGGTCCTTGAGCCGGTCACTGTCGGCGACCGCGAGCGCGGTCACCCGCTCCGGGCGGTCCTTGTCCGGGAGCAGTTCGACGGTGGCTGCCGTCGTGGCGCCGAACTCCCGGGCGGCAGCGAGGCGGGAGTGGAAGGTGATCACGCGGCGCAGGCCGACGGTCGAACGCAGGAGGCGGGGCTTCGGACCGACGTCGACCACAGCGACCGGAGCGCCGACGGGGCAGACACGTGAGTGCGCCGGCCACGCTCCGTCACGATCAGGCACGGGGAGTCGAGGCACTTCCGCCCGGCAAGATCGACCGATTCACGCTCACGAGCGCCACCCCAGGACGAGACGTTCACCGATCAACGCCGGATCACCCAACGGCATCGGGGCATCGTCGACGGTACGGCAGGACCGCAGATCGCTGCGCGATCGCAGTGGGCGGGCGGTGATCTGCAGCTCACAAGCGCGGGGACGGCAGGTGGCGCATGGCAGCGCACGATCGTGCGGACCATGGCGAACCCTGGCGTTCGGACGCGGCCTCCTGTACCGCTTCACCCGTGAGTAAGGTCTTGATCAGGCCAAATGGAACCCCCCAGGATCCATGTGACAGACGGTCAACTCCGGCCGTGCGTACAGGCGTCCGGCACAGGTGCTTCAATGGTCGACATGGTCGACGGTGACCGCTCTCCGGGTGACGCCCGACGCGGTCGCCTTCAAGCCTGCTGTCCTCACGGACCTCCTGCGCAGCCCCTCATGCCGGGTCGGCGCAGTGTCGGCCCTGCGGCCGGGCCACAAGCCCGGTCGCGTCACCACAGGAGGCTTTCGTGAGGAAGCGCAAGAAGGGGCGCCGCACGCCGGCGCCCCGCACCACCCGCCGCACTCGTCGCTTTCGGCTGACGCCGGAGATGACGACGCTGCTGACCACGGCTCTCACCGTCCTCAGCACGCTGATCTGCGCGAAGTACGGCACCGGGCCGGGCACCCTGCAGTAGGGCCCCGGACCGGCACGCGTGGTGCGACTACGAGGCAGTCGCCCGGTGAACCTTGGCCGGCAGACCCGGGCGGCTCCTCTGCCATACCGACAGGCCACCTACCCGACGCGCCTGCACCGAACACCGGCACGCGGGCTGAAATCGGCCCCTGCGCCCGCAACCGTAACAGCAACCGTTCTTCAAGAGCAGGGCGGATCCCCTTCGGATCACCGGATCGGAGCTCGAAGAAGATCCAGGCTCCCTGAAGGTGATGCGACGTCAATCAGACGTGATCCCATCATAGCCGAAGACTGTCACGCTGCGGACATGAAAGATCACCCAAGGCTTCGGACGGCAAGAACGGGAGGGCGAGGCCTGCCCCCGGGCGGTGACGGCCCGTGGCCCGATCGGCCGGCCTGGCGCAAGCCGAAGGCGGTATGACGGGCGGCGCCTTGCGGACCGGACCGGGTGCGGGCCGACAAGGCCTGCGGATCCCGGGCCAACCGCGACCACCTGCGCAGACGCAGGATCCGCTGCCGCCGTCGCCGTCATCGACGAGTGGCTCCGACGGCTGCGGAGCGGACATCGCACCGCAGAAGGTTCATCGGACCGGTTCCACGGGCGGCCACGGAGCCCAGGGAAGTGCTTCACGCCAGCCCGGCCGGCCGCGGGCCCAGTCCCGAAGCACTTCGGCAACCGGCTCCACGGCGAACACCTCGTGTGTGCGGGGCACATGGGCGTGGAAGTGCCGGTCCGGGCCACCGTCGCGGTATTCGACCTGGTAGCTGAGGTCGTCGTTGAGATGGACCTGCATGTAGTGCTGGCCTGCGGGTTCGAGGTCGAGTCGCTGGACGACGACGAAACGCCAGGTCAAGCTCATGTCGGCCAGCAGATCGTGCAACTGGTCGTCGGACGGGTCGTCCCACGACGTCCCGTCCCACTCAGTCGCCCGCAGCATCGGAGTCTCCATGAGGCGACTGTACTGACAGGCCACGCCGCGGGCTCAGCAGCCTGCCGTTCATGGGGGTCGCCGCCTCGGATCGCCGAGCTGCGGCGCAATGCCCACGGCTGAAATGCCCGCGGCTGACCGCCACGGCCTGAACCGCGGCGAACCCTTCGACAGATCACCGGTCTTCACGCAGAGCGCGGTCGTGAGGAGTCCGGGTCCGTCCTCACGCCCCGGCATCGGACGGCTCCGCCTCGACTGCGCAGGAATCGTGGTGATCCCGGCGCGGACACCTTCGGCTACGGTGTCAGCACGATCCTCCCGAAGACCTCACCCGCAGCCATCTTCCGGTGCGCCAGTACGGCTTTGTCCAGCGGCAGCACCTCGTGCACCACCGTTTCGATCTCGCCGCGACCGGCTGCGGCGAACTGCTCGCCGCGCACGGCACGCCGGTCGGCCCGGGGGACGGTGGCTGCACTGAAAGCGGCGAAGGACATCGACTTCTGGAACGCCGCCATGATCTTCGCGCCGAAGTCCGCGGGTGGCTGACCTGCGACAGCGCCCACGGCCACCAGGCGGCCGTTCGGGTTGAGCCTGTCGAAGAACGACGGCATGTCCTCACCGGCCACAACGTCGATGATGACGTCATAGCCCGCGGGAGCCTCTTTCCCCCCGTCGCCGGAGCGGTCCAGCACGTGGGTCGCACCGAGACGGCGCAGCCGCTCGCCGCGCTCGGCCGACGATGTCGTGACCGCCACCGCGGCGGCACCGCCGCGCGCCGCGAGCTGCACTGCCATGATCCCGATGCTGCCGGCCGCGCCACGCACCAGGACCGTCTCCCCGGGAGCGGCATGGGCGTGGCGAAGCCCGAAGTGGGCCACCACCCCGGAACTGCCGAGCGTCACCGCGTCGACGGCGGACAGGCCACCGGGCAGCGGAAGGATCTCCTCGACCGGCGCGACGGCCTGTTCGACGTAGCCTCCGCCCGTGCCGGTGAAGCCCCACACCCGCCGACCGATCCACGACGCGTCGACGCCGTCACCGACCGCGGTCACGGTGCCCGCCACCTCGCCACCCGGGACGTGGCCCTCCTTGAAGCCGTAGGCGGCCAGAGCCCCGCTTCGGATCAGGGTGTCGACACCACCGACGCCCACCGCCTCGGTGGCGATCAGCACCTGACCGGCAGCAGGTACGGGTGTCGGCAGGTCGACGACGGCCAGCCCTTCAGGGCCTCCGTACGTCCGGATCACGATTGCCTTCAACGTCGCCTCCACGTTCCCGGACCGCTCAAGCACGGTCCTGCTCCATAGCCGCCACCGATCGCCGCCCGGCGGGACGGGGCTTCGCACCGCGGCCGAGGACCGGTCCCGGTGCTGCGCGCCCCGGTGATCTCGGCGGGCTTCCACGTGCCGGACGGTAACGGACGCCCCCGTCCGTTTGGGTAAAGTGAGAGCGGTGACCGACCGTTTGCCTCACAAGCTGCGTTCCGACGCGATGGACAACCGCGACCGCATCCAGGACGCGGCCCGGGCGCTGTTCTCGGCCGAGGGCCTGGACGTGCCGATGCGGGAGATCGCACGGCGTGCCGGGGTGGGACCTGCCACCTTGTACCGTCACTTCCCGACGAAGCAGGTGCTGGTCGCCGAAGCCTTCGCGGACCAGCTGCACGCATGTCGCACCATCGTCGACGAGGGGTGCGCAGATCCTGATCCGTGGCGTGGCCTCTGCCTGGTGATCGAGAAGATCTGTGAACTGCACGCACGCGACCGGGGCTTCACCGAAGCCTTCCTGTCCACCCTCCCGGGGGCGCCGGATGTCGCGGGACGTGAGTACACGGTGAAAGCAGTTGCCGGACTGGCCCAGCGGGCCAAGGACGCAGGACACCTGAGGCCCGACTTCGTTCTGGACGACCTCATCCTCGTCCTCATGGCCAACAAGGGGATCCACGCCGCATCCACCGCCACCCGGGTCATGGCCTCCCGACGCTTCGCGGCGCTGGCGATCCAGGCGTTCGAAGCCTGCCCTCACCACGCACCGCTACCACCAGCGGCACGACCGGCATCCGCAGCATCGGCCGGTGCCTGACCGGGATCTGCACGGTCCGCAGGGCTCGCTGCGCGTGGACACCGTTCAGTGGTCCGGAGCCGTTCCGCGGACCCGGTCCGTCCGCAGGTGCCGATCCTCCTCACCCGGGCGGTGCCGGATCGGGCTGATCACCGTTCCTCCTCGGAACGGTGGTGAGGCGGTCGGTACCGGCAGACCGGTGGGGTGCCGGTCTGCCGGTGGTCCGTGACCACGGACCGGACGGGTACGGTCACCCGGCCCGTGGGTGCCGAGGTCGACGGGCAGCACCTGGTGGCCGTTGGAGATCAGGGACTCCAGCGGCTTCAGCCGGGTGCCCGGGACGAGGGCGGCCCGGGGGAAGCGGTCGAAGAAGCGGTGCAGTGCGGTCGCCACTTCCATGCGGGCGAGCGGTGCGCCGAGGCAGAAGTGGACGCCGTGCCCGAAGGCGAGGTGCTCCTTGACGGCGCGCAGGGCGTCGAAGGTTCCGGCGTTCCCGCCGTGCACGCCGGGGTGGCGGCCGGCGGCCGCGTAGGCGGCGAGGATCGCGTCGCCCTTCGGGATGGTGATGCCGCCGGGCAGTTCGATGTCGGCGATGGCGTAGCGCAGGGGCAGGTGGGCCACGGGCGCGCTGTGGCGCAGGCTCTCCTCGACGATGTCGTTCCAGGTGGCCCTGCCGGTGCGGACGTGGGCGAGCTGGGCGGGGTCGGCGAGCAGGGCGGTGAGGGCGTTGTCGAGGAGGTTGACGGTGGTCTCGTAGCCTGCGGATATGACGAGCAGGAGGGTGCCCCGCAGTTCCTCCTCGGTCAGGGTGCTCTGATCGCCTTCCGTGTCGCGGGCGGCGATGAGCAGCGAGGTCATGTCGTCGCCCGGGGTGGTGCGCCTGATGGCGATCAGCTCGTCGAGCATCTTGTACAGCACTGCGGTGTTGGCCTGGGCCTGGGCGCTGGTGAGGGTGGTGTCGAAGACGCTGTCGACGATGGGGCGGAGCTGGTGCTGCAGGTGCTGGGGCAGTCCCATGAGGTGGCCGATCACCTGGATGGGCAGCGGGTAGGCGAGGCGTTCGCGCAGGTCGGCGGATTCTCCTGCGGGGGTGGTGGCGAGGTCGTCGAGCAGGGCGTCGGTGATCTCCTCGATCCTCGGCCGGAGAGCCTCGATGCGGCGGGCGGTGAAGGCGCTGCTGACCAGGCGGCGCAGACGGCGGTGGTCCGTCCCGTAGGCGGTGAACATGTTCTCCGCCGCGACCCACAGGATCAGGGGCCAGGTGCCGGCCACGGCGGGCAGCTGCGGCCAGTGCTGATGGGCGTCCTTGGACACCCTCGGGTCCGTGAGGAGGGACTTGAGGACGGCCGGGTCGGCGACGGCCCACGCGTGGACGCCGAGGATGTCGACGGGGGTGGCGGTGGCGGTGTGCAGTTCGGCGGTCTCGGCGTCGCGGTTGCTGCCGGTGGGGTCCAGGACGAGGGACGGGATCACGCAAGCTCCTTCGGTGGGACCGGCCGTCGGGCCGGCACGGGGACGGGTAACGGGGCGGGCCTGGCGGATCGTCGAGCGGTGGCATGGGGCGTCATCGAACTGATTCACCACGGCCGCGTACGGCAAACCGCGTTCCCCGGCCGTCGACAGGATGCCGTCGGAGACTTCCGGGCACCGGGTGCCGACCGAACCGGGGCCCCTCTTCCGGATCTTGACGTCGTCGGGCGACCCGGTCGTACGCCCGTGGGGCGATCACGCGCATGACCGGACGCGCCTTGCGACAGCCGCGCCCGGTTGAAGGCCGCGCTGGGTGCCTGTGCCGAGTACCGGGCGACCGGGCCTGTGAAGGAGCGCTTCGCGGCGACCACCTGGGGCCAGCACATGAGCGTGCTGCCGCGGTTCTACCGGTGGGCGATGGCGGAGGGCTACGCGCAGGCGGGGCCGTTCACCTACCGGACAGCGCGGGCGTTGTCCGCCGGGACCGGGCGGGAGGTGCGGGTGAACCTGGCGGTGCGGACGACGGCTGGCCATCGAAATGGCCTACCGGCCCGGCGGTCTGCTCGCGACCAGGATTACCTACGCTGTGTCAGGACGGCATCATGCCCGCCGGACCAGGAGCACGCGATCTGAGCAAGTTCTTCGCCCACGTCGACGGCAAGCTCGTCCCGGACGCCGCCCAGGCGGCCGGGGCACCACGGGTCCGGGCCGGTGACCGGGACGTGCTCAACCTGCTGACCGAGCGCGCCAAGACCCTGCACCCGGGCGCCGCGAACTACTGCTGGTTCACCGACCCCTCCCGGGCCCTGTGCTTGAAACCCGTCGGCACCCCGAACGCCGACCGTCCGCTCGTCGGGATGTGCGACTCCGCCCGCTGCCGCAGGCCACCCACCACCCCTGCCACCGGCCCGTCCGGGCCGGGCACGCCGACCAGGCCAAAGTCTTCCCCGGCGGTCCCGGCGCGACCCGAAAGGCCGAGAAGGGCCGCCTGCGGAGCGAGTACGAACGCGCCCGGCGGGTCCTGTCCGGGCTCGACGCCGCCAGCAGCACCACCATCGGATCATGCAGCCGACAGCGCGGCCCTGCTGCTTGAGCAATGCTCAGTACCTGTCGATCGGCTCCCGGAGGGCATACCTTTCCGTCGCGACCGGCCCGCTACCCCGTTGTCCGGGCTCGCAAAGCCTGGATGAACCAGTCGAGCTCCCGTGCCAGGCTTTCCGGGGCAGACCAGCCGTTGATCACTGCGAGCAGCTGAAGGTACCGCTCCCGGCGAGGGTCGTTCACGGTCTCCAGCCGGGTCAACAGCCGACGCCGAAGACCGACGCCGTCGGGGCTGCCCAAAACATGCGCGTACTGAGCCATGACCGCCGCGACGACCGGATCGGCCTGGGGCGAGGCCGGGTCGATGCCGGCCACCAGGGCCGGGTCGACGTTGTCGCGGACGGTTGCGGCAGGATCGCGGCGCAGGCCCGCGGTGCCGTCCTGGGCACGATCGGCCACGTAGTGGTCGGCCATGCGCCGCATGCCGGCGCGAAAATCCGGATCCTGGGACAGCTCGGCCAACTCCACCCACGCCTCGACCTGCTCGTCCTCGGGACTGTCGGGCAGTTCGGGGGTCATCGACCGCACGATCCCCACGAATTCGGGATTGGCGTCCAGGCCGCCGAAGGCGGTGTCGAGGAATTCGCCGATCAGACGTCGGCGTTCGTCTTCGGAGAGCTTGGCCAGCTTGTGCATGAGATCCATCTCCTCAGGGGTGGACCCGCGCTTGGCCACCGCCGTCAGCACCGCGCGCCGCAGGCGCAGGGTGCTGATCTGCACCGCCAGCGCTTCGGCGTGCGCTGCGGCGACCTCGGGAAGCGAGATCTCCCGGTCCACGACCTTTCGGATCGTGGGCAGGTCCAGTCCCAGGTCACGCAGCGTCCGCACGAGGTCCAGGCGTGCGACGGCTTCGATGCCGTAAAGGCGGTAGCCGGCCGGGCTACGGTCGGTCGGCGGCACGATCCCGCAGTCGGAGTAGAACCGAATGGCCTTGACCGTCAGCCCGGTCCGCCGGGCCAGATCACCGATCGAGTAGAGCGTGTCGCCGTCCATGCCCTCACCCTCTCGCCTCCCCCTACTGGAGACTCAAGCCCGAGGACTTCGGCCTGGCACATCGCCCACCAGCCCTTCGGGGTCGCCGCTGGTGCACGCCAGTACGAACATGCCCGCATACGCGATCTTCGAAGGGTACGCGGCAGATCCGCCGGCGGTCCGGTCCGGCCCGCTACCAGGACAGACTCCACCTCGCGGCCTGAAGCTGACGCAGTCACCCCAACAGGAAGCCCGTCGACAGGGCTCCGCACCGCAACACGACCCTCCAGACCGGGATATTCGTTCGCCGACGGGTCGAGAGGACGGCAGAGTGCCCTCATGACCGCCGAAGGACTGGACGAGGACGGGTTCATCGCACGTGAGGGCTCCTTGAGCCACGTGCCGACGGAGTTCGTGCCGGTGGTCGATGCCGCCCGCGAGCGGATCACCAAGACCTTCGACCGGACCCGACTGCACAGCGCCTACCTCTACGGCAGCATCCCGCGCGGCACCGCGATCCCCACCGTCTCCGACCTCGACCTGTTGCTCGCCCTGCGCGACGAGCCCAACGCGACCGACCGGGCTGACGCCGACGTCCTGGAAGTCGCCCTCGACAGCGACTTCGCGCAAGTCAACGGAGTCGGCATCCTCCTCTTCAGCACGGGCACGCTGCTGAGCGATCTCGAACGCCACGATCTCGGCTGGTTCGTCGCCTGTCTGTGCACCCCGTTGCTCGGGGACGACCTCGCAGAAGACCTGCCCCGCTACCGCCCCACACCCTTGCTCGCCTGCGAGACCAACGGCGATCTGGGCCTGGCACTTCCGCGCTGGCACGAACAAGCGGCCGCTGTCACTTCGGACGCAGAGCGCAGGGCACTCAGCCGTGGGGTCGCCCGCCGAATCGTGCGGACCGGCTTCACCCTGGTCATGCCGCGTTGGGGTGGCTGGACCAGCGACCTCGCCGACTCCGCCGAGGTGTTCGGTGGCTACTACCCCGAGCGGGCCGCTCAGATGCGGCTCGCTGCGGCAACAGCCCGAACCCCGACAGCAGACCCGGCCATCCTCAGCATCCTCATCGACGACCTCGGGCCCTGGCTGGCAGACGAGTACACCACCGTCCACGGAGAGAAGACACCGCGGAGCTGAGTCCCGCGGCAAGCTCTGACGTCACGTCCAGCGCAGTCACGTCCAGCGCAGTGCAGCAACGCACAGCCTCGACACGGAACGGCCGTTGGAGAGCGCGGCCGCCGAGGGACCACTGGGACATTCCCGTACCAAGCCACCCAATGGCTCACCCATTTCGAACTGCACCCATGCCGAATCGGAAGAGGACGCCCGCAAACTCCGGTCTCAGGTCGACGAGGCGACCCGTGGCGCGGTGCGCCCGCCCGGGTGGACGAGCGAGCGAACGAGGCCGCCTTTCGCATCGGGCGGCCGACGGCTGGACGACCATTCCAAGGGGTGCCTGCGGAGGGTGGGAGCGGGCGGTCAGGCGTCGGGGTCGACTTCGGGGTCGACTTCGGGGTGTGTGAACCGCACGGGCTTGCCCAGTGACCGGGCGTAGGCGATTTCGGCTCGGGTGCTGTCGCCGACGTAGTCGCCGACTACGAGCACCTCGTCAGCGAGCCGGATCTTCGCTCGGTGCAGATCGTCGAGTCGAACCTTCAGTGCCTCGGCCTCGACAGGATCGGACCGAAGTTCGTGCGGCGACTTCATGTCGCAACCCGGCTTGACGACGATCTTTCCGGCTTCGGTCTCCCGCAGATCGGCCTCGGCCATCTCGGTCATGAAACGGGTGGAGCCGCAGATCGCGACGATAAGCGGGAGGTTCAGCCGCTTCTTCGCGTCGGCGAGTTCCTCCTCGGGGGTGAGCGGTTGCGGGTGTGGCACTGGTTCCTCCTGGTGGTGTGCCCCAGCGGTGATGGCTCTGTCCGTCAGTTCCCCTTTGAAGGCGAAGGGCGGCCCTGGTTCCCTCCAGGACAGGATGGTGGAGCGTTCCGTGTCTGTGTTCTGCCGAGCCATGCCGCCCCCTTGATCGAAGTCGGACCAAGTGCGCTTCGAAATCCGAGGCATAAGGATCGGCGGAAGTTTCGCGCCTGTCCCCGGCGGTCCCGCCCCGCCTCCGGTCCGAGTCGGGGTGTCAGTCCGCGGAGCCCCTCCCCGGCGTCCCGTCGCCCGCGGTGTCCGGAGGTGGGATGCGGCCGGCGGACCGGTCGTCGGTGTGGTCCGCCCCTTGCGGGTCGATCGTGGCCGCCCAGCGTTCCGCCCAGTGGGCGAGGGGGTTCAGGGCGTGGCACGCCTCCCGCCCCAGCGGGGTGAGTTCGTAGCGGCTGTCCGGCAGTTGGTGAATCACCTGGGCATCCAGCAGTTCGGTCAGGCGCTGCCGCATCACGCTGGAGGACATGTCGTCGCACCGCTTCTGCAGGGGGCGGAATCCAAGCGGATCCGCGCGAAGCTCCCACAGGATGCGCAGGCTCCATCGCCGCCCGAACAGATCGAGCGCGGCCATGAGGGGGCGGCCGGTGGTCGAGCCGCGAACAGGGTTGCCAGGTCTGGGTGTTGCCATGTCGGGGTGTCCAGCTCTCCAGGGTTGACGCTTCGATTTCCGAAACGCTAGCATCCGTAACCGCTTCGGAAATCGAAGCGGAGGAGGCTGTTGCGGCATCTGCCCGGCCGACCTGGGTGGGAGGCGTTCCTGAAAGCCCGGGTCGACGGAGGCGAGGCCGGCTGGGAGGACCGGTGCATGCGCATGGTGCCCCGGGTGCGACGTCGGCGCCGAGTCGCACGGACGGCTCACCCGGAACCTGTTCGTGGCGGGGGGACGGGTGACCGGCACGCGGGAGATCGAGTGCAGGATCCACCAGGTCCTGCAAACCGGCCCGGCGGAACTTCAGTGCTGCCCCGTCAGCGGTTGCCGCCACCGAGCCGACGTCCACCCAGAGCTGGAGACCAGATGACCACGACCGAGTTTCCCTCGGCGGCAGCACGGGCCGCCGCCGCTGCCGCCCTGGTCGAGGACGAGTCGGGGAAGGACATCACCACCGTGTGGAGCGTTCCCGGGGACCTGGCGGCCACGGCCGAGATCCGCACCCGGCAAAGCGGCATCGCCGCCGGCCTCCCCGTGGTCGCCGAGGTCTTCGCGCAGGTCGACCCTGAGGTCAGGGTCGAGCCGGCCGTCGCCGACGGCGCCCGACTGGCCGACGGCCAGGTCCTGGTGCACCTGTCCGGTTCGGCGCGCAGCCTGATCACCGGGGAGCGCACGGCGCTGAACTTCCTGCAGCGCATGTGCGGCATCGCGACGCTGACCGACCGCTACGTCCAGGCCGTGGCAGGGACCGGGGCGCGCATCCTGGACACGCGCAAGACGGCGCCGGGCCTGCGCGCCCTGGACAAGTACGCGGTCACCGCCGGCGGCGGCCACAACCACCGCCTCGATCTCGCGGCGATGGTCCTGCTCAAGGAGAACCACATCGCCGCGGCGGGCGGGGTGACCGCCGCGATCGAGGCGGTCAGGCGCGGGATGGCACGCACCGGGCAGACCGTGGAGAGCGATGTCGAGGTGCAGACCGTCGCACAGGCCGTCGAGGCCCTCGACGCCGGAGCCCGCTGGATCATGCTCGACAACATGCCGGTGGCCGACATCGAGCAGGTCGTGAAGCTCCGGGCCGGGCGGCCCGACGCTTCCCGGATCCTGCTGGAGGCTTCGGGCACCATCCGCCTGGACACCGTCCTCGCCGTCGCCGGGACGGGCGTCGACCTCATCTCGGTCGGGGCGTTGACGCACAGCGCGCCCGCACTGGACCTGACCATGCTGCTGACCACCGGCCCGGTGCCATGTCCGAGGTAGCGGTCGTCGACGCGTGTCAGCGGGACGGCGCGGGTGGCAGCCCGACCGCCGTCCTGGATGATGCGCCGTTCACCGACGAGGAACGATGCCGCATTCCCGCGGAGTTGGGAACATCGCACGCCGTCTTCCTCCGCGCGACCGGAATCGAGCGTCGTCGGCCCGCGTACACACTGCGGTTCTTCACCGCCCAGGACGAACTGCCCGCCTGCGGCCACGGCACCGTCGCCGCCCTCGCCGTGCTCGCCGAACGGGAAGGCGGCGACCACGACTACCGCGCCGTCCTGCGTACGGCCCACCGCAGCTTCGACGGTCGGGCAAGCCGAAACGGTGACGGCCTGACGGCGTCGTTCGACCCGGGCCCGGTCAGCCTGCGGAGCGCCGGCGGACCCGAACTGAGCGCGGTCGCAGGCGGCCTCGGACTGACGGAGGACGCGCTCGCCGGCGACGCCTGCGTGGCGTCGAACGGGCGGCCCAGGCTTCTGCTGCCCGTCCGGTCCCGCGCCGCACTGGCCGAACTCACGCCGGATTCTGCCCTGTTGCGCGCAGCCTGTGACCGCTACGGTCTGCTGGGCTGCTACGTCTACTCGCCCCCGGACCGACACGGCCGAGCAGCAGCCCGGATGTTCGCCCCGTCGATCGGTGTCCCCGAGGACATCGCCAACGCCAACAGCACGGCCTGCCTGGCAGCAGCGCATGCCACCGGGTTCGGCACGCACCGCCTCGCTGTCGACATGGGTGACCACCTCGGCAGCCCGTCCACCATCACGGCGATTGTCCACCGCGACCGCACGGGACACCGGATCCGGGTCGGCGGCCAGGCAGCGATCGTGCGCACGGCCATGCGCTGAGGCCTGCGCGCTCAAGGCGAGGGGGCCGGTGCGCAGCGGGTCCGACTGCTCCTGTGAGAGCCCGGCCAGTTCTGGCGGCATCTGCCGTCTCCGTCGGCCCGCCGACCCCGCGGCGCGCCGGTCATGGATCCGGGCATGTTTCTGATCATCCATTCCGAACACTGGAGGTACCGTGGCCAAGGGCTACTGGATCAGCGTCTACCGCACCATCGCGGACCCCGGGAAGCTGGCTGCCTACGACAGGCTGGCCGGCCCGGCCGTCAGGGCCGCGGGCGGGCGGCCGCTCGCCCGCGACGGCCGGGTCGTCGCCCATGACGCCGGAATCGCCGGGCGCACCATCCTGATCGAGTTCGACAGCTTCGAACAGGCGGTCGCCGCACGCGCGAGTGCGGCCTACCAGGAGGCACTGGCCGTACTCGCCGACGGCGTCGAGCGCGACTTCCGCATCACCGAAGGCCTCGGCTGACGACCGAGGCTGCGTCAGGGAGGAACCCGAAGCCGGCGGCGGGGAACACCCCGGCCCGGCGGCCCGGCGGCCCGGTGGCGCGGCGGCACGGACGTCGGCCTCGACGTCGGCGGGGGTGCGTTCGACGAGGTTGCAGAGCGGTGCGGAGGTGGTCGAAGAGGCCTCCGGCCAGGACCGGGTCGAAGGGGCCGTGGCAAGCGCGGCAGGGAGTCGGCGAGGACGGAGTCGTCGAAGTAGCAGTGTGCGGTCGTGCGGCCTGTCCCCCGCGCCCATGCCTATGCCTATGCCTATGCCGGTGGCAGCGTGAGGTCCTCGTAGACGGTTGTGGCCCGGACGAGCCGGTCGTGCAGGCGCGGATCGCGCAACCGCGCGGTGGCCTCCCTCAACTGCGCCTGCCGCGCCGGGTGCGGGCGCGGCACCCGCGACGGGCGGAGGGCGCCGCCGCTGTCGGCACGCTCGATCGCGTCGATGCGGGCCATGGCGGCCCTGTCGTTCTCGGGGGAAGGCCGGTACAGGGCGAAATCCGTGCCGAAGCGCCGGTTGGCCTGCGCGACGACTCCTCCAAAGTCGGTGGTCACCCGGCCGTGGTCGGCTATGACGAGGCTGTCGGCGAGGCGGCGGACCCGCTCGTAGAACCGTGTGTAGCCCGTGAGGCCGTCCGCCGGCCGCACCCACGGCGAGCGCACCATGTGGGAGGCGACCGCCGCGAGCGGATCCCGGACGAGGACGATGGCCGGGACGCCGAAGCGCACCGCCCGTTCGACGTTGACAGGCGTGTGCAGGTGGTGGGCGAGCCGCAGGTCGGTGCCGTTCGCCATGTGGAACGCGACGACGCAGAAGGTGTTGGCCGAGCGCGGATAGCCCTCGATGAGCAGGGCGGTGTCGGGCCGGACGAGATAGGGCCGGGTGGCCGCCCGCAGACGCGCGTATCCCGAGGCGGTGAAGCGGTTGTAGAGCACCTCGCGGCGGAGCCGGTAGCGCGACCGGGAGAGGAAGGACCCGAGCGGGGAAGGCTGCACGGGGTGCAGTATAGGCTCGACATCCGATCGAGCAGAGACGGCAGCCGCATGGACGACCATCCGTCCTGGCCCGAGCACCGGCCGTACGTCGAAGCCGCGTTCCGGCGGTTCCCCGACCCCGGCCGCCACGACTCCTACGCCTTCGTCGTCGCCTCCGGCGGCCGGGTGTCCGGCTACTACCACGCGTACTCCGACGTGGACCTCTATGCCGGACTGACCCCGGCGGCCCGCGGCGACCAGGAGATCGAGGCCGTGGTCGACGGGGTGGTCGTCCAGCTCAGCGAACTGCCGCACGCCCTGGTCGCGGACGTCGTGACGCACCTGGGCGAGCACCTGCTGACGCGGGCGGACCGCCGGCAGGCGGAGATGTTCGCCCGGTACGGGAAGATCGCCTCACGGCTCGTCACCGGCACGGTCGTGCGCTGCACCGCCGAGGGCGCCGCGGTGCTCGGCGGCCTGAGCCGTGACGCGTTCCGCCGCATCGGGCTGTCCGTGCACGGCCTGTTCGTCGCGCGGATGCTCGAGGACGCGGCGGGCGCGGTGGCCTGCGCGGACCCGTACATAGGTGTCCGGGCGGCGGCCCTCGCCCTCGACGCGGCCCTCGACTGCCTGCTCCACGAAGCCGGGGACCTCCACTGGGGGGATGCCCTGCTGTGGCGCCGGCTCGCCGCGCACCCCGGCCTGGCCGCGGCGGAGCGGCTGGCCGCCGACTCCCTGCGGAGGCTCTACTCGGACCTGCACGAGCCGGACAAGGCCCTGGCCGCCGTCCGCGCGGCCTGCCGGACGGCATCGGTGCTGGCCAGCCTTGCCGCGGTACGGGTAACGGGCGCCACGGGGGTGCCGGGCTTGCCGACGGACGCGTGCACGGGCAGACCGACGGACGACCGCGTCCTTCCTTTCACCGTGGCCGTGAACTTCCGCGACGGTCTCTCGCTGCTCGCGCCCCGCTCCCGGGTGGACCTCACCGCGGAGGAGGCGTGCCATGAGCTGGGCCTCGTCGTCGAGTAGCCGCGGCGGCGGCGGTCTCGACCTGCAGCCGCCGTGCGCGCAGCGCCTTCGCGGCGAGCGACACGGCCTCCGGGGCGCCCGCCCACGCCAGGGCACGACCGGTGCGCTCGGCCTCGCACACGATCGCTATCGCCGCGCGCAGGCCGAGTTGCGGCAGTGCGTCCCACAGCGCCGACACGGCCGAATCGATCGAGTGCACGTCGTCGGCGACCAGCCACACGGCGGCCGGCGCGTCGGGGGCGGACACCGCGAGGGAGGGCCAGCCCTCGTCGTGCGCCTGCCGCCACACGGCCGAGACCTCGCGGAGGACCCGGGCCGGTCCGAGGGCCACCACCCGCGGGGACGCCGGCGGGTTCCCCCGTGGGGGCGTGCCCGGCCCGGGCGGACGCTCGCGGCCTTCGAGAACGGCGGCGTGGTCCTCGTTCTCCCACGGGTCGGAGGGGGCGTGGACGACGTTCGCGAACGCTCCCTGGCCGTACTCGCGGCGCAGTCGCCGCTTGAGCCCTATCACGCCTGCCAGCGCCTGCGCGCCCCGCACCGTGACGAGCCGGGACGTCCGCCCGACGAGATACAGGCCGAGGAACGAGGAGGCTATCGGGCGCAGTTCGGACCGGTTCTCGGCCCAGAGCGCGGACACCTGGGCCGGGGTGAGCGTGACGTCCCGTTCGTCGACGACCTCCAGGCCGGGGAGCAGTTCGCGCGCCCGCCGGGGGACCTCGGCGTCGACGAGGGCGTCGGGCTTGAGCAGGTAGAAGGCCGTCGGGGTCGTCCCTCGCTCCAGGTCCGCGCGTGGTCCGCCCCACCGGTCGGCCGTCACCGGCGGCCGTCGCCGTCGCCGTCGGCCGTCACCGGGCGCCCCGGGGCCGGCCGCGCCGAGGGGCCGAGCGCGTAGTCCAGGGACCGGACAGGCTCGGCCCGTTCGCGCCTCACCCGGTCGAGCCAGGTGTGCCGGAAATAGGTCTCGAACGAGCTTTCACGGTACTCCTCCGAGCCGATGACGGGCACCGGACCGAGATCGACCAGGATCCAGCGGGCACTGTCCCGATGCCAGACGAAGTTCCCCGGGTGCAGGTCCAGCAGGGGGCCGTCCCCCGCCATGACGCGCTGGAGCCGTTCGTACAGCGCACGCAGATCGGCCCGCTGACCGGCCGTCGGCGCCTGCCCGGAGCGCAGCACGGCCTCGCCGTCCTGCCCTTCCACGTACGCACGGCTCAGCGAGGCCGAACCGGTGGTGAAGCGGACCCCGCCGGGAATCCTGTCGCCGAGGCCGGCGCGGGCGAGCCGGCGGAAGTTCCTGTACTCCCCGGGGAGGAGCACGGCACGGGCCGCGAAGTTGCGCGGCAGCTTCGTCACCCGGTCGCCCGGTGACCGGACGAGGTCGGCGACCGCGCCGGACGCCATCAGGGGGCCGGTACGGACCGCGGGCCGGGCCTCGGCAAGCCGGTACAGGCCCATGACCGCGAGTTCCGCGAGACGACGGCCCGAGGCGAGCGGGGACGGCGCGGGGCCACCGCCGGTCTGCCAGGCGTTGAACGCGTAGGCGAGCAGCGGCGACAGCCCGCGGCGGTGCAGGGCGAGGGCCAGCCCGACCTGTGGTTCGGCCACCGGTGGCAGGCCTTCCACCGCGGCACCGAGATCGGCGAGGAGGGCGGACGGCCCGTGCCCGAGGCGTACCGCCGCGGCGCCCGTACCGGTGTCCGTGCCGGTGCCGGTGCCCGTGCCCGTGCCCGTGCCCGTGCCCGTGCTCAGCCTGCTCGCCACGTCGACGGCCCGGTCGAGCGTGGGGTGGTCCGCGGTCAGCTCGCGTACCGCGCCGTCCCACCGCGCCGTCCGGTGCGCGTCACCGGTTCCGACGCAGCGCCGGTAGTTCTTGACGACGGCCGCCAGGATCCGGCCCTGGTCCCGCTCGTCGAAGGCGGCGTAGCCGCGCAGCAGCCCGCTCAGCCGGGCGTCGTCCAGATGCATCCTCAGTCCCGTTCCAGGGCACCGGGGTTGTCCCGTACGTAGGCGGCCGTCCGGTCCCGGACGAGCGCGGCGTGACGGGCGGTCCGCGGGTCGACGCCGTGGAACTCACCGGGGTTGTCGAAGAAGTACGTGAGTTCCTGGCGGGTCAGCCCGTGCGGGTTCTCGGCCCGCACGACCGCGTCGGGGTCGACGTCGCGGGGCGGGTCGAACAGCGCGCGGAGCCGCGGCAGCGGGCCCGTGTACCCGGCACGGGAGTCCCGGAGCAGCACCAGCGTCGTGCCGCCCGCGACGAGCGAGCGGATCCCCTTGCCCGCGGCGAAGTGCACCGCCTCCGACAGGCGGTTGGCGATCGGTTCGTCGGCGTCGTTCAGCGAGGTGTTGCCGAGCACGGGGATTCCGGTGCGCCGCTTGAACGCCCCCAGCACCTCGCAGAGGGCGGGGTTCGTACGGTGGCTCACCGACTGCACGCGGGCACTGCCGTCGAGGTGCACGATTCCCGGCACCGTGGACCGGGCCAGCTCGGTGGCCCGGAAGTTCAGCAGCATGAACGGTGAGGGACGGTACGCCTCGAAGTAGCGCGCCCCGTCCGCGTCGAGCACGAGCGGCGCGACCGGACGCCACCACTGCCGCTGCTTGATGCGGTTGAGCCGGTCCTTGACCCGGAGGGAGCGGGGATCGGCCAGCAGTGACCGGTTCCCCAACGCGCGGGGCCCGATCTCGGCGGCTCCGTCGACCCACGCGACGATGCCCTCGGCCGCCAGCAGGGCGGCGACCTCGTCGGGCGTCACCGGCAGGACCTCGTCGACCAGCGATTCGACCGCCTTCAGTTCGGTGTGGAGGCTGCCGGGCCGCTGGCCGTGGTAGGCCGAGTCGAGCCGTGTCGTGATCTTCCCGCTCCGCAGCCCGGGGAAGAACGCCGCCAGGCCGGTGCCGAGCGCGATGCCGCTGTCACTGGGACACGGCGGGATCTGGTGGCCGGCGAACGGGAAGTCGGCCAGGAGCCGGGAGTTCGTCGGGCAGTTCAGCGCGAATCCCCCGGCGAGCGCCAGCCGCGCCCGGCCGAGGTCGGCGCCCTCGCTCTCGGCACGCCGCAGGTTGCGCGCCACGATGCGCAGGGAGAGCCGGGCCACGGCCTTCATGACGGCGCTGATGTGATGGTCGCGCGCCGACAGCCGGTGGTCCGCGGGGCGGACCGTCCAACTCCTCCGACGCTCCGCGTCCGCCGCACGGGCGTCCATCGCGTCGACGACGGAGCGGGCGGACGCCCGCGTGGCCAGGTCGTAGAACGGCACGGCGTCGAAGGCGGAGACGTCGATGTCCACCTCGGCGCGGCTCGCGGAGGCGAGGGCCATGAGCGTCCCCTCCCGCAGGCCGTACTTCTTCCGCGCGTACGACCAGAGCCGGCCGGGGGACTCGCACGGGAAGAGCCGCAGGCCCTTCTCGTCGACCACACAGCCCGGGTAGTAGTGCCGGCCGTACGCACCGGGCTCGAACAGGCAGTCGGGTCCGGCGTCGAGGGACATCGCCACGACGGGGCTCCCCTGCGGTCCGAACGCCTGGCCGTGCAGAGCCGTCATCAGGTGCGCCATGCCGTGGAAGGCGTAGGCGGAGCAGAACGTGTCCTGGTAGGCCGTGCTCGTCTGGAGCCCCGGGGTGCCCCAGATCTCGACCACGTCGCCGAGGTCCGCGCCTTCCTCGGCCAGCAGCCGTCGCAGCAGGCGCCGGGCCGCGGCCACGTCGTAGAGCGCCCGGGAATGCTGTTTCAACCCGCTGAGACGTTCGAACTCCCAGTACCGGCGGAGCGTCAGCTCCCCGCCCTGCAGCTGCCACAGGGCCGCGCCGTGGTCGTGGCGCAGCCGGATGTCGAGGAGGTTCTTGAGCGGGCCGGTGTCGAAGTACGTCGAGAGGTAGAGCCCGTCGGCCATGGCGCGCCCGGCCGGGCCGCTGGACGTGCCGGGGGCACCGGGGGCGCCGGGGCCGCCGGGGGCGCTCACGTCAGCGTGCCCGGGCGGAATATCATCGGCCGGGCCTCGTGCGGTCCCGCGCCGACGGGGGTACCGGGCTCCCGCGCGTCGAACTCCGCCAGCAGGTCGCCCAGTTGGCGGGCGAACACGACGGCCGTCTTCTCGTCGTAGAACGGCGACATCGGATACGACTTGTGCACGCCGATGCGCGCACCGCCCGCCAGCGTGTGATAGCCCGACGAGTAGTCGCAGGCGATCGGGCAGCGCCCCAGGCCCTGCTGTTCGAAGAGGAAGCGGTACAGCTCGTAGTTGTACACGGCCAGCGCTTCCAGGTCCGCCCGGCTCCAGCCCTCGTCGAAGACCGACGGCGTGTCCGGATCCGGCCTGGCGACGAAGAGGACGGCGAATCCCTCGCTGTCGGTGGCGTTGAGCACTTCGAAGCGCCCCTGGGCGGCCAGCTCCTCCCCGAAGCGCTGCGACGCCCCGATCAGGCCGCCCATCAGTTGCTGGTAGCCCTCCACGCCGAGCAGCTTGAGATTGACGTACGCCTCCACCGGTCCGGTCAGGGGCCGGCTCAGCTCCAGCGTGTACTGGAACGGGGAGTGCTGGCCGAAGCGGAGGTCGTCGTAGGGCAGTCCCTTCCGCCCTCCCCCGCCTATGGGGTGGTCGCTGTGGGTCGCCCCGCCCTGCCGGTATATCTCCGTCCGGTCGGCGGCCATGTAGAGGCTGGCGGAGTAGGACGCGAAGCCGGTCTTGTGGAAGTCCACGCCGAAGGAGTCGGCCAGCCGCGTTTCCGAGATGCGCGCCGCCTGACGGCGGATCCGCCCCAGTGTCGACTCCCGGAAATTCCAGGGGTTGGCCTCCGCGTCGTAGTCGCGGAAGAAGTGCCAGACCCAGCCCACCACCGAGTCGACGTGGACGCGCGGGACGTAGTCGAGCCCCAGGTCCTCGACCAGGGCGTCCCTGAGGGACACGATCTCGGCGATCGGATCGATCAGCATCTGGACGGTCGTGCCCCCGTTGGCGATGATCGTCCCCACCTGTTCCCCGGACCGGACCGTCCGGCGCAGCGTCCCGTCCAGCGCGTCGAGGTCCATCGACCCGTCCGGCAGCGTGGGCACCCGCAGGCAGCTCGTCTCACCGATGCCGAGCCACCCGCAGACCTCCTCGTGGCAGGGATGTCCCTCGGTGGACGACACGACGCGCACCGGCGTCCTGACCCCGTGCCGGCGGGCGTCCGGCTGCGCGCGCTGGATGCCGTGTTTGACCGCGTGGAGGTTGGTGCCCTTGCCGCCGAAGGTGAAGATGCCGCCCGACCTCTCGGGATCGAGCCCGACGAGCTGCGACAGCATCTTGACGACGGCGAGCTCGACGCCGAGCAGGTGTCCGCTGGACATGTCCTGGGCGCCGTTCGGGTTCGCCAGGGACACGTAGGCCGCCGCCGCGACGGACGCGTACGTCGGCGGCGGCGTCACGTTGATCATCGTGCCCGGGTGGTTCCAGCGGAGCATCCCCTGGAAGTACGGCGCCAGGTCCTCGAAGACCGCGCGGGACGTGCTGGTCGCCGTCGGAAGCGACTCCCGCTGGAGGATCTCCCCGAAGGACTCGTCGTCCTGCCGCCGCATGCGCGGCTCCGCCGGATCGACGAATCGGCTCACGAGATTCTGGAGGACGTGAAGGTCCCGGTGCAGTCCGGCCAGGTCATCGCCCGCCGGGTCCTGGAAGAACTCCCGCATCGCGGCTCCGTCAGCTCGCCTTGCTCCTCCGCGCGAAGCGCCTGGACGGGAACCCCGCAGAGGAACCCGTGTGCAGCCCCTCCCCGGATGCGCAGGAAGGCCCCGACCAGAAAATACGCTGCCCGGTCGACGGATGTGCCCGAATGCGGGGAAAGAGTTCACGGCGGCGGCGGGCGCTGCTCAGTGTCCGCTCCACGCCGCGAAGCCGGCGGAGGTGAGCGCGTCCGGCAGGGTCGCGTACGCGGGGTACCGCTGAGGTCCCCGCGGCCTGCCCACCAGCAGGCAGCCGCAGCCGTGCGCGGCGGCCGGATCCAGATCCAGCCGCGGGTTGTCCCCCACCACCAGGATGCGCGCTCCCCCGCCCTGATCCGCGGCGAGCTCCGCATAGACGCGGTCCTTGTAGGCGTCCGCGGTGTCGAAGACCGAGAACAGGTCGTCGACCAGATCCGTGAGCCCGAGCGCGGCCAGCACGCTGCGGGCGTGCGTGGCCGGCGCCAGCGTGACGACGACCCGGCGGGCCCGCACCCGGGCGAGAGCGGCCCGCAGTCCGGGGTCGGGCCGCAGCAGCCCGGTGTACTCCAGGCCCCCGTGGACCGCACGCGCCCAGTGGTCGCGGGGAATGCCGAGGTGGTCCAGCGCGTCGAGGATCGAGGGCCGCTCCCTCTCCAGAGCGGCCAGCTCACCGGCTCCCAGACCCGTGTGCCGGAGCAGGAAGTCCGTCGTGCGGGCGTCGATGGCCGCGGTGACGGGGCCGTCGGCCGGATAGACGGTTCCGTCGAGGTCGAGGACCAGCGCCCGGTCGCCGTCCCCGGACACGGGCCCGCCCGCCGCGCGCGGTCCGACGGCGGGGTTCAAGCGAACTCGACCACGGCGAGCGGCCGGCGGCCCCGGCGCAGCAGGAGGGGCACCCCCTCGAAGTCACCGCCGACGACTCCTCCGGCGGACCTGAACTCCTCGATCACCGGCTGGTTGCGCCGTAAAAGCTCCGACACGGACGCCGCTCCCCTCCGAGCGCTGCAGATCCCGCCGCCCTCGGCGGAAGCCCGGTACAGGCTAGTGCTCCAGGACTTCGACGTTCTCGGCCGATCAGTCAGAAGGCTGCGCGGCGGGTGCAGCGGGCCGGTGCCCGTCAGGGGCGGTCCTCTTCGGACCGTCCCTCGATCGTGTGCAGTCGGTGACGGCGGTGACGGCGCCGGGCGGACAGCCGGTCACTGCGTGGACATCCCACGCCGAGCCGGGACTTGGGCAGCACCGGACGCGGGAACCCGGCACCCGGAGCACCGGGAACTTCCCGGGCCCTGGGTGGACGTCGTCGCGCCGTGACCTGCGGACAGGAACGCGGACGCTCCCGCCGACCGGGCCCGTCTTCGCCTCGGGCAGCAAATGGCACCGGCAGCCCCCGCTAGGATCGGCCGGGTGAGCACGAGCAGAGCGCTGACGGCGTGGCTGGCCGAATTCTCCCGTGAGCAATTGACCGAGCTGCTGGAGCAGCGGGAGCTGCCGTACGCCGCCCGGTTCGCCGGTGGCCCGGGTGTGCGGACGCTGCCGGAGGTGGCGGAGCACCTGCTGTCCGATGCTTCCGTGAGCGGGGCGCTGGCCGCGTTGAACGTGTCCGACATGCAGCTTCTTGTCGGGGCTGCCGTTCTGGCCTCGCGGCGGCACGGCCCGCTGCCCACGGAGTCCGCCGGGGTGGGGTTGATGCTGGTGGATGCGTATGGTCCAGGCCGGCGCCGGCCGCAGGACGCGGGCCCGGATCCGGCCGGGCGGGCCGTGCCCCGTGCCGACCTGCTGGACTTCCTGCGGCTGGAGGGCGGAGCGCGCCGGGAGGCGGAGGCGGCGTTGGACCGTCTCGCGCTGCGGGCGCTGGTCCTGCCGCCGCACGGCGGCAAGGTCGTCGTGCCGGGTCTGCTGCACCGTCAGGCCGCGCATCTCAGCGGCCTGGGACGCCCCCTGAACCTGCTGCTGTCCCGCGCCTACCAGTCGGCCGAGGTCCAGCGGATCCACCGCGCGCTGACTCTGCCGACCGCCAGGACCCGGGACGAGCGCCAGCAGGCGGTCGTGGCACTGCTGTCGGACCCCGCCCAGGTCCGCGACCTCGTCGAACAGGCCCCGCCGGAGGCTGTGGAGCTGCTGGACAGGCTGGTCGCGGGGCCCGCACTGCTGCGCACGCACTGCTTCCAGGACCGGTACGGCGGCTACTACACCTCCCAGGACAGCGCCTTCGTCTTCCGGCCCGGCGGCTCGGGCGATGCGGGCACCGACTGGCTGGCCGAGCGCGGCATGGTCGTCCCGGTCGGCCACGACCTGGCCGAACTGCCCCACGAGATCGGCCACGCACTGCGCGACCCCGACGCCCGGCCGCCCTACGACCCCTTCCCGCCCCAGCCGGCGGGCACGGCGGTGTCGCCGCAGGCGGCGGCCCGGGAGGCACAGGCCGCCGCCCTGGCAGCGGCCTCCCGCGTCGAGCTGCTGCTGCGCCAGGTCGACGTCCAGCCGCTGACGGTGCGCAAGGCGGGCGGGATCGCGGTGCGCGACACCCGCCGGGTGGCCAAGCAGGCGGGCGTGGGCGAGGAGCAGGCCCGCCTGTGGCTGGACCTGGCGTCCAACGCCGGCCTGCTCACCGCCCACGCCCCCGAACCCGAGCCCGCCCCGCGCGGCCGCCGCCGACCCGCGCCACCGCAACCCGCCGCCCGGGTGCTGCCCACCGAACGCTACGACCGCTGGCTCACCGCACCACCCGCCCAACGGCTCCTGCCGCTCATCGCCACCTGGGCCGTGACCCCCGAGGTGTTCAGCCACTGGCCCGACGAGGACGACACCCCCGTCGCCCTGGTCAGCCCCCAGGACCCCACCGCGGTCCCGCTGCGCCACGCCCTCCTGGAAACACTGGCCGCGCTCCCCGAAGGACACGGCGTGAAGACCGGGAACGCCGGGGAGCTGCGGCAGCTGGAACAGGCCCTGCACTGGCACCGACCCGCCGTCCTCCCGGAGAGCACCGAGGACGACGGCCCACTCACCGCAACCCTGACCGAGGCACAACTGCTGGGCCTGGTCGCCCACGGAACACTGACACCGGTCGGACACGCCGTCCTCGCACTGCTCCGGGCGGGCGCGGCCCGCTACTTCCCCGCGGTCCCCGGCACCGGCCCCTCCCTGAAGGACCGGCCGGCACTGGCACAGGCCGTCCGGCAGCTGGGGCGGGAACTGGAGAACCTCCTGCCCGCCCCGCAGGACGGGGCCCGCTTCCAGGCCGACCTCACCGCGGTCGTCACCGGAGCACCCTCGGCCGACCTGACCGCCCTGCTGTCCTCCTGCGCGGACCGCGAATCCGAAGGACACGCCGTGGTCTGGCGGATCACCGCAGCCTCGGTACGCCGCGCGCTGGACACCGGAACGGACCCGGAAGAACTGCTCAAGCACCTCACCGACGTGTCCGAGGGCGCACGCCCGCTGCCCCAGCCCCTGGAATACCTGATCAAGGACACCGCCCGGACCCACGGCCGGATGCGCGTGGTCCGCTCCGCCTGCTGCATCCGCTCCGACGACGAAACCCTCGTCACGGAACTCTCCAGGACCAGGACACTCGCCAGGATCGGCCTGCGCCGCATCGCCCCCACCGTCCTGATCAGCACCGCCGACCCGGACACCACCCTGGCCGCACTCCGCACGGCCGGCTACGCACCGGTCCTGGAAGCCGAGACCGGCACCACCGTCGTCCAACGCGCCCTGCAGGAACGTGCGGAGTCGAGGACCACCTCCCTCTCGGACGCCTTCCGCGACCACGGCCGCGGTTCCACCACAGCCCCGGCCCTCGCCGCGGCCCTTCTCGCCGCAACCCGTCCCGCCGCCCGCGGCAAGAAGGACTGAGCTCCGCCGGTTGCTGCCCGGCGAAGTGAGGCCACGTCCGCCATGGACGGCCGGTGCCCTGTACGCCGCGCCGGGGTGCTGCAGGCGCGCAGGGCGTGGTCGGGCGGACCGCGTCCGTGGATGGTGGTCCTCGCGTCGTGGCCGTGCAGGGCGACGGTGACGTCGCCGAAAGTCGTGTGCCGCTCAATGAGACCGTGGCGACCAGGGGAACGATCACCTTCTAACGTCGCAACTCCTAATCCCCGGTGGTTCGTTCCGCCGGTGATCCCCCACCTAGGAGTCGTACATGCAACAACGAGCACGATGGGGACACGTCCCGGCCGCGGGCCTGGCGCTGTCGCTGATGACGGCGATGGTGACCCTGACCCCCGCCCCCGCCCTGGCGCTGGCACCGGGCGTGGTCGCGACCGACACCGGCCTCGTCCAGGGAGCAGCGCCGGATGCGAACGGTGTGACCGCGTTCAAGGGCATCCCCTACGCCGCAGCGCCCGTGGGTCCGCTCCGCTGGCGATCCCCCCGGTCGGCAGCGGCCTGGAGCGGTGTGCGCCGGGCGGACGCCTTCGGGCCGGCCTGTTGGGGCACGCAGCAGGCCGGGGCGCCGGCACCGGTGATGAGCGAGGACTGTCTGACGCTCAACGTCTGGCAGCCGCCGCGGCGGTCGGGGCCGCCGAAGGCCGTCATGGTGTGGCTGCACGGAGGAGGGTTTCAGTTCGGCTCCTCGGCCGATCCCAAGTACGACGGGGCCAAGCTGGCCGCTCAGGGCGTGGAGGTGATCAGCCTGAACTACAGGCTGGGCGCTTTCGGGTTCCTGGCACGTCCCGAACTCGACCGGGAGGCGGGGAGCTCCGGCAACTTCGGCCTGCAGGACCAGATCGCCGCTCTGCGCTGGGTCCAGCGCAACATCGCCGCTTTCGGCGGCGCCCCGGGGAACGTCACACTGTTCGGCCAGTCCGCCGGCGCCCACGCGGTGGGGATGCTGATGGCGTCCCCGCAGACGCGCGGCCTGTTCACGAAGGCCATCGCCCAGAGCGGAGCCTTCTGGGACAGCGAGCACGGGTCCATCCCGCCTCACGGCGCCGCGCTGGCCCAGGGTGCGGCGCTCTCGACGGCCCTGGACGCCCCCACCCTCGCCGACCTGCGGGCCGTTCCCGAGGACAGGCTCGCCGCTGCCGGCGGGAAGGCGTTCTTCGCGCCCAGCATCGACGGTGCGGTCCTGACCGACTCCCCGGCCGCCGTGTTCGCCCGCGGTGAGCAGCGGCATGTTCCGCTGCTCGCCGGTTACACGGGTGCCGAGGACTTCCCGATCTTCGACCCCCGGGCGCTGCCCCATGCCTCGCCGCAGGAGTTCTACACCGCGGCGGAGAAGCTGTTCGGCGCGAGCCGCATGGCGGAGTTCGCGAGGCTCTATCCGGCGGCCACGCCGGCGGAGGCGGCGGATCAGGCCCGCCGGCTCGTCGGTGACATGGTGATCTCGGAGCAGGCCTGGGAGCTGCTCGGCCTGCAGCAGCGGACGGGCGGCTCGGACGTGTACGGGTACACGTTCACCTACACGTCCGCGTACTCGCCCGTGCCGGCGCACGTCGCCGACGTGCCGTTCGTCTTCGGCAATCTCCTGCCGCAGTACTTCGCACCGCAGGCGCCCCCGGCCGGCGCTGCGGACCGGGCGTTCTCGGACACGCTCGCGGAGTACTGGACGAACTTCGCCGTGCACGGTGACCCCAACGGCCCGGGCCTGCCGTACTGGCCCCGGTACGCGGGGGTGGGCTCGAAGCTGATGGAGCTGGACGCGGCGCCGTCTGCGGTCACGGAACCCGACGGGGCACGGCTGGGCTTCCTTGCGTCCTTCCGGACCGGCGGCAGGTTCCCTGCTTCCTGGCAGACGGCCGGAAGCTGATTTCGGGGCGGTGAGCAGGAGCATCCGGGGCTCCCCGGCAGCGCAGGCTGCCGGGGAGCCCCGGGCCGGTGCCGGTGCGACAACGGCCTCGCCACCACCTGCTCCGCATCCGGCAGGTCCGGCGGACACCGGTGCTCGCGCGTCCCGCGGTCGCCGGTGCTCCCGAACCGGTGCTCCCGAACCGGTGGGCCGGACGGTCACCCGCAGGAGCGGCCGAAGTGGACTCCGCCCCGGTGATGCCGCGGACATGCGACAGCAGGGCCTCCCGGACCGCTCGCCGGTTTCGACACCGTTCGAGCTGCCAGGAGGCCCTGCTTTCGTGCGCGGCTGTCACCGCAGTCACCCGGTCGGGGCTTCCGTTCGACCGGCACCCCTCAAGATCGGAACGACGACGGCCGCCGGGGTTCGGGACGGCCGGTCAGGCGCCGTGCAGCCATGCGAAGGAACGGCGGTGGAAGGCCGCAAGCTCCTCGGGCCGGTCGTCGCCGTACAGGTCGTCGCCGACCTGGTAGCCCAGCCGGTCGAACAGGTGGGCCAGCATGCGGTAGGGCGGCCGCAAGCCGGCCAGATCCGCCGGGTCCACGGCCAGGGCCGTGCCCGGCACGCTCGGGGTGAGCACGTCGCGCTCGTACACCGCGTCGAGGGAGAGGATCTGCCAGTGACCGAATCGGCGTTCGACGCGGTAGGCCAGCCGGGCGTAGGAGGCGAGGTCGACCTGGACCTCGTCCAGCAGGGTGCGCATCTCGATGACGGCCGGCAGCTCCACCAGGGCCCGGTCGCCCCGCACGTCCACGACGGGTGGGGCGAGCCGGTGGACGGCGGCGTCGCCGCGGCCGGACATCTCCCGCGAGCGGGCCGTGAACTGCGCCCCGCTGCCTGTGAACCAGCTGAGTCGCACGGTCGAGTCGGGGGCGAAGCACTTTGCCATCGATTCCCACCAGCCGCGGTCGCGCGCCTGGCGTTCGTGCAGGACCAGTTGGCCGATCTCGGCGATGTCGTTCACGGGACGGTGGTTTCCTTCGGGACGGGCGGGACGTGTCATACCGGGGTGTGCTCGACGCCGCCGCACCACACGGCCCGTACCGCGCGGGTGGCGCGGATGTCCGTGAGGGGGTCGCCCTCGACGAGCAACAGGTCGGCACGCAGGCCCGGGGCGACGGCGCCGCGGTCGGCCAGGCGGAAGTGCCGGGCGGGCAGCACGGTGGCGGCGCGCAGCGCCTCCACCGTGGACAGTCCGGCTTCGACCAGCAGTTCCAGCTCGTGGTGCAGGCTGCTGCCGTGCTCGATCGCGGCGGGGACGCCGGGCTGGGAGTTGGCGTCGGTGCCGGCCAGTACCGGCACGCCGGCCCGGTGCAGCGCGCCGACGCTCTCAAGGGCCGCACCGAACGCCTCGGGCCGGCCGCGGGCGGCCGCGGTGCCTTCCATCATCGACAGCGTCGGAATGCTCACCCGTCCGTCGGCTGCCGTGCGGGCCACGTCCGTGGCCGACAGCGGGCGGCCGAGCGGCACGTGGGTGATCATGTCGACGCCGGCGTCCAGGGCGAGCGCGTACGCGCCGGGTGAGGACGCGTGTGCGACGACCGTGCGGCCGTGGGACCGTGCGGCCGCCACCAGGGCGGTCACCACGGGAAGTTCGGGGCCGCCTTCGCCCGGTGCCTCCAGCACCACCTTGATGTAGTCGCTCCCTTCTGCGATGCGGTCCGTGACGAAGCGCTCGGCGTCGGCCGGGTCGAGGAGGGTCGCGGCCTCGGCCAGGCCGGGGATGCGGGCGTGCGGGCCGCCCGGTCCGATCGCCGGGGTGCCGGCGCTGCGGATGTCGGTCAGTGCGGGCAGTCCGCGGAGGGCGGCGAGCCGCTGCGGCGGCCAGGTGGCCATGTCCAGGCCGGTGGTGACGCCGTGCGCGGTGAGCTTCTCGAGTGTCTCGCGCCCTCCCAGGTGGATGTGCGCGTCGATCAGACCGGGCAGCAGCACCGCCCCGCCGCAGTCCGTGGTACGCGCGCCCGTGGGGTCGGTGCCGATGACCGCGCCGTCGATGACGACGGTGCGCGGTTCGCTCAGCCGCCTGCCGTCGAAGACCCGGACGTCGGTCAGTGCGATGCGGTCGGGGTGTGCCACGAATTCTCCTGGAGGACGCTGCGGGTGTGGTGGTGTCGACAACGTGGGGGCAGTTCGACGATGACGCATCCGCGGGTGGTCAGGCCGTCGGCGATGCGGTGCGCCGCGGACGGGTCGGGGCCGGGCACCCGCTGTCCGGGGTGGATCGCGCAGGTGCCGTTCGTGGTGGGGTGCTCCTGGCTCATCCGGTGTGCCCGGTCAGGCGGCGCCACAGGTCCTCGGGATGTTCGACGTCCGTGCCGCGCCAGGCGACGTGCTGGTCCGGGCGGACGATCACCAGCGGCGCCTCGAACAGCTCCTCGGCCCGTTCGAAGGCCAGGACGGTCAGGGGGATGCCCAGCCGCCGGGCGCAGTCCTCGATCCTGGCGGCGGCGGGCGCCGTCAGGTCGCCGACGAGGCTGTACCCCGGACCGAGCCGGTCGTACAGCGAGTCGGCGGGGCCGAGCCAGGTGTGCGGCAGACGATCGCCGGGCGCGGCGCGGGGGACGTAGGACGCCTCGTCGATCTCGCGGACGGGGCCGGCGTCGACGATCGGCGAGCCGGCGTAGGAGGTGCCCAGGACGAGGCCGAGGCTGTGGAACTCGCTGTCCTTGCTGCGGTGCACGGCCTCGGCGACGAGCGGGCGGGCCTCGGCGAACTCCGCATCGGTGCCGATCAGCCGGCGGTCGCCGAGTTCGGGGCCCAGGGTGGCCATGTTGCGGGTCGCGGCCTCGACGGTGTGCGCGGCGACCGCCCGGCGTTCGGCCTGGTAGCTGTCGAGAAGGGTTTCGGGGGCCCAGCCCGCGAGTACCGCCGCGAGCTTCCAGCCCAGGTTGACCGCGTCGCCGACGCCCGTGTTGAAGCCGTGCCCGCCCCACGGCGGGTTGAGGTGCGCGGCGTCACCGGCCAGGAACACCCGGCCGACCCGGTAGGAGTCGGCCACGCGCATCCGGGAGCGCCACGGGTCGGCGGCGACGACCTCGACCGGGATCTCCCGTTTCCGGTCGCCGATCAGCCGGTGGACCAGACCCACCGGATCGGCGGCCCCGGCTTCGGCGTCGACGCCGATACCGATGCACCACCACGTGCCGTCCAGGTCGAGCCGGCCCACCAGGCCCGGCTGGTCGGGGTCGAGCACCCAGTACTGCACCGCGTTGCCGTGCGGCACGCGGGCGGCGAGCTCCTCGGAGCGGAAGACGATGTTGTAGTTGGGCCGGCTGTCGTCGTCACCGTCCAGGTGCACGCCGATGGCGTCCCGTACGACGCTGCGGGCCCCGTCGCAGCCGACCACGTAGGAGGCGCGCAGTGTCTCGCTGCGGCCGTCGGCGGTGCGCACGTCCACCGTCACGCCGTCGGCGTCCTGACGCAGTCCGGTCACGGTGCGGCCGGTCAGCAAGGTGGTGGCGGGCAGTTCCTCCACCCGCCGGCGCATCACCGACTCGATGAGCGGCTGCGGTACCTGCTGGCCGCCCTCGGCGACCAGGTCGTCGTCGATGAGGTCGAGTGCGAAGCACCGGTCGAACCGGGTCACCTCGCGCTCCAGCAGGGTGGTGCAGAACACCACCTGGTCGGACCAGGTCGGCTTGAGCGGTGCACGGTGCCGAATCTCCTGGGCCAGGCCCCAGCGGCGCAGGTGCTCCATGGTGCGGGCGGAGGTGGTCTTGGCCCGGGGGCGGGTCCAGGTGACCGCGGGCCGGGTCTCGATCACGGTCACCGCAGCACCGTGGGCGGCGAGTTCGAGGGCTGTGGCGAGCCCGACGGGACCGCCGCCGACGACGAGCACGGGGATCTGGTCGTTCACTGGGTTTCCGTTCACTCTCGGGGTGGGGAGGGTGGCCCGGTGCCACAGGCCGTCGGACGTGCGGACGGCAGGGCGTCGAGGCGGCAGGACGACAAGCGCGCAGTGCGGCCGACGGGCTGCGGGCGCCGCGTTGTCGTAGTTGCCGCTCATGGTGGCGGTCCGCAGGGCGGCACGGCTCACGGATTCCATTGAGCGGAACGCTCGTGGGTCCGCGGTGGCCTGCCGCCGCACCCGCACGCCGGGCGGTCACCGGAACGACGGGGAAAGCGTGCCGCTGAGCGGCAACGGCATCGTGCTTCCCCGCTGTCGCCACCACCATGTGGGGCCCGTGGCCCTTCACCGGCCGCGGGCATCGAAGGAGATTCCCATGGCCCCCACCCGCCGACAGCTGTTGTCCGCCACAGGGCTCGTCACCGCGTCCGTCTGTCTCGCCGCTTGCGGCGCCACGCCCGTGACCGCCCCCGCAAGCACCATCACCATTGCCGCACCGAGTGCCCCCGCAGACCTCGACCCGTACTCCTGTGCCGGCGCCCCGGACCTGAACGTCCTGCTGGCCGCCTACGACACGCTGCTGCGGACCGCCCCCGACGGCACCGTGCAGGCCGGCCTCGCCACGTCCTGGCAGTACCGGAGTGCGACCAGGTTCGAGTTGCGCCTGCGCACGGGCGTCACCTTCACCGACGGCACGGCGCTGGACGCCGAAGCGGTCAAGCGCAACCTGGACCGTGCGGCCACGAGCGTGCGCACGGCGACCTCGAACTTCGCCGGCGCGGTCCGGTCCGTCGAAACGCGGGGATCGCAGGAGGTGGTGATCAGCCTGTCGCGGCCCTACCCCGACCTGCCGGCCGCCCTCGCGGGCTGCACCGGCATGATCGTCAACCCGCAGCGGCTGATCACCCCCGAGCAGCTCGCCACCACGACGGACGGCTCCGGGCCCTACGACTACGACGCGGCCCACAGCACCCCGGGCTCCCGCTACGTCTTCCACCGGCGCAAGGATTACTGGAACACGGCCGCCTACCCGTTCGACAACGCCGTCTTCACGGTCATCACCGACTTCGGCGCAGCGTACGACGCGCTCGCCGCCGGCCGTGTGGATGTCGCCCCCGGCGTTCCGGCGGCTCTCGCCCAGGCCGACGGAGCGGGCCTGGGCCACGTGCAGGGACCGGCCGACTACTACATGGTCAACCTGCTGGACCGCGCCGGTGCCCGGGCCCCGGCGCTGAGGGACGTCCGGGTCCGGCAGGCCCTGAACATGGCGATCGACCGGGCTGCGATCAGCACGCGGTTCTTCGCCGGCACCGGCCGGCCCACCGCCCAGATCATCGCCCCGGAGATGCCCGGCTACGACCCCGGCCTCGACGACGCCTACCCCTACGACCCCGGCCGGGCCCGCCAGTTGCTGGCCCGGGCCGGCTACCCGGACGGCTTCACCCTGCCGGTGCTGTCCACCGACCGTTTCCAGTGCGACGCCCTCCTGCAGGCGGTGGCCGACGACTGGGCCGCCATCGGGGTCACCGTGCAGCGGGAGGTCGAGGACTACGGCAGTTACCTGCGTACCCTGACCTCCCGTGAACTGCCTGCCGCCGTCGTCCCGGTCCAGGGATCGGCGCCGTACACCGCGCTGGCGGGCCTCTTCGAGGAGCGAAGCCGCCGCAACCCCTTCCGCAGCACCGATCCCGAGCTCGGCTTGGCGTTCGCGCAGGCCCGCGACGCCACCGATGCCAAGGCCTCGGACGGTCTGCGCCGTGCGTCGGCCCTGCTGGTGGAGCAGGCCTGGTACGCGGGTATCGGTCATGACACGGTGGTCTGGTTCTTCGATCCGCGCAAGGTCACCGGCCTGCAGATGCGCAAGGGGGATCCGGTGCCGCGCTTCTACGACTGGCGGCCGGTTTCCTGACCCGTGTGCGGGGCGGGGCCGCGCGCGGCGAAGGGGGCGCGGGCGGCTACGTGACGGCCCCGGCGGCGTTGACGCCGCCGGGGCCGAGTCCGCGTGAGATCGCCCTGGCGGCGGCCCGGACGGCGGGCACGATGGCGCGCACGTCGTCGCCGGTGGGCACCACCACCGACAGCGCTGCGACCACGGTCTCGTCGGTGCCGGTGATCGGGGCGGCCACCGAGACGAGCGGCCCGGGCCGGGGCCTGACGACCGTCGCGTAGCCGTCGCGGCGCACGGCCGTCAGGGTCCGGCGCAGGTCCCGGGCGTCGATGGGTACGCCTTCGGGCTCGGTCCGCCAGGGGCGGGCCAGGTAGGCGTTGCGTTCCTCGAAGCCGGCGAAGGCGAGCAGCACCTGGCCCACCCCGGTGGAGTGCAGCGGCAGCCGGCCGCCCACCCGGTACAGGATCGGGTTCGCGGCGGGTGCGGACAGCCGTTCCACCAGCAGGGCGTCGTCGCCGTCGCGGACGGCGAGCAGGACGTGCTGGCGGGTGACCAGGTTGAGGTCCTCCATGTACGGCATCGCCACCGCACGGAGCCCCTGCATCTGCGGTGCGAGGGAGGCGATCTCCCACAGGCGCAGGCCGATCACGAAGTCGCCGTCCCCGGTGCGCTCCAGGACTCCGAGCCCGACCAGGGTGCGGGCCAGGCGCAGCGTGCTGCTCTTGGGGATGCCGGTGAGACGGCTCAGTTCACCGAGCCCCAGTGATCGGCGGTGTGCGGTGAAGGCTCCGAGCAGGGCGAAGGACCGTTCCACGACGGAATCCCCCTGCGGCGGGCGCTTGCCGCGGGGGGTGCCGGTCCTCGGCGGGTGGTGTGAGGACAAGGCCGCGCTCCCTCTCGTCGTCGTCGGGGTGGCGAACGGGTCGTCCGGCGGGGGCCGGGGCTCTCGGACATTGTCCTGCGTCGCGGCCGGGCCGTGGGGTGGGCGCACGGCGGGGTTCCGCAGGCCGGCCCGGGCCGCGGATCTTCCGGCCGGACGGGCAGGCATGGGCGTGGCCCGGGGCTGCGGATCTTCCGCGGCCCCGGGCCACGCCGGGTGGTCATGCCTCGGCGTTCACACTCCGGGGCCGGCGGCGCGGCGGGGGGGGGGGGGGGCCGGGCGCCGCCCGCGCCCCCCCCCCCCCCCCCACGCCGGGTGGTCATGCCTCGGCGTTCACACTCCGGGCGGGTGCCCGGTCTTCCTGGGGTGTGGCGCTGCGGCGGGTGGGGATGAAGGCGACGGCGAGGGCGCCGAGCAGGGCGGGGGCGACGAAGGCGTAGAAGCCGGCGCTGGGGGCGGCGGACACGGTGGTCACGTAGGTGAGGTAGCTGGGGCCGAGGATCGAGCCGAGTCGGCCCAGGCCGATGACGAAGCCGAGGGCGGTGCCGCGCAGTTCCGGGCCGAAGTAGCGGCCGACCCAGGCGTTGATCAGGTTCTGGGTGCCGAGGGTGCCCATGCCGGCCAGGGCGGACATCGCCAGGATGAGGCCGTGGCCGTGGTGCCGGGTGAGGACGAGCATCGCGACGGCCGCCGCGGTGAAGAGGCCGAGGGTGGCGGTCTTCAGGTGGCCGCGGTCGGCGAGGAGGGCGACGGCAAGGGTGCCGACGATCGCACCGCCGTTGAAGGCGATGGTGAACTCCAGGGCGGAGCTGAGGTCGTAGCCGGCCTTGATCATGAGGGTGGGCAGCCAGGTGCTGGCGCCGTAGACGAGCACCAGGCCGAGGAAGGCGGTGAAGCAGAAGAGGACGACGGCGAGCCGGCGGCCGGGGGCGAACAGTGCGGCCCAGCCGCTCTCGGCAGCGGCGGGGGTGGCGGCGGCGGCGGGGGTGGCGGTGTCCGGCGCTGCGGCGTACGCGGGCCGGTGGGAGGGGATGGCCTTCCAGCACAGGGGGACGAGCAGCAGCGGCAGGATGCCGACGAGGAAGAGCGTCTGGAAGTGGACGCCCGGCAGGACGGCGCGGCCGATGCAGGCGACGACGACACCACCCAGGGCGATGCCGGAGAGCGCGACGCCGACGAACAGGGTGCGGCGGCGCGGCGGCGCCCAGTCCACGATCAGTGCGGTGACCAGCGGGGACAGGGCGCCGATGCCGATGCCGGTGAGGAACCGGCTGAGGCCGAAGACACCGATGCTGGGGGCGAGGCCGCTCAGCAGCATGCAGAGCGAGATCCAGGCGAGGCAGAGCGTGATGGGCAGGCGGCGGCCGCGGGCGTCGCCCATGCGGGCGGTGGAGATGGCGCCGATCGGCATGCCGAGGGCGGTGAGGCTGCCCAGGGTGCCGATGGTGGCGGGGGCGATGTGCCAGTCCGGGTCGGTGATCAGCGAGGGGCCGACCGTGCCGAGGACGAAGAGGTCGTATCCGTCGATGAAGAGGACGAGCACGCCGATCAGCAGGACGAGCAGGGACGTCCGGCGGTTCGGAGCGCCTGCGGCGGCGGCCGCCGACGTCTCCGGGGAAGGGGAGGTCATGAGTGTGGGGCCCTTTTTCTTCCGGCCACGACTGTGTGGCGGGTGGGCCGAGGGCATCCGCGGCTGAAGGCCAGGGCCGTACGGGCGGTTGGAATCGCTCCGGTTCAGGGCTCCCTGACAGCGGCGGGCTCGGCAGGTGCCCCATGTGTACGGCACCGGCTTTCACCGGGTCAATGGATGTTTCGAAAGTGATCCCGAAATTCGATTCTCGCCTGCACGGCGTGCGGGCCGGCGGACGGCGTGACCGCACCGGGCCCGTCACCGTGGCCCCGCACGGGCGGGTGTGCACGGCGGCGGTCCCGGTGACCTGCGGAAACGTCAGAGCAGGGCGCCCCTGGCGGGGCCGTCGGCGGCGGCGCTGGTGCTGTGCTCGGCGATCAGGCGCAGCGCCTCGCCGCGGTCGCGGCGTTCGATGGCGTCGACGAGGTCGCCGTGCAGGCGGTGCCGCTCGTCGATGTACTCGCCGAGCGGCTGCTCGCCGAACGGCAGCACGGAGAGCGTGTGCGACTCGATGAGGTCGAGCAGGTTGCCGTAGAGGGAGCGCAGCAGCATGTTCGGGCTGATGGCGGCGATCCGGCCGTGCAGGCGCCAGTTGGCGTGCACGAAGGCGACCGGGTCCTCGTCGGCGGCCGCCCGGCCCATGGCGGTGATGTGCTCGCGCAGGTCGGCCATGTCGGCCGGGGAGGCGTGCCAGAGGGCTTCCTCGATCAGCAGCGGGTCGAGGGCGTCGCGGATGCGGACGGCGTCCGCGACGTCGGCCTGCCGGGCGTCGAGGGCGAGGACGGAGTTGCCGAGCCGCACCATCGGGGAGGGTTCGGCGCTGAAGAGGCCCCCTCCGGGGCCGGGGCGGACGGTGACGAGGCCGCGGGACCGGAGCAGGCGCAGCGTCTCGTTGAAGGTGCCGACGGAGACGCCGCACAGGGTGCGGAGCTCCTCCTTGGTGCCCAGGCGGGTTCCGGGTTCGGCGGCGGCGACGAGCGCGGCGATGCGGTCGGCCGCGCCCTCGGAGCGGCTGGGGCTGCTGGTGCGGGGCGCGTCGGAGGGGCGTGCGGGCTGTGTCCCGGGGCCGGGGTTCCGTCGGCCTTCGCGGCGCTGTTCCGCCGGTCTCGGGCCGGCGGATGCGCCCGGCGGCGTGTTCGACGCACTGTCGGATGCGGTGCTCAACGCTTCTCCTCAGCTCCGTGATGAATTCATTATGGAGATTACCGGCTGCCTCCTCTTGACGTCACGGACCCATGGGCGCAATATCAACGTAATCATCATGGCCAATAGCTCGGAGCGGGCCGCTCGCGCTCGCCGCCCTCCCCCGCGTATCCGAGTGACCGCCCGTGCACCTCGGGAGTCCCCTTGCGTATCGCCAACCTCAGCGGCCGACTCGTCCTGATCGCCGACGGCCTCGCCGTCGACGTCGAGCAGGCCAGCGCCGGCCTCTTCCCCGCCGACCCGCAGGCCGTCTACGAGCGCTGGGAGGAGTTCCGCGCCTGGGCCGACGGGGCCGGCCTGCCCGAGGGCACCGCCTTCGACGCCGCCGACCTCGGCTCCCCCGTCCCGGCCCCGCGGCAGCTGTTCGCCATCGGTCTCAACTATCGCGACCACGCCTCCGAGTCCGGTTTCACCGCACCCGAGGGCCTGCCGCCGGTCTTCACCAAGTTCGTCACCAGCATCACCGGCCCGGTCACCGAGGTCACCCTCCCCGAGGGCGGCCACACCGACTGGGAGGTCGAGCTCGTCGCCGTCATCGGCACCCGCGCCGAGAACGTCTCCGAAGCCGCCGCCTGGGGCCACATCGCCGGTCTCGCCGCCGGCCAGGACCTCTCCGAGCGCATCACCCAGCTCGCCGGCCCCATCCCGCAGTTCAGCCTCGGGAAGTCCTACCCTGGTTTCACCCCCATCGGCCCGTGGCTCGTCACGCCCGACGAGTTCGAGAACCCGGACGATCTCGAACTGCGCTGCACCATCGACGGCGAGGAGGTCCAGAAGGGCCGCACCCGCGACCTGATCTTCTCCATCCCTTCCCTGATCGCGGGCCTGTCGGCCGTCGCCCCGCTGCTCCCCGGCGACGTGATCTTCACCGGCACCCCGGCCGGCGTCGGTCTCGGCCGCGACCCCCAGCGCTGGCTGAAGGCCGGCGAAGAGCTGGTCAGCACCATCGAGGGCATCGGCGAACTGCGCCAGCGCTTCACCGCCTGACACCGCCGGACCGCCCGGCGGGCACCACCATTGTCCGCCGGGCCCCGCCGATCCTCCCGCCGTCCGGTATCGCCCGAGGAGCACCCCCCATGGCACTGCACCGCCTGACCTCCATCACGATGGGGGTTCCCAATGTCGCCGAAACCGCCGCCTACTACACCGACTTCGGGCTCACCCCCGAAGAGGACGGCTGGTTCGCCAGCCGTGACGGCGGCCGCCAGCTCCGCATCGTCCACGCCCCCACCCGCCGCCTCGTCGAGATCCGCATCGGGGTCGACCACCCGGACGACCTCTCCGCCGCCGCGGCACGCCTGCACCGCCTGGACGTCCCCACCGAACGCACTCCCGGCACACTGACCGCCTACGACCGGCCCACCGGTACGCGCGCCGTCCTGGAAACCGTCCCCCGTCTCGTCCAGGAGCCGGCGGCCGCCACCGGCTACAACGGCCCCGGCCGCACCGAACGCACCGGCGCCCGCGCCCCCGGCATCCTGCGCACCGACCGCGTCCGGCCCCGCAAGCTCGGTCACGCCGTCCTCGGCACCACCGACCTCGACACCACCGCCGCCTTCTTCCACGACGGCCTCGGATTCAAGGTCTCCGACCACATCAAGGGCCACGGCGCGTTCCTGCGCTGCTCCACCGACCACCACAACATCCTCGTCCTCGCCGCCCCCGTCACCTACCTGCACCACACCTCCTGGCAGGTCGACGACATCGACGAGGTCGGCCGCGGTGCCCACGCCATGCTGGAGGACCACCCCGAACGGCACGTCTGGGGCCTGGGCCGCCACCACGCCGGCTCCAACTTCTTCTGGTACCTCAAGGACCCGGCCGGCAACTTCTCCGAGTACTACTCCGACATGGACTGCATCGTCGACGACCAGCTGTGGACACCCGAGACCCTCGAAGGCGCCAAGGGCCTGTTCAGCTGGGGCCCCCCGCCGCCCCCGTCCTTCCTCGCCCCCGAGGACCTCGCGGCCCTGATGACCGGCACCCACGACAAGGGCGGCCGGGCATGACCGAGACCCCCCTCACCTGCGACGTGGCCGTCGTCGGCTTCGGCCCCGTCGGACAGCTGCTGTCCCTGCTGCTCGCCCGCGCCGGCCACGACGTCGTCGTCCTGGAGCGCTGGCCCGCCCCGTACGACCTGCCGCGTGCCGTCCACTTCGACCACGAGATCGGCCGGATCTTCCAGGCAGCCGGCATCGGCGAAAGCATCCAGGCCGTCACCGACCCGGTACCGGACCACTACGAATGGCGCAACGCCGACGGCGAGGCGCTGGTGCGCATCGACTGGTCCGGCACCGGCCCGTGCGGCTGGCCCACCGCCAACTTCTTCTCCCAGCCCGACCTGGAGGCCGTCCTCTCCGCCGCCGCCCTGCTGGAGCCCGGCGTCACCCTCCACCGCGGCCGTACGGTCGTCGACCTCTCCGAGACCGACGACCACGTCCTCCTCACCACCCGCACCGAGGACGGCGCCGAACAGACCGTCCGGGCCCGGTACGTCATCGGCGCCGACGGCGCCAACAGCTTCGTCCGCTCCCGGATGCGCAGCACCGTCACCGACCTCGGCTTCTTCTACGACTGGCTGATCGTCGACGCCCTCCCGCACGAGCAGGACACCTGGTCACCGATGAACTGGCAGCTGTGCGACCCCGCACGGCCCACCACCATCGTCTCCGGCGGACCGGGCCGGCGCCGCTGGGAGTTCATGCGGCTGCCCGGCGAGAGCGTCGAAGAGCTCAACACGCCCGGGAAAGCCTGGGAGTTGCTCGCCCCCTGGGGCCGCACCCCGGACAACACCCGGATCGAACGCCACACCGTCTACACCTTCCAGGCCCGCTGGGTCGACCGCTGGCGCGAAGGCCGCCTGCTGCTCGCGGGCGACGCCGCCCACCAGATGCCCCCGTTCGCCGGACAGGGCATGTGCTCCGGCCTGCGCGACGCCATGAACCTCACCTGGAAACTCGACCACGTCCTGCGCGGCATCTCGCACCCGGACCTGCTCGACACCTACACCACCGAGCGCAGCGACCACGTCCAGCACGCCATCAGCATGTCCATGGCCCTGGGCCAGGTCATCTGCGTCCTCGACCCGGCCCAGGCCGCCGAGCGCGACGCCCGCATGATCGCCACCGGCGCCGACCCCGCGCTCGCCCTGCCCCCGATGCCGCCCCCCGTTCTCGGCGACGGCGTCCTCCAGCACGAACCTGACGGCTCCCGCAGCCCCGCCGTCGGCCACCTCACCCCGCAGTACCGGCTCACCCACCGGGGCCGCACCGCACTGCTCGACGAGCTCACCGGCGGCGGTTTCACCGTCCTCACCGACGGCCCCGGCCCTCTCGACGCCCTCGACGAAGCCGACCGCGACCTCCTGCACCGTCTGGGCGCGACCCTGGTGCCGCTGTACGACGCGGACACGCCCGACGCCCCGGCCGACGGCTACCTGGACGTCGACGGCGCCTACCTGCCCCACCTGCGCGAACACCACCACGCCGCAGCCGTCGTCCGCCCCGACTTCTACCTGTACGGCGCCGCCACCGACCCGGCCGGGCTGCACCACCTGCTCGACCAGCTCCGTGAGGGGCTGCACCACCGCTCACCCCTGACAGCCGCAGCCACAGCCACGATCCGGTAGCGGCCGATCCGGTCGCGCCGGGCCTTCCACCGGCACGACCCTCCGGCGGGCCGAGCCGCCGGTGCGTTCCCGGACAGCACGCACCGGCGGCACGGCCCGCCCCCACGCGCCCACGCAACCCGAGGATCAGCC
>NZ_BPRL01000057.1:0-29631 GCF_045862635.1 Kitasatospora sp. NE20-6
CCCCCCCCCCCCCCCCCCCCCCCCCCGCCCCGCGCGCCGGCGCCCGCCCCGCCCCGCCCCCCCCCCCCCCACGGCCCGCCCCCACGCGCCCACGAAACCCGAGGATCAGCCATGCGGACCACCGCAGACCCCGACGCGCTCCCCACCTCCCCCGCCCCGGCACGCGTCGAGCGGGACGTCCTGCGCGCCCTGCGCGACAGCACCCTCCCCGCCGTCGACCTCCACCTGCCCACCGGCAGCACCACGCACTGCCCGCTGGTCGTCGACGTCTCCGGCCATGCCCGATCCGACGATCACCACACCGCCCGGTGGGCGTCCGCCCTGGCCGCACACGGCCTCGCCGTCGCCGCCGTCCGCACCCTCGGTCCCGCGCGCCGCGACATCGCCCCGCACACCGTCCGCACCCTCGTACGCCTGCTGCGCAGCAACGGCACCCCGCACGGCCCGGCCACCGACCGGATCGCCCTCTTCGGCCACGGGGACGGCGCGCACCTCGCCGCCCTGGCCGCCTACGGCACCGTCGACACCCGCTCCCGTGTCCAGGCCCTGGCCGGCGTGGCCGGCAGCTGGGGCGCCGACCTCACCCCGGACCCCGATGCACGCCGGCGCACCGCCGTCCGCCGCCACCCCGATGCCGAAGTCCTGCACCAGGTCAGCGAGATCGCACTGGCCACCGGCAACGACGTCCCCCTGCTCGTCGTCCACCGGCCCGACGATCCGAACGTCCCGGCCGAACACGGCGTCCGCTTCGCGCAGGTGGTGACCGCCGCCGGCGGCCGGGCCTCCGTCCTGCTCGGCGACACCGGCCGCGAACCCGCCGCCGTCCCCGAGACCGTCGCCGCCGTGGCGGCGTTCTTCCACCGCGTCCTCGGCGACACCACCGCCACCGCCACCGCCCGCCGCACTTCTCGATGACCGAAAGGCTCCCGATGGACAAAACAGCTTCCTCCGCCGCCGAGGCCACGGCCGACATCGGTGACGGCGCCTCGATAGCCGTCGGCGGCTTCGGCCTGTGCGGCATCCCCGGCACGCTCGTCCAGGCACTCCACACCCATGGCGCCGACGGCCTGCGCGTCGTCTCCAACAACTGCGGCATCGACGACGCAGGCCTCGGCATCCTGCTCGCCGACGACCGGATCACCCGGATCACCGCCTCCTACGTCGGCGAGAACAAGGAGTTCGCCCGCCGCTACCTCGCCGGAGAACTGGAGGTCGAACTCACCCCCCAGGGCACCCTCGCCGAACGCCTGCGCGCCGGAGGATGCGGCATCCCCGCCTTCTACACCCCCGCCGGGGTCGGCACCCAGGTCGCCGACGGCGGCCTGCCCTGGCGCTACGCCCCCGACGGCTCTGTGGCCGTGGCCTCGCCGCCGAAGGAGGCGCGCACCTTCGACGGCCGCTCCTACCTGCTGGAGCACGGCATCACCTGCGACTTCGCGCTGGTTCACGCCGTACGCGGCGACCGGCACGGCAACCTCGTCTTCAACAAGTCCGCCCGCAACTTCAACACGCTCGCCGCCATGGCCGGCCGGATCACGATCGCCGAGGTCGAGCACCTCGTCGAACCGGGCGAACTCGACCCCGACGAGATCCACCTGCCCGGCATCTTCGTGCAGCGCATCGTCGCCCTCACCCCCGCCCAGACCGTGAACAAGCAGATCGAGAAGAGGACGGTGCGCGCCTGATGGCCTGGACCCGCGATCAGATGGCCGCCCGTGCCGCCGAGGAACTCACCGACGGCTCCTACGTCAACCTCGGCATCGGCCTGCCCACCCTGGTGCCCAACTTCCTGCCCGCCGGCGTCGACGTCGTCCTGCACTCCGAGAACGGCATCCTGGGCACCGGCCCCTACCCGGCCGAGGACGAGGTCGACCCCGACCTGATCAACGCCGGGAAGGAGACCGTCACCGTGCTGCCCGGCGCGGCCTTCTTCGACTCCGCCCTGTCCTTCGGCATGATCCGCGGCGGCCACATCGACACCGCGATCCTCGGCGCCATGCAGGTCTCCGCCACCGGCGACCTCGCCAACTGGATGATCCCCGGAAAAATGGTCAAGGGCATGGGCGGCGCCATGGACCTCGTCCACGGCGCCCGCCGCGTCATCGTCCTGACGGACCACACCGCCAAGGACGGCACCCCCAAGATCCTCGACGAGTGCACCCTGCCCCTCACCGGCAAGGCCTGCGTCCACCGCATCATCACCGACCTCGCCGTCCTCGACGTCACCCCCGACGGCCTCGTCCTCGTCGAGACCGCCCCCGGCGTCACCCCCGACGACGTCCTGGCCGCCACCGCCGCACCCGTCCGGATCGCCGAACCGGCGCCGGTCCCCTCCTGAACCACTCCCCCACCCTCAGCCGGCCGAGCCGGTGGCCCACGATCCCGACCGGCCACCGGCCCGGCCGGCACTCCCCGCACCCACCCGGGTCCAGGGACGAGAACTCCGCCCCGGCCGCACTCTCCATTCCGAGGTTGCCCTGCCTCGCGGCCGGGGCGGCCCCCCGCACGCACAGCCCCACCGGCCACCGGTCTGGGCCGCCCGGCCCGTGCGAACGCCGGAAGGCCGGCACCCCGGGCGCCCGATCGCCGACCCTCTGGGCAAGTGCGCTCCGCCACGCCCATCGCCCACCGGATCCTGCCGTTACTCCTCGCCCCCGCCTGCACCGTCGGCCTGTGCACCGCCACCACCGCTCCCGCCCACACCGCCCCGCACCGGGCCCTCCGTCCCGGCCGCCACCGCGAACACGGCGACCGGTGTGGGCGTACGACCTGAGCTCCACAGCTGCGTACGGACGAATGGGCTCTGTCGCTGATCTTGTGACGCGCAAGGTCCTTCTGCTGGCTCAGGTGTCCAGGGTCGCCACTCCTCGCGGTAGTCGGGATGTTCCGCGTAGGACTGTGCAAGGACACGGACGGCATACCTGAGTCCAGCGGAGCGGCTATCGGAGGGATCCATGGCCTCGTAGTCGCGCGCCAGCATATCGACCAGGTCGAGCATCGGCAGGTGACTGTCGAGGAGGGCCTCGCCTCCGAAGCAGTGCGCCACGTAGGCATAGGCATGGTTGTCCGCCTCGTTGCGGGCGTGAAGGAATCTCAGAAGGTCGTCCACGAGATGATTTTCCTCCAATTCCAGGATGCAGGAGGAGGTACCGACCTGTCTCAAGGCCGAAGGTCAGATCGCGACGCTGTAGCCGGTCCGGTGAGCCAGGAGCCGGCCGAAGAGGTGGGGCTTCTCCTCCGCGATCAGTCGGGCCCGGTACAGCAGCGGGCCGTGGTCGGACGGGTAATGGGCGGGAGCCAGGGGGAAAACCGTCTGGAGGCGTTGGCGCAGTTCGTCGTTGCGGCAGTGGACGAAGGCCTCGACGGCGGCTGTCCAGAGGTGGGGCCATAGGTCGGTGATGTGGTCGTGGAGGCGCCAGTCGGGGTGCTGCCGGTCGTGTTGCAGCAGTGTGCGGGCCTGTTCGACGGGCAGGGCGCCCTGGCGGGTGGCGGTGATGATGGCATCGCGGTGGGCGGTGGGCCGCCATGCGCTGACCCAGTAGGCGGCGGAGCAGGCGTTCGTGCGGGTCTGCCAGCTGCCGGTGCGGGCTTGGGCGACGAGGTGGGTGAGGACGGGCCTGCGTCCGAGGGCAGCGGTCAGCGGGAAGACCAACTGGCTGGTGAGGTTGCCGTCCAGGGCGAGCAGCGGCAGTACGTCGTCGGCGAGGCGGGTGGTGAGAGCCGGGTCGGCGGCCAGCACTTCACCCAGGCGCAGTCGGGCGGCTTCCAGGTACTCGTAGTGCTCCTGGGCGGACGCGCTGCACGCCGGGGAAGAAAGCGGTGAGCCGGGCAGCAGACGCCCGAGAAGGGTGTCGAGCCTGTCGAGCAGCTGCCGCGGAATCCCGGCGTCCATTGGGTGGTCCTCCCCCGTGGATGATCATCGTCCCTGCCACAGGCTAACGGTGGTGCGTGAGGGAATATCGGGACAGGGGGTGGCTCAGCCGTCCACGCAGGTGTACGAGCCGTCCGCCTGCTGGGCGATCCGGCTGCCGTCGCAGCTCAGCATCGGGGCCAGCACTGCCGCCCGGAACACACCGAACAGCAGCAGCGTCACCGCGACCGTGGCGACTGCGATCCGGCCGCGCCCGGAGGCGCGCATGCCGACAGCCGTTCCGGCGAACAGCAACAGCACACCAAACCCCAGGAACAGCGCCGCGACACCGGAGGTGTTGTCATGGAGGCCCACGAAGAGCGGGTCCTCCACTTCCACGGTGAAGGCCGTACTGAACAGCATCAGCGCAGCCGACACCGTCAGCAGCGCCGACGCCAAGCAGCCGATCGATCGTCTCTCCACGCCTGTAGGACAACACGACCGCCCTCGCGGTTCCGCACTCCCTGCGCATCCCGCCCGCCAGGAGGGGGCGGTCGAACGGCGAACCGACAGACGGTGCGGTGGCCTCGTAGACGGTGTTCCGGTGCCGTTTCCGAGGGAGCACCGCACAGCGACGACCGGACGAGTGACGACCGGACGAGCGACGACCGGACGCGTGAGGCAGCCCTGCCCTGGCCGCCGGTGCAGGCCTCGCGCCGTGCTGCGGTCCGGCGCCCGGACGCAGCGACCGGCGGGGAGCATCATGTGGCCGCCGGGCCCATGGTCGACCCGGTTCGCCCCGTGCTCCCGCCGGTTCACCCGCAGCACCACGAACCCGATCCAGGCGGATCCCGGTGGTCGGGCGACGGGTCGGACCCGCCGATCACGTCAGGCCGGTGGTGCCTGCTTCTGCTCTCCGGGTGTGAAGGGGCCCGACGGTGGGGCCACGCACTTGTCGACGACGGTGTCCTTGGCGGCTGCCGAGCCTTCCAGGCAGAGCCGTCCGCCGTTGTCGCGCAGGTCGAGGAAGAACCGTGTGCTCGCGCCGGACTGCTTCAGGTCGTGGATGCGGTCGTCGGTGTAGCCGAGGTGGTTGAGGATCGTCCTGACCTTGCCGGGGGTGGGGTCCGTCAGGTCTCCGAGTGCCTGGGCGATGCGCTCCTCGTGGAGGGAGGCGGCGCACCAGTCGCGGGCGTTCAGCTCCGCTTCCGGGCCGGCGGTGGGGGCGAGGGGCTCGACGTCCGGCGGTACGCCGACGCCGGGCGGCAGCGTGTGCGCGGGACCGGCCGGCGGCCCCTGGGGCGGGGCGCTCGGGGGGCACGACTGCTCGACCATGCCCAGTACCTCGGTGAGGCCGGGCCCGGCCCCGACGGCGCCGGCGGGCGTGCTCGCCGGTCCGGCGGGGCCTGCCGTCCCGGTTCCGCACGCGGCGAGCGACAGGGCGGCAAGAGCGGTCATCGCGACCGTGGTCAGCGGGCGGAACGGGAAGCGGGCAACCGTGCCGGGCAGGGCGGGGCGTCGTGTCATGCGCCAAGTCTGTGATCAAGCTGCCCCTCCGCACGTGAGTACCCGTACTCACCTGCAGAGAGGCACTCGCTCAACTTCGCCGGGACCGGCACGACAGGGTCACGGGCCCGGTCCGGTCACAGGCCGGGGATCCCGGCTCGCCGCGCATGCAGTTCGGAGCGGACGAGTTCGAGGAGACGTCCCGTCCAGTTGCGGCCCCGGCCGGCGTTGTCGCCCCAGAAGGCCGAGTTCATGTCGTCGTAGATCACGGTGGCGTCGTCCGTCGCCATCAGGATCTCGGCCAGTTCGGCATGCTGGTCGTACTTGGCGCGCAGCAGGCCGGTCATGACGGCGGTGCGGGCATGCTCCCAGCCCTCACGGCGCGGTGCGTCGGCCGCGAGGCTGCGCGCTGCGGCAGAGGTGTCCGCCGCCGCGATCGCGGCACCGGTCTCCGGCCGGGCGACCGACAGGGCCCAGTAGGCGTGGGCGACGGAGGGGTAGCTGGTCCTCCCCACGGTGATCGGGGCGGGGTAGTCGTTGCGCAGGCCGAGCTTTCCGGGATCGGCCACCGGCTTGTTCGGATACGAGTGGTAGAGCTTGACCGCCGGGGCGTGCGCAGCCGCCGGTCCGTCCGTCGGGACGTGCGTGGACCGCTCGGCCCTCCGGCGGGCCCGCTCCTCGAAGTAGGCGAGGGCGCTGTCGTGGTCCTCCTGCGTGACGGGTGGATCGGCCCGCAGGTAGGTGCGGCCTCCGGGCCCTGCCACCAGTACGCGCAGCGGCCGGTCCTTGCTGTCCATGTCGCCCAGCGCGTAGCGGCGCTGCGATTCCGGGACGGCCAGGAACGCGGTACGGGCCGCGGCCCGGTTCTCCTCCGTCCGGTCGGCGAGGAAGGCGTCGACGACGGCCAGGCAGCGGCCGGTCGAGTCGGGCCGCCCGTTCAGCTGGTCGATGGTGTCGCGGACTTCGGCGACCAGCAGGTCAGCGGTGATCCAGCTCTGCGGCTCGCTGAACTTCCAGTCCGCCAGGCCGTGCGCGGAGGCCTCGGCGCCGTCCGGAAGGCTGGTGGCCACCCAGCCGGTCCGGAGCTTCTCCTCGAACTCCTCGACGGTGACCAGGCCCCAGCAGTCGACGAGCCCGTCGGCATAGATGAAGAGGTCGGTCAGGAAGTAGTGGCCGCCGTTGCGGATGAAGGCGTGTCGCCAGGTTCCGGGTATGCGGACGCCGTCCGCCGTGCGGTGGGTGATCCGGTTGCCGATCATCCTGTGATTGTGTCGCAGTGGCTGCCGAGCAGACCGTGGTTTTCCTCCGGGCCGCCATCGGCGACGGGTGCTGTCGTTCGGCAGGCACATGCACTGCCAGGTGCGCAGGCGTCAGCGGCGCAGCGTTCGCCGGGCCAGGGCCAGGGTGACTTCGGTGTCGTCGCTCCAGGAGCAGACCTCCAGCCAGGAGAGGTAGCCGGCCTGGGCGAAGACCAGGACTTCGCCGGGGCAGTCGCCGTTCTCGGTGCAGATCCGGGCGTCGGCGGCCACCACCGTGCCCGGTCCGGACGGTGCCGGCGGAACCGCGGCCGTGTCGAGCTCGAAGTAGGCCGTGCCGCACCCGCACGTACAGCGCTCTCTCACACGCAGATGGGACACCTGGGCGCGGAGCGCGAGATGGATCGGATCGTCGCCGTCGAGGAGGACGTCGAGCACGTCGGCCGCGTCGGCCACGTCGGGAGGAAGGCTGTCGGTCATGCCCGGCCCTACGTCCTGGCCGCGTTCTCGCGCCACCACACGACATCCCTCTCCGACTCGTCCGGGGCTTCGCGCCGCCGTTCGACGTGGTCGATGAACTCGGCCGGCAGCCTGACTCCGTGGTCGAGAACGTCGTGGGCGAGCCCTTCCGGCCAGAGGTGGTGGCCATCGGTATGTTCCTCGGACCGCACGCTTCGCCCCTACTACCAGCCTGTCCCGGCACGCCAACCCTACGACTCGCTGACGCCCAAGCCCTCCGAATATCGCGTGCGCGGAATGTCGCTCCCCGCCAATCGGGGCGGACACCTGGACAGCCGAGAAGCGCCGGGCCTTCGCCAACGACTTGGAACACTCGCAGCCAACGGCGGTCTCGGCCGCGAGCAACCGCAGCAAGGCGGACAAGGGGGCCGGACGCCTGGCGTCCGCCAGCGGTCACCTACCGGTGCACATACTCGCGGGCGTGGACGGACATCACGTACGTCTACAGGCTCAGCGCCACCGAATCCGAGAAGGCCGCGCTGGTCGAGATGCTCGACACCTGCGCGTAGCGGCGGTCGGCCACCCCGTGGGTGCCGCCGTCCGGGCGGCTGTTCGGCTTCAGCTGCGCGGAGCGGGCGCTGGACTCCGGGGCGGGTTCCGGTCAGGGGTAGACGGGCGTCATCACCGGTTCGCAGTCGGCGACGCAGGTGGCATCGCTCCACAGTCCCGCGCCGATCATCAGGAGGAGCACGGCGAGGACCGCCACGAAGAGGAGGCGCCAGCGCAGTTCCAGCGCCTCGGAACCCCAGAGCCACCCTCTGCCGACGACCAGCAGGAGGACGGCGACGGGCAGCAGCAGGCCTGCCAGGACACTCAGCAGCACCGAAGCCACGGACGGCCTCCCTCGGGGAACGCGGTGGACGGCCGGAGGCCGAGCACGGCACCGACACGACGACATCCAAGAGGTCGTCTCCCGCGGGCATCGCGGTTCCCGGGGGAGGCCGCCCGTGTCTTCGGTGCGGCCTGCCCCTCCCGGCCGTGGCCTTCCCGCTCCACGGACGCCGCACCTGGCCGGGCCGGCGGGGCGGCAGGAGACGGTGGCGGGCCTGTCCGCGGAGTGCTGGAGCGGGGCCTGACGGACCGTCCACCGGGACGACAACGGCGGGATGGCCGGCACGAGTACGACGACACCGTCCCGGTCGTCGTCACCGTCCTCGGCCTGCTGGGCGGGCACGGCCCCTTCGGCCCGGTGTGGTGGCGTTACGGCCGTCCGGGCCGGCACTCCCCCGTCGAGGTGCTGGAGCTCGTGGAGAGCGCCGGTGCGGGACCGGCTGGAGTGTCCGGGGTGCGTACGGGCCCGTGCGCGTGCGGCCCGGTGTGCATCGACAGCACGGCGGCCTCCTTGGTGCACCCGGTCGAACACTGCGGGACGCGGCCGTGTCGGTCCGAAGGTGGATCAGCGGGCGAGGGAGACCGCGAAGGGCCTGAAGCCGTGTCGGCGCAGGACGTGGGGCACGACGAGGATCATGGCTTCGGTGGCGCGGGCCGTGGTGACGTCTCCGAGGTCCTCGATCCATCCGGGCTGCCAGCCCAGGTCGCCGAGCAGGCCGATGACGGTCTTCTTCGCGTTCCGGTCGTCGCCCGAGACGTAGGCGGTCGGCGGGACGGCCAGGGTTTCGGGGGCGGTCATGACCATGAACAGCATGGTGTTGAGGGTCTTGACCACACGGGTGTCGGGGAGGGCGGTCTGCAGGTGCTCGGCGAGGCTGCCGCCCGGGTAGCAGAGGTCGCGGGGCAGGCCGTCGGCGGCGTCGAGGGTGGCGTTGGAGACATCGACGAGGATCTTCCCGGCGAGCTCGGTACGCAGGCCGGTGAGGCGGTCCAGGGAGGTGTCCCCGGGCGTCGCGTTGATCACGATGTCCGCGGTGCGGGCGGTGGCGCGCTGGTCGGCGAAGGAGATGCGGGAACCCGTGCTTCCGGGGACCGCCGCGTTCTCCTCCGGGTTCCGCACTCCGAGGGTGACGTGATGTCCGGCGGCGGAGAGCTTGCGGGCGAGGTTGGCGCCGACGCGGCCGGCGCCCAGGATGCCGATGCTGGTCATGAGGTGATGCTCCTTGCGGTTTCGGACGGGAAGAACGGGGTGCGCGGGCCGCTTCGCCGTCAGGCGGTCGGCGCCAGGACCTTGAGGGCGGCGGCGTGGATGCCGGGGGCGGCGGCGAGGAAGTCGCGGCTGCCCGTGTTCCAGGGCTCGCCCGCCAGGTCGGTGACGGTGCCTCCGGCCTCGGAGACCAGCAGCGCACCGGCGACCAGGCCGGAGCGGACGTCGGAGAACTGCCAGAACGCATCCGTGCGTCCGGCGGCGACGTGGATGAGCTGCATCGTGGCGGGAACGGACACGCGCACGACCAGTCCGTTGACGAGCATGTCGGCGACCGAGTCACCGATCCGCCGGAAGGTCCGCTCGTCCTCGCCGGGCCTGGCCTGGCCGGTGCCGACGAGCGCGGCGCCCAGATCGGTCTTGGCGGACACCTTCAGGGGCCGGCCGTCGAGGCGGGCACCGCCGCCGGCGACAGCGGTGTAGGTGTCGCCGGACAGTGGCAGGTGGACGACGGTGAGCACCGGCCGGTTGTCGCGGACCAGAGTGGAGGTCACGGCCCAGTCCTCCATGCCGTGAACGTGGTTGATATTGCCCTCGGCGGGGTCGACGACCCACCACTCCCCGGGCGGGAGCGCACCGCCGGCCAGCTCGTCCTCGGCCCACTGCGATCCCGGCCGGGCCCGCAGCAGCGGCTCCCGCAGCACGTCCAGCACCGCGTCGTCGTTGGCGTGGATCTCGGCGACGACCTCGTCCAGGCTCACGCCCCGGGCGTGCGGGGTGTGGCGGTCGCGCAGGGTGAGGCCGGCGGTCTTCACCGCGGCGGTCACCTCGGACAGGAGCATCGTGTCGGCGGCGAAAGACATGGCTGTGCTCATGAAGGGCTCCCTGGGTTCGATGTGTGCGGGGGCCGTGGCCTTGCCCGCACTTCGAAGGTAGGCTCCCCGCCGATTAACAACAAGTGCATGCTTTTCACTCGTAGAGTTACTGCCATGCAACTGGATCTGAACCTGCTCACCGCCCTGGACGCGCTGCTGGAAGAGGGCAGTGTCGCCGGCGCCGCGGCCCGCCTCCACGTCACCGCACCGGCGATGAGCCGCTCCCTGGGCCGCATCCGCAAAGCCACCGGGGACCAGATCCTCATCCGCACCGGCCGCAGCATGGTCCCCACCACCCGCGCGCTGGCCATGCGCGCCCAGGTCCACACCCTCGTGCAGCAGGCCCACCACCTCCTGTCCGCGCAGCAGAGCCTCGACCTGGCAGCTCTGGACCGGGTGTTCACCGTGCGCTGGCACGACGCCCTGACCGCCGCCTGCGGCACCGCACTGATCACCGCCGTCCACCACCAGGCCCCCGGCGTCCGGCTGCGCCTGTCGGCCGAACCCGGCACGGACGACGCCGAGCTGCGCCGGGGCGAGGTAGACCTGGAGTCGAGCTCCGGCGTTCCGACGCTCCCCGACATCCGGCACCGCCTCGTCGGCAGGGACCGGCTGGTCGTCGCCGTCCGCCCGGGCCACCCGCTCACCGAAGGCCCGCCGAGCCCCGAGCGGTACGCGGCCGCCGAACACCTCACCGTTTCGCGACGCGGAAGCCTGCGCGACCCGATCGACGACGCCCTGACCACGCGCGGCCTCGAACGACGCGTCGTCGCCGCCGGACCCACCGCCGACCTCGCGCTGCAACTCGCCCTCGGCACCGACCTGGTCGTCACCCTCCCCGACGCGGTCACCCGCGCGGCCCGGCAGCAGCTCGGCCTGGTCACGCTGCCGTCGCCACTCCCGCTGCCCGACGTCCCCCTGTACCTGCTGTGGCACCAGCGCTACGACGACGACCGCGCCCACACCTGGCTGCGGGACCTGACCACCGAAACCGTCCAGGCCCTGTTCGCACCACCGACCGCCTGATCACCCCACCCGCGCAGCGCCCCCTCATCCGCACGGGCACGCAGGGCGCTACCACCCGGTCGCGGCCCGCCCTCGTGGCACCACCGGCGGCCCGGCCCCCGGCGCCTGGCTCGGTGTCACAGGGGTTCTCCTGCCCGACTGCAACGCGTGAGGCCCTCCCCTGCCGTGATGCCCGGTGGCGCCGGGCGGTCCACGAGGCCGGGGCGCAGGGTGCCCCGGCGCTCCGGTGCTCCAGCGGTGGCCCGCCCGGTCGGTGACGGGCTCCGGGGTGCGGCGTTCCCCGGGCCGGGTGTGCGGGCCGGGCGGTGGTCGGCGGCGCTGTCGGTGCCCGTTCCTACGGTCACGGCGGGTCCGATGCCTTCACCGTCCGGTGGACCCATGACGTATGCCGCACCCTGCGCCGCGCAGGCCGCACCGGCCGGCGCGTGTGCCGTCCACCCGGCCGGCCGGCGGAGGACGGTGCCGCTGCCCTCGTCCGGTTCGCCCAGGGCGGCCGGGTCCGTGAGGGGACCACGAGGGAGACCACGAGTCCGGCCCTCTTCAGCCCGCGAGACGCCGACGGCGGGTCCGCTGCCGGCAGGTCGCACCGCAGTAACGTATCGGGCGGCCGGTGGGCCGGGCCGTGAGCGCAGCCCCGCACTCCTCGCAGCGCGCGAGGGTCTCCCGGCGGGCACCGGGGCCGTCACGAAAGCCCTGCCGTTCCGTGACATCGGCGGAAGGCCGCAGACCGTCCAGGATCAGCCGGACGAGCCCGAGGCCGGCCGATCGATCGCGGTGGGCAGCGAGCATCGAGGCGCACCCGACGGTGAGTGCGACGACATCGTCGGGGTCGATGTCGGCACGGACACCGCCGGCCCGCTGCGCAGCGTGGAGCAGCGCGGTCAGGACCTGACGGAACCGCAGCACGGACGCGGTGAGCACCGGGCGCGGCCAGCTCGCGTCGACGGCGGCGACATCGCACAGATGTCCGCCCTTGTGGGACTTCTCCACGGCGTCCAGCAGGAATCCGAAGAATGCCTCGGTGGGCTCGGATCGGGCCGCCCGCTGCTCGCCGGAGGTGGTCATGTCGTTCAGATGCTGGGCGAACACCGCCTCAAGGAGGGCCTGTTTGCTCGGAAAATGCCGGTACACGGTGCCGGCGCCGACACCCGCCCGGCGTGCGATCTCGCCGATCGGGACGCCGAGTCCCTGCTCGGCGAACGCCTCGCCGGCGGCGGACAGCACCTTGGCCCGGTTGCGACGGGCGTCGGCCCGGTCGCCGTCGCCGGTCGCTGCAGTCATGTCACGAAACCCCTTGTACGCCCGGCTCAACCGGGCTGAGTATTCCAGATATCCCCGGGTCCACCACCTTGTCCGTGGCAACCGCCCCCGGGGAAAGGGAGGATGACATGACCACCAGGCCCACCCGTTCCGTCACCGGCCCCGCCCAGGGCCCCGTCGCCGTGACCGGCGCCACCGGCAAGCAGGGCGGCGCAACCGCACGCCGGCTCCTGGCCGGCGGCCGACCGGTGCGCGCACTGGTCCGGGACAAGGCCGCACCCGCCGCCGTGGCACTCGCGGACGCAGGAGCCGAGCTGGCCTTCGCCGACCTCGACGATCCGTCAAGCCTGGCGCCGGCACTGGACGGCACCACCGCTCTGTTCGTCGTGCCGCCGGTGGCCTACGGGCCTGCCGGGAGCGACCCGGAACTCGAGTTCGCCCGCGGCCGGGCCCTGGCCGACGCGGCAGCAGCCACGGGAGTCCGCCACGTGGTGTTCACCGGCGTCGCCTCGACCTCGGGCGACGTGCCCGCCGCCCCGGGAAAGCGGCGCATCGAGCAGTACCTGCGCGAGCAGATCCCGCTCGTGACCGTGCTGCGCCCGGTGCGGTTCATGACGAACTACCTGGAGGCGTCCGGCATCGGCCTCGACGGGTTCGTCGACGGCGTTCACCGGCATCTCTTCCCGCCGGACGAGCCCGCCCAGATCATCGCCCTTGAGGACATCGCCGAGTTCGCCGCGCTGGCCTTCGAGCAGCCGGACCGGTTTGCCGGACGGACTCTGGAACTCGCCGGTGACGACCCGACACCGGCCGAGGCCGTCGCCGCGATCAGCGCGGCGACCGGGATCGCGGTGCGCTACGAGCAGCTCACCCACGACGAGGCCGCCGCGCTGCACCCGGAGATAGCAGAGACCCGGCAGCAGTGGATCTCCGGCCGGCGTTGGCACGCAGACATCGAGGCACTGCGGGTCATCCACCCCGGACTGCGCACCCTGGCGGACTGGCTCTCCGAATCCGGCGCCGCCGCGCTGCGCACCCGGCTGCCCGGCACCCCGTAGCAGGGGTCCGGCACGAAAATCAGGGTGAACCGCGCAGGCCGGGCTGCTGCGATCGGTTCGAAGCGGACGGTCGCCGGTGCGGGCCGCGGCGGTGCAGCAACGGCCCGGCGCCGTGGGGGTCGTGGGGGTGTACGCACCGGGCTGCATGGAGCAGCGCCCCGTCCCCGGGGCGGGCCGGCCCGGGGCCGACCGAGGTCACGTGTCCGCTTCCTGCGGCACGAGGTGGAGTGCCAGCAGCGCCGCGCCGAAGTCTCCGAGATCCCGCGGGTTCTGCAGGGAACGGCCGGTGAGCGCCTCTACGCGGCGCAGCCGGTAGCGGACGGTGTTGGCGTGCACGTAGAGCCGGGCGCCCGCAGCGTCGGCCATGCCACCGGCGGCGAACCAGTGTTCCAGCGTCTCGACGAGCCGTTCGCGCTCCTCCCGGGGCAGGGCGAGCAGCGGGCCGAGCACGACCCGGGTGAGCCGGGCGGCCTCGCCCGGGGCGGCGGCGACGAGCATGGCGAGCGGGCTGTCGTCGAAGCGGGCGGTGCCGCGGGCCTTGCCGCGCAGGCCGCCGAGGGCGAGCCGGGCGAAGCGCAGGGCCTGCGGGGTGTCGCGGAGCGAGGCGTACGCGGGGCTGACGCCGACCCGGACGGGGTGCTTGCGCAGGAGCCGCAGCAGGACGTCCTCGTCGCCCTCGCCCCCGGGCTCGGCGAGCGAGGCGACGCCGATCTGCTGGTCGGGCAGAAGCCGCCAGGCGGAGCGGACGCGGGCGGCCCGCAGGGCGTTCTCGATGCCGGGGAGCGCCTCCCGGCCGGGGGCGGGGACGTCCGCGGCGATCACCGCGTACGGGCCGTGGGCGGCCAGTCCGAGGCTGCGTCCGGCTTCGGCGACGGTGCCGACCTCGGTGATCGCCCCGCTGAACAGCGCCTCGACCAGGGCGGACCGCTCGTGTTCGCGCTGGAGCACCAGCGCCGCCGTGGTCTCGCGGTAGGCGCGGGCGACGGCGTCGGAGTACTCCCCGGCGAGTCGCCACACCTCGGCGGCGAGGGAGACAAGCATGGCGTCGCCGACGGCGGCGTGGGTGTGTGCCTCGGCGACGATCTCCGTCCACAGGAACTCGAAGCCGATGCGGTAGGCGTGCAGGGTTTCGGGCAGCGGCACGCCCTGCTCGGCGCGGATGCGGCCGGTCTCCTGCGGCGGCCCGAGGTCGGCGGGGCCGGTGTGCACGAAGTGCCGGAGCATGAGTTCGAGGTTGCGGATGCACGAGGTGCGGATGCTCTCGAAGGGCACCAGGGCTTCGTTGCCGTACGACTCGACCTCGGCGCGCATCCGGCGGGCGAGCCGCTCGCCGAGTTCGCGGTGGCGGGGCAGCAGGGCGGCGGCCACCTCGACGATCTCGGCGGGGGGTGTCGGTCGGCTCATCGTTCCAGGCTAGCGCCGGTGTCGTTGTCGCCGGCGACAAAACGGCGGCGGTGGCGTTGTGGGTCGGCCCATTCGGGGGGCGCCCGCCGGGCGACACGATGACGGCATCGTGAACGCCGCGTGGACCGGGCGCCCCGCGGGCCCGCGCCGGGCACGACGTCCAGGTGGAACCGGTCGAGCAGTTCGGTGGAACGTGGTGTCGGGGAGCGTGAAGGAAGGACCCGCGTGGCGACTGGTGTGCACGATGTCAACGAGCTTGTGGGTGTGGTGTTTTCGAGACTTTCGGCCCTGGTCGTCAAGGGCGTGACGGACGAGGGCGAGGCCGTCCGGGTGCCGGCCCGGCCGCCGCTCCCGATTCACAGCGGTCACCAGGCAAGACGTGTGCTCACCCAACTTCCTGCGATGGCCACCCTCGGTGAAGTAGGGTCGGTGGCAGTAGCGTGACTGGCTGTCAAGTACGCCTGTGAACAGTGCACTTGCCGCCGGAGCGGACCACCTGACCCGCGGGGGGACTGTGCGGACTTCACCGGGACCACGCCTGTTGTTCGTGCACGGGATCGGCGGCCCCCGGGATGCTGCGGACGAACTCGGCAAGTGGTTGCGGTCCCTGGCCACCGGTGTCCGTGCGGCCGGCCACCCGCAACTGGTGTCGGGGCTGACCATGGGCTGGGCCGCGGAGAGCCGGTTCGCCGACTACAGCGACCTCTACCTGCCGCGTCAGGCCCAAGGCGGCCAGGACGGGGAGTTGTACGACGAGGAGGCGGCGATCGTTGCCGAACTGCTCGCCGAGATGGTCGACTCCCGCCTCCCCGACGCCGACGAGTTGCTCCGTCGCCGCCTGCTGGCCATCCGCGAGCAACTGCACCCGACCGGCCAGGAGCAGGGCCCCGGCCACCACGTCCGACGGCTCGGCTACCTCTGCACATCGCTGCTGAGCCTGCCCGGGCTGCAGCAGGCCGCGCAGTGGGCCAGCGGTCGGCGCCTGCTCGCCGCGGTCTCCCAGGTGGGGCGCTACCTCGGCCGCCGTACTGCGCCGGGGGACGACCGTCCGCTGGACGTACTGGCGCGCGAGCGGGTGCTGGCCCAGCTGGACCCGGACCGTCCCTCCGTGATCGTGGCGCACTCCCTGGGGACGGTGGTGGCACTGGAGGCACTCCAGGAGTACCCGGGGCCCGTGCCGCTGTTCGTCACCCTGGGCTCGCCCATCGCCACCCCCGCCCTGGTACTGCCCCGCCTGCGTCCGCAGCCGGTCCGCACCCCCGAATGTGTGGAACAGTGGCTGGACTTCTGGCACCGCGACGACATCGTGGTCCCGAAACGGCCGATCGACACCTGCGTCGCGGCCAACACGGCCGGTGTGCAGCCGCGGAGCCGGCCGGTCCACTCGGACGGACTGTGGGTGCACAACGCCACCACCTACCTCGCACAACGCGAGGTCGCCGACGGGATCGTCACCGCGGTCACCGCCGCGGTCACGCGCGTATGACGGCGATGTGGCCGTCGCCGCCCCGGCACGTCCTCGTCGTAGCCGCCCAGTGCGCCCCGCTCGGCACCGCCCGGCGACTGGACGGGCTGGAACACGTCGCCCACGACCTGCACGCCGCCCTCAGCGACCCCGCCGTCGGCGGCTGCGTCCCCATGGCGGAAGCCGACCGCAGGCTCCTGCTCGGTGGACACGCGCGGGCAGAGGCGGTGAGGGACGCCGTCCGCCGGGCCACGCAACGCGCCGGTGAGGCCGGGGCCACCCTGGTGCTCGCCCTCCTCGGCCACGGCTTCGTCCACGAGGGCACCGCCAGCCTCTACTACATGGCGGCCGACACCAAGGAGGACGAGCTCTCGGGCGCGGTCGCCGTGGGCCAGCTGCTGACCGAAGCCATCCAGCAGGCCGGGGTGAACGGCGTGATCGGCCTGATCGACACCTGCCATGCCGGAGCGGCACCGCCCGACACCGGCGACATGGTCGCCGGCATGCGCCAGGGCCAGCTCCGGCTGGCCCTGCTGATGGCCGCGGGAACGAACCAGACCGCCCGCAACCTGACCTTCAGCCGGACTCTGACGGACCTGCTCAGGAAAGGCGTGAAGGGGTGCGGCGCCGTCATCGACACGGCCGGCGCCAAACGGCGGCTGCGCGAACTGATCCTCGACCAGGACACGTGGGGACTGAGCTTCGACGGCAACACCCACGCCACCGAGGAGCTCTGGCTGGCGCACAACCACTGGTGGGCACGGTGGGACGGGTTCGGCCCGGTTGCCGAGACGGAACTCGGCGAGGCCGTGGCCGCATGGCCCCCGGCGGGCCCCGCCCTCCCCCGCAGCCGCAGCGCGCTGGCCGAACTCCGGGACACCGCTCACACGGCCGCCCGCACCAGCGCCCCCGCCGCCCGCGTGCTCGACGTAGCCGACAGCCTGCTCACGGCCGCCGAGGCCGTCGACCTGGTGGCCGGGTGGGACACGGAGCTGATCACCACGAAGGCCCTCAGGCGCGCCGCCCACGCCCAGCGCACCGCAGCCGGCGCACCATGGCCCCTACCGAGGTCCAGCGGCATCCCGCTGCTTCGCGACCTCGTCGAGTACGCGCTGCTGCGGGCACCCTCCTTCACCGAGAGCCGGACCGCAGCCCTGTGTCGGCTGCTGGTCGGGATCGCCCGCGAGAGCGGCGCGGACGGCAACGCCGCCGCCGTCCGGCAGTGGGCCGAGGCCCGGGGCGTCGCAGTCGACCTCAACGACGCCATCAGGCAGTACCACCCGCTGCCCGCGGCCGAAGCCGTCCGGCTCGTCGTCAGCCTGCACGCCGCCCCGACCGTCGGCTGGCCCGACCTGCTGGACGTATGGCTGTGGGACGGCTCCGAGCACTCACCTCACCGACAGATCCGCTGCGAGTCCCGGCAGAACGACGTCGAACGCGCCCTGACCGACGCCCTGCACTGGGCGCAGCCGCTGGCCCGGGAGCGCGGCACCGTCCTGCGCGGCGTGGACGTCGTGCTGCCCAGCCACCTGATGGCGGCCTGGCAGCCTGAACGGGTCCGCACCGGTCCCTACCGGCTCGGCGTGCATCACGACGTCGTGGTGCGATGGACCGGGCGCCTGCACGCCTCCGGCGGGCTGTCACACCCGTCGGTGATCAACCCGATCGCCCGCGAGCAGCTCCGCACCATGGCCTGCCACGCCACCACCGCCCCCGTCGACTGGCTGACGGACAGCCAGACCCGCCACCCCGCCGCACTGCTGGAACGCCTCTGCGACGGCATGTACCAGCGCGCCGTCGGGATCGACCACCGCCCCCACGGCCTCACCGAACTGCTGGAGGCGCTGCTCACCTACGCGCCCATCGTGCTGTGGCCGACCGAGGAGGCCTTCCCCGAGACGCACCGCAGCTGCCTCGCGGACTCCTGGGACGTCCTCCCCGAGGCCTTCCACGACGCCTACCGGCGGCGCTGGCGGGCCGGCCCCTCCGCCGCCGGCTGCCACGAACCGCTGGCCGACGTCCGCGCGGCCTGGCACGACCTGCAGTGGCTCGAGTTCTGCGACCTCTTCGAGCAACGCCGCACCATCGACGACGGGAGCCCCTGATGTCCTGGACCACCTACTACGTCGGCGACGGCAGGCCCCGGGACGTGGTGCTGGCCGACCCACCGCCCTGGCGGACCTTCCCCCGGAAGCCGCTCGGCACACAGTTCCGCCCGCCCCAGGGCCTCACCGACGCAGTCAACGCGGCCCTCCACCTACGTCGCCCGCTCCTGCTCACCGGACCGGCCGGATCCGGCAAGTCCACCGTGATCGAGCAGGTCTCCGCGGAACTCCGGCTCGGCCCGGTGCTGCGCTGGCACCTGACGTCCCGGAGCACCCTCGCCGACGCCCTGTGCCGCTACGACGCCCTCGGCCGCCTCCACGCCCAGCGCCTGCAGCCCGGCGCCGGCGACGCCCCCGCCGACCACGACGACATCGCACCGTTCCTACGGCTGGGGCCGCTGGGCACGGCCCTGCTGCCGTCGGAACGTCCACGCGCACTGCTCATCGACGAGGTGGACAAGAGCGACCTCGACCTGCCCAGCGACCTGCTCGACGTCCTGGAACGCGGCGAGTACGAGATCCCCGAGCTCGTCCGCCACCGGCACAGCCCGGTACCGGTCCGGGGATGGGCCGGTGACCAACACCATCCGATCGAACGAGGCCGGGTCCAGTGCACCGCGTTCCCGTTCATCGTGATGACCAGCAACGGGGAACGGGACTTCCCCGCACCCTTCCTACGTCGCTGCATCCGCTACCGGATGCCCAAGCCCACCGACGCCATGCTGCGGCACGTGGTCGCCGCCCATCTCGGCTGCGACGTCCTCGAAGGCGGTCCCGTCGCCGAGCTGATCACCTCCTTCGTCGAGCGACTGCACGCCGGGGAGAGCCTGGCCGTGGACCAGCTCCTCAACGCCGCACACCTGCTGACGGACCCGGACGGCCCGCAGGGGGAACAGCGGGAACGGCTGGTCCGCCTGCTCGTCCGCGAGCTCGCCGGTGACTGACCCGTTGCTCCGCCTGGTCCGGGCTCTCGGCACACTGGCCCCCGACACGGACGCCACCGCCGTCGCCGAGGTGCTCTGGCTCGCCGCCACCGCGACCGGCAGCACCCCTGACCCCACCTCGCAGGCCCACCCGCCGAAGCTCCGTTCGCCGGCCGGCCCTCCGGCCGGCGAACCCGTTCCGCCCCCGGCCCTCTCACCACCCCGGCACCCCACCGGGACAGCCGGGTACCTCCACCACCCACCACCCGGATCAACCCCTGCACGGCCGATCTCGGTGCCCCGCGGCGAGGCCCTGCCGCGCAATCTGGAAACCGCCCGCGCCCTGCGTCCGCTCAAACGGAAGCGGCCGAGCGCTTCGGCACTCGAACTCGACGTCGCCGCCACCGTCGAGGCATACGCACGCACCAACGAGATCCTGCCGCAGTTCACACCCACGACGGAACTCTGGTTCGACGCCCTCCTGGTCATCGACGGATCGCCGTCGATGACCGTCTGGCAGGAGACCGCCTCCGAACTCACCACCCTGCTGCGCGGGTACGGCGCCTTCCGGCAACTGCGCCGACTCACGCTCTCCTTCGACGGACCCACCGCCGAACTCTTGGACCACCGCCAGGAACCGGTGGAGAAACCGCCGATCACGGACGGCCGGACGCTGGTGCTCGTCCTGTCCGACTGCACCGATCCCGGCTGGCACGCTCCCGGTGTCTGGCAGTTGCTGCGCCGCCACGCCACCCGCGTACCCGTCGCCCTGATCAACCCGATGGCCGCCGGGCTCCGGCAGCTCACCGGCCTCGGCGGCCTGCCCGCGGTCCGCGTCACGGCGCGACGGCCCGCCGCCCCCAACACCGCACTCTCCTTCGAGGTGCCGCTGCTGCTGCGGCTGCGCGCGAACGCCGCCGAACAGTGGATCCCGCTACCCGTGATCGCCCTGACCCCGCACACGTTCGACCGCTGGGCCCGCACCGTCATAAAAGGCTCGCCGGACGGCTGCGACGCCGTTCTGATCCCCGAGGACGGCCGGCTGCCCGAGGCACCCCGACCGCCGCGTCCGGTTCCGGCCGACCCGATCGGGGCGTTCCTGCGGACCGCGTCCCCGTACGCGGTCCGGCTCGCCGAGCTGTGCGCGCCCTTCGCCTGGCTCGGCCTGCCGCTGATCCACCTGCTCCGACAGGTGCTCCTGCCCGAGGCAACCCTCTGCGACGTCGCCGAACTGTTGCACGGCCCCCTCCTGGTGACGGAGGGAACGACAGCCGGGAAGGCCGGCTTCACCTTCCGCGACGAGGCCCGCGCACGCCTCGCGTCCCGGCTCAGCCGAAGCGACGCGTGGCGGACCCAGGAACTCGTGGGCCGCTACGTCGCGGCCCACGCCGGGAGCGGGCGGAACTTCGAGGCGGCGCTGTCCGACGCGCAGAGCATCGCCGAGCTGCCGTCGGACCTCCAGCCGTTCGCCCAGGCGTCCGCGGACATCCTGCACCTGCTCGGAGCGGGCACACGCCGTACGGTCGAGCCCGTCCCGGCCGCCGGCCGCGGGGAGCCCGCCGCCGCAGTACAGCCCGTCCCCCTCTCGTACCAGATGGTGGTCGGCAGCCCGCACACCCACGCCTCGGCCGCCTCGGAGGCCGACCGGCAGATCGACATCTGGCTGAGCGCAGAGGGACACAGCACCGTCCCCGCCGACGCATGCGACGGCCCGACCCGGATACGGCTCGGCGAACGCATACTCCTCGACCGGGACGGCGGAGAGCTCGACCACGCCGCCGGACGGTACACCCGCCGCCGGCTGCGCCTTCCCGCACCGCACGGCTACCAGCAGTTGACGCTGACCGTCGTCGGCCCGGCCGCGGGACCGGTCCTGGTCCGGCTCCACGCCGAGGACCTGATCTCCGGCCCGGGGATACGCCGTCCGGCACGGGTGCCGGTACCGGAACTCGCGGCCGCACTGCTGATCCACCTCGACGCCACCGACGGCGGCGCCGAGGTGCACCCCGTACCGCGCCTTGTCACCGCCGCCGAGGTCACCCGTGTCGTCGACGAACTGTGCGCCCCCGAACGCCGCCTCCCGGTCGTCGTCGCCACGGTTCCCGGCGGCGTCGACGTGCAGCACTGGCTCGACGAAGTCGCACGGCCGCTGATGCGCCAGGTCACAGGGCTGGCAATCCCCTACGTCCTCGACCGGGCCGCACAGCCCGTGTTCAACCTCGCGCTGAAATACCACAAGGTGTACGGCGGCGCCGTCCGCACATACCTCCCCGAGGTCGACCCGGCGTCCCGCGGCGACGCGACACGTCATCCGGTGCTCCCGCGGCATCGGATCGACGAGGACCTGCGCCGGGCCGCCGCTCTGCTCGCCCGCGAGCCGAGGCGCCTTGCGGCCGCCACCGTGCTGCCTGACGCCCTCGCCGCCGTACCCGTGCTGCGGTTGCTGCCTGCGGTCCGGCCGGGTCTCCTGGAGTCGGTGTCCGCCACGGGCGCAGCCGGACCCGGGCCGACGATTGCGGTGGGTACGGTGCACGGCACGGTGCCCGCCAGTTTCGGCGAACTGCTCGGGCGGTTCGAGGAGTTCCCGCTCCTGCAGTTCACCGGTGACGAGAAGGAGACCCTGGCCCTCGACGGCCAGCCGGACGGCGCCGGCTGGGCACGCCTCACCTGGGACGGCCTGACGGCCCTTCAGGAGTACGCCCACGCGGCGGTCCAGGGGCGGGCGGGCGGCGACTTCAAGCAGTGGTGCGAACACACCCCGGCCGGTTGTCACCACTTCCCGCCCCGCAAGGCCGTCCGCTGGGAGTCGCGCACGGTCGAGAGCCACGCCAAGTGGAAGCGGGAGCGGATGCTGCCGGTGCCGTCCACGGTCGACGTGACCCGTCGCGCCTTCATGGGCGCCCACCTGCGCATCGGCGGCGGCTCCACCGCACCCCGGCTCCACTACCTCGACGACTGCTCCGGCAGCGGCCGGATCTACGTGGGCTACATCGGCCAGCACCTGACCAACACCCGCACCAACTGACCCCGGGCCGGGAGCGTCCGATCAACGGCTCCGTCCTGCCATCGACGGTGGCGCTGTGCAGTGATCACCGGATTCGTCCGGGACACCGCTTTCCGCAAGGGCACCGCCAGGATCCGCACTTCGACGCTGCGGGACGGTCTCAGCCGTATCGCTCGACGAGTGCGTTGCCGATCGAGGCCAGGTGGCCTCGCACACCCGGAGGGCCGGTCACTTCGAGCCATTCGACCAGTCCGGCGAGTTCGCAGGCGAGCCCGTACTCGTCGTGGCCGCGGATCAGGACCTCGATGCGGCCGTCGGCCGTGGAACCTCCCACTTGGAGCCGGCTGCCGAGCATCATTCGGAGCAGGCCGATCCCGTGGGGCGCGCACACCGCCTGGATTTCGAGGGGCGTTCGCCTGCGGTCGATCTCGTCGGCGATCTCGCGCCAGCTCGCGGCGAGGTCGAAGTCCTCGGGCCGGTGCACGGGTTCGCCGGTCGGGTCGGCGGACGACACGCGGTCGATCCGGAAGGTCCGCCGGCCGGCTTCGGTCTCGGAGACGAGGTACCACGACGGACCTTTGGCGACGATGCCCAGCGGGTGGACGGTTCTCTCGGTTTCGGCGCCTTTGCTGTCGACGTAGCCGAGCCGCACCTGGACGCCGCGGATCACCGCGTCCTGGAGTTCGTCGAGGAAGCGAGGTGCCCGGTGCTCGATCCGGCTCGACCCCCATCGTTGCGGGTCCATGACCAACGACGACGCTGCTGCCTCGGCCTGCACCCGGAAGGGCTCCGGCAGAGCATGGACGAGCTTGCGCAGGGCTGCTTTCACGGCCGGCGTCGCAGCCGAGGCCGGGCCGGCAACCAGGAACAGGGCGCGGGCCTCACCCGCGGTCAACCCGGACAGGTCGGTGCGGGCGCCGCCCACGAGACGCCAGCCGCCGCCTCGGCCCTGCATCGGGTACACGGGCACCCCGGCCATGGCCAGGGCGTCGAGGTCGCGGCGGGCGGTGCGCTCGGAGACCTCCAGCTCTCGGGCGACCTCCGCTGCTGTCACCTGCTCGCGCCGTTGCAGCAGGAGGAGGACGGCCACCAGCCGGTCGGTTCGCATGTCGGCAACACTTCCACAGGAAACCGGTCATGGGGTGACCGGTTTCGGTCGGGAAGATGGCGACATGACCTCACCGGCGAGTCCCACCACCCACGACCGTGCCAACCCTCGGCCTGTCAGGGGTGCGCCGACGCCGTCGTCGGGAACCTTCGCCGCCTGATCACCCCGAAAAGATTGGAAGGAAATTCAATGTTCAATCCGGCCGACTTTCCCGAGCCCACCGTCGTTGCAGTCAACGGCGTGGAACTCGAAGTCTTCGAGGCAGGCCGACAGAATGCAGGAAAACCCATCGTGCTCTGCCACGGCTGGCCGGAGCATGCCTTTTCCTGGCGCCACCAGGTACCTGCCCTCGTCGCAGCGGGCTACCACGTCATCGTCCCGAACCAGCGGGGCTACGGCAACTCGTCCCGCCCGACCGAAGTGACGGACTACGACATTGAACACCTGTCGGGCGATCTCGTCGCACTTCTCGACCACTACGGTTACGAGGATGCCACCTTTGCCGGTCATGACTGGGGCGCAATGGTCGTCTGGGGGCTGACCCTGCTGCATCCGAACCGCGTGAACAGGGTGATCAACCTGAGCCTGCCCTACCAGGAGCGCGGAGAAAAGCCCTGGATCGAGTTCATGGAAGATGTGCTCGGCGGCGACTTCTATTTCGTCCACTTCAATCGGCAGCCAGGCGTCGCGGACGCCGTGTTCGAAGAGAACACCTTCCGGTTCCTTCGCAACCTGTACCGGAAGAACGAGCCCCCCAGGGAGCCCCGGCCGGGCATGGCGCTGATCGATCTCGCCAGGGCGGAAACGCCACTCGGCGAGCCCGTGATGAGCGACGGCGAACTGGCCGTCTTCGTCTCCGCCTTCGAGTCGGCAGGGTTCACGGGCAGTGTGAACTGGTACAGGAACCTTGACCGCAACTGGCACTTGCTGGCGGACGTGGACCCGGTCATCCGGCAGCCCACGCTCATGATCTACGGCGACCGGGACCTGGTCCGGAAGTCCGAAAGCCTGGCAGAGTTCGTACCCAATGTGGAAGTGGTCAGCCTGGACTGCGGCCATTGGATCCAGCAGGAGAAGCCGGAAGAAACGAACCAGGCGATCACGAAATGGCTGGAACAGCAGGACGCCATGTAGTGGCTCGTGATCCGGTTCGTGCCGCCTGAAGCTCTTCGAGCCGTCGGGCCGCGCGTGAATCTCTCGCCGGCCGGGGCCCGATCAGCAGCCACCACCGTCCGATCAGCCACGGCCACCGGCCGTACGGCAGGCCGAGGACAGACTCACGGGGAACAGCGGCACAGCGAGGAAGCCGCCGAGCCACCACTCCCCCGGCGCCTCGCCGGAGCATCCGACAGCGGCACGGAAAACCCGAACGGGCCGGAGGGAAAACCCTCCGGCCCGTTCTTCGCATGGACAAGCTGGAAACGTCGCCACGACGGCTCCGGAATCGGATCGACCGGCGGGACCGGCAACACCACCTACCAGGGGTGTTGCAAAGTCCGGTGATCTTGTGAGTGTTCTGGTCAGGCAATGTCGAGGAGGTCGAGCGGGCGGATGAAGGGTCGGCATCGCCCGCCTGCACAACCTCGACCAGACCGCACGGTCGAACCGCCACCCCAGCACACGGCCCACTCTGGCAGCCGGAGATCAATTACGGGACAGCCTTTGAGCGAGGCTCCTTGGACAAAGCGAGGTACGCAGAAAACACCAGCGCAACGACCAGGGCCTCGCCTGTCACTCGCTCCCTGACCAGGAATTTCATTCCGCCGGGACAGGATGAAATAGATCAGTCACCGGCCGGCGGATCCGGGCTCAGTAACTCCAGTACTGATCCATGTAGTAGCCGCAGGTGTACTGAAAGGCGGCATTTCCCTCGGCTGCGCCCTGCACCACGAGGCACTTATCGCTGTTGAGGTTGACGTACCAGGTGATGTCAGCGGTGATGTGATGGGCGTACCACTTTTGGTCCTTCAATCCCGTGCAGGTGTACTGGAACACAGGCGCACCGTCCGACATGCCCTGGGCGGTGAGGCACTGGCCGCTGTAATCGTTCTTGATCTCGGCGGCAGTACCGTAGGTGTTGACGCTCCAGCTCTGGTCCTCAAAGTTTGCGCAGGTGGTCTGCGTTGCGCGAGACCCGTAGGCGCCGCTTGCCAGGACAGCCAGGCACTTGCCGCTGTTCCGATTGGCAAGTCCGTAGTGACCGGGCGGGTTGATCACGCTGTCGGGCGAGAAGTTCGCGGCCGAGGCGGTGGCCACCGGAAAGAACGCAACAGAAGCAGCAAAAGCCGCCGCAAGAGCACTGAATCGCTTGCCTATCATAAAATTCCCCTCCAGGCGAGTCGGCCATTTGGGCCGCCCACAACGCTGAGCACCGTCAAAATCCCCTCCTGCAGGGCCGGCGCTTCCCGGTCGGAGCCTACGGAAGATCTTGGCCTGATACTTGGCCTTCCGTGCAAAGATCCTTAACCTTCCGTGCAGCCCGAATGCGACGGCCTGCCGGCGCAGTCGCGTTGATATAACGCCGAATGCCTGGCGGAAGGCTCTTTTGAATGCGGCGGCACTGGTAGGCGTACTTGGCGTGCACGTCGCACCGAGCGCCGCCACGATCCGGCGGGTCATCGCCCTGGCCTGCCCCGGCGGCCTGGCCGACCTGACCGGTGCCGATCCCGCGGGATCGGACTCGATCGCCGTGGACGGCAAGACCGCCCGGGGCTCCCGGCACGGCACCTCACCCGCCGCCCACCTGCCGGCCGGGATCACCGCCACGGCCGGACCGTCACCCAGCTGCGGGTGCCCGGCAGAACGAATGAGATCACCTGCTTCGCCGCGTTCCTGGCTCCCTACGACAACCAGCCCGAACTGCACCTCCGGCTATGGTCGCTGCCGTGGAAGGACGTCACCGCACGCCGCTACGACCGCGAGATCGGCCACGGCCGCAGGAAGACCCGGGCGACCAGAGCCCTCACCATCACCGACCTCGGCCTGGACTTCCCGCACGCTGTCCAGGCCGCACGGATCCTGCGGCACCGTCAGCTGCCGGACCATCTACGCGATCACCGACCTGACCTCACAGGAAGCCTCACCCGAGCTGCTCGGCCGGCTCGCAGTGGACCATCGAGAACCGGCTCCACCTCGTCCGCGGCACCACCTTTGCCTAGGACGCTCCCCCAGCTTCCGGCCAGGGGCACCCCCACCAAAATCCGCACCGGCCACGGCCCCGAGAACATGGCAACCCTCCGCAACCTGGCGATCAACACCCTCCGTACCGCCGGGCACCGCAACATCGCCGCCGGCCTCCGCCACGCCTCCTACGAGCCCTTCACCCGCCCGCTCGACCTCCTCGGCATCGTCCGACCAGAACACTCACAAGATCACCGGACTTTGCAACACCCCTGGGCGACAGCCGCACCGGGCCGGGACTCGGAGAAGTTCACTCCGCAGGGCTGCTGCGGAGGTCGAGGGTCCAGTTCTGGCCCACGAGGTCGTGGCCGAACCTGTGGCCGGGCTCCTCGTCGGCGAGGGTGAACCCGAAGTGTTCGTAGATCCTGCGGGCGGACACCAGGTTGTCGGTGGTCCACAGGGTCACGTACCGGTATCCGGCCGCGCGGGCGAAGTCGAGGGACTGCTCGACGAGGCGGGTGCCGAGGCCGAGGCCCCGACCGGACGGGGCGACGAGCAGGACGCGCAGCTTGGCCACCTCCGGCTCGTCGGCGGCGACCAGGAACACGCAGCCGGTGCGTTCGCCGTCGATCTCGGCGATCCAGGCCGCCTCCGTGGCCGGGGAGTGCCGGGTTGCGTAGTCGCCGACGATCTTGGCCACCAGCGCCTCGAAGTCGGTGTTGAAGCCGAACTGCTCGGCGTACAGCTCGCCGTGGGCCATCACCACCCAGCCCAGGTCGCCAGGACGGTCGGCACGGCGGATCACGACCTGCTGCAGGGAGACTTCTTCCGACATGTCACACTCTCCGTGAACGGCACATCGCCATGCGCTACTGACACGACCGTGTCAGTGCCCCTAGGCTAGGTCCATGCCTCCGAAGACCGCAAACCCGTCCGCACGCCGGACCCAACTGCTCGACGCCTCCTACGAGTACGCACTCGCCCACGGTCTGGCCGATCTGTCGCTGCGTCCGCTGGCCGAGGCCGTCGGCTCCAGCACCCGGGTGCTGATGTTCCTGTTCGGCAACAAGGACGGACTCGTGCGAGCGCTGCTGGAGCGGGCCCGAACCGACGAGCTGGCCCTGCTGGAACACCTCCGCGAGGCCGACCGCCCGATCGGTCTGGCACGGGCGGCCGAGCAGGTATGGGCATGGCTCGCCGCCGACGAGCACCACGCGCTGCTACGTCTCTGGACGGAGGCGTACGCCCGGTCCCTCGTCGAACCGGCCGGTCCCTGGGCCGGATTCGCCACGTCCACCGTGAACGACTGGCTCGACGTCCTGGCCGGCTGCCAACCGCAGCCGGAACGGGACAGCGAGGACGGCGCCGTCCGCCGCACCATGACGCTGGCGGTACTGCGCGGGGCGCTGCTCGACCTCCTTGCCACGAAGGACGAGCGCAGGGTCACTGCCGCCGTCCACCGGCAGCTGGCACTGCTGTGCGGCGAAGACCGTGGCGACGCATGACCACCCGAAGACTTCAGGGCACCTTGCCGGTCCGCGGCGGAGAGCGCCGGACAAGGACCGGAGTTCGCGCCGACCGCTCCGGCACGGGATGAGAGCTTCGTCGACCCTCCTCGCGAAAATCGCCCACCACCACGCCGGACATCACCTCGATCCCGAACAGGGCGTGCCTGTCGGCGAGCCACGAATCCCCGGATCCTCCTGCGACCACCTGCTCGTCGGCCTGCCCCACCTCCACGGCCCGGGTCGTGGGGGGCTCGCCCGGGGCGGCACGAAGCAGGGCGTCCCCCGGCGCATGTCGTCCGGGCCACTCCCCCGGGTCCGACGGCGCCGGCCCGCGGGCCGGCACGGCCCGTACGACACGACGGGGACGCGCCGACCCTTGCCGGCCGTACCCGGCCCCGGGCCGCGGGCTACGCGGTGCGGTCGCCCGAGGTGTGGTCGCCCAAGGTGTGGGTGATGATCTCGTACAGGCCTGGGGCCACCTTGCGGAAGCGGCCGCCGACCGCCTGGGCCAGGCGGGCCCGCTGGACGTCCATCGGGTCGATCTCAAGGCCGGGCGGGATGTCCACGAAGTCGCGGACCAGCGCGGTGTCCTGCAGGGTCGGTGTGCTGTCGGGCATCCGGCCACCTCCGTGTCGGTGTCGACGGAACCTCCCCCTCATTCCAGCGTCCGCAGCCGCCCGGCATGCTCCAGACGCAGCAGTGGTGCATCGATTCGCACGGCAGCGGCCACGAACCGCGAACGGCGCGAGGGCCCGGCCGGAGAGGCGGTGCCGCCCTCAAGGGGCACCGGCGAGAACATCGACGCCCTCGGCCGCCTCGATTCCGGAGGTCCAGCCCCACTCCCGCAACCACCACCGGGCCGGGGCGGGTGGTCTGGCCACACCCCCGCAACCACCCGCCCCCGGACAGACCGGAACCGGACCGCGAACGAACCCCGCGCGCCCGGGCAGCTCGTGGAGGACGGTGTGGAGTGGGGTGGGCGTCCTGACCGGCGGGGTCGCTCCGGGTGACGCCGTGGCGTGGCCCGGCGGGGGTGAGCGGGGCCGTCGGCCTCGCCTTGCGGTCCCCGTTTCTCGTTCCTCGCGCCGTGCGCCTTCGTGCCCGAAGGAAAGGGCCGCCCGCGGGGTCGTGCGAGGTGGTCGTCGGTCGTTCTGAGACCGTGGTCACGGAACGCACCGTGGTGTGGCGTCGACGCACTGCCGCACTGGGGCCTTCGGGCCGGTGAGGGTGCTCACACGGCAGGGGCGGCTACGACGGCGCGTCGTAGGTGTTCACCGCGCCGGCCGTCCGGGGTGGTGGGGGTGCCTGTGGGTGTCGGCCGGACCGGCCGCCGGGCGGTGCGGCGGGGCGGTGCGGCGGGCCCGCGGGGACGGTGCCGCGGCCGCACGGGGTTACCGCCGGGGGGTGTATTCCCGGCCCGTGGCATGTGCCCGTGCTACGACGGCGGGTCGTAGCAGGAGGGTCTTGGCGGCGGGCGGACGCTCTGGCAGCTTTGGCCGAGTCGAAGCCGCACCGGCACCTGTCCCGCCGGGTGCGGCTCCACGCCGAGTCCCGCCCGACCCTGCGGCCCCTGTCCGGCCGCGGATCGTGACGGGAGGGACTCCGG
>NZ_BPRL01000058.1:0-72425 GCF_045862635.1 Kitasatospora sp. NE20-6
TCGGGTGGCAGTGCGAACGACTACGCGCGGGGTTATCAGGTGTTCCTGTCGTCGGACGGGGTGTCGTGGGGGTCGGCGGTGGCGTCCGGCAGTGGTTCGGGGGCGCTGGTGACGGTCGACTTCCCGGCGCAGAGCGCCCGGTACGTGAAGGTGGTGCAGACCGGCACGGCGACCTCGTGGTGGTCGGTCACCGAGTTCAACGCGTACACCACCGGCGGCGGCACCGGCGGTTCGCCGACCGTCCTGCCGCGGACGGGGTGGTCGGCGTCGGCGTCCTCGACCGGGGGCGGTGACGTGGCGGCGAACATGCTGGACGGTGTCGCGGGGACGCGCTGGTCGTCGGGTGCGCCGATGGTGTCGGGTCAGAGCATCACGGTGGACACGGGCGCGGTGCGGTCGTTGGCGCGGATCTCGATGGACTCGGGTGGCAGTGCGAACGACTACGCGCGGGGTTATCAGGTGTTCCTGTCGTCGGACGGGGTGTCGTGGGGGTCGGCGGTGGCGTCCGGCAGTGGTTCGGGGGCGCTGGTGACGGTCGACTTCCCGGCGCAGAGCGCCCGGTACGTGAAGGTGGTGCAGACCGGCACGGCGACCTCGTGGTGGTCGGTCACCGAGTTCAACGCGTACGCCTGACGGCGCTGCCGGGCCGGGGCCGCCACCTGTACGCCGGTGGCGGCCCCGGCCCGTTCCGGCCCGTCCCGCGCGGTGTGCGGATCGGCCGGTTTTCGCGGGTGGTTGGCCGTCGTACCGCTGGCCGGGGCCCGGTGGCGTCGCACAGAGTGGGTGCCCATGACCTCATCGCACGGACACGAACTCGCCCAGGCCAACATCGCCCGTCTGCTCGCCCCGATCGACAGCCCGCAGCTCGCCGAATTCGTCGCCGCCCTGGAGGAGGTCAACCTCGCGGCGGAGGAGGCCGACGGCTACCGCTGGCGGCTGCAGGACGACGCGGGCGACGCCACCGGGATCCGGATCTTCGACGACGAGTGGCTGATCCTCAACATGTCCGTCTGGCGTGACCCGGAGGCGCTGAGCGCGTACATCTACGCCCCCACCCACCGGGCCGTGATGGCGAAGCGCCGTACGTGGTTCGAGCGGCCGATGGAGGCGATAGCCGTGCTGTGGTGGGTGCCGGAGGGCGAGCGGCCCACGGTGGCCGAGGCGGAGCGGCGGCTCACCCTGCTCCGCCGGGAGGGGCCGGGCGCGGAGGCCTTCACCCTGCGGGAGCCGTTCCCGCCGCCGGTGGCCGCCGTCCGTCCGTGACCCGGAAAACGGCGAGCCCCCTGCCTCGCCGGGTCGCGGCGGTGCAGGGGGCGTCGGCGGCCGTGCTCCCGGGGTCGGGGGGCGGGCCGTTCGGGTGGCGCGGGGTACGCGCGGGGTCGGCCGGGTTCCGGCCGGGTGCCAGCAGATCGCCTGCGGGTGGTCTGCGGGTGGTCAGCGGGTGAGGCCGGCCTTGACGGAGCAGACCGGCCAGGCGCCGGGGCCCTGCGCGGCCAGGACCTTCTCGGCGACGGCGATCTGCTGGGCCTTGGACGCCTGGTGCGCGTTGGCGGCGTAGGCGTGACCGCCGAAGGCGCCCCAGGTCTGCGAGGTGAACTGCAGACCGCCGTAGAATCCGTTGCCCGAGTTGATCGCCCAGTTGCCCGTCGCCTCGCACTGCGCGACCTTGTCCCAGGTGGAGACCGGCGCGGCGGAGGCGGTGTTCGCCGTGACGAGGCCGGCCACCGGCAGGACGGCCAGCGCGCCGCCCATGACCGCCATCCGCACCCGGCGCTTGCCCGAGGTGGCGGTGGTGGTGCCGGCGGTGGTGGTCTCGCGACGGAAGATCATGCGGTTCCTCTCGGTGTCCCGGGCGGTTCCGGGCGGGCCACGACCCTGCGGTCGGGCCCTGCGTCCATGGGCCTTGCGTTCGTCGGTGCGGCACAACCGGCTCCTTCGACCCCGGGGCCGTACCGGCTCGCCGCACTGGTTCCGAAGCTACGAGGCCAACCCGGACAAATCCAGCATTTCGGTTTCGCCGCAGCTCACAGCACCGTTACCACCGGTACGACACACCACCGGACCCCACCGTTGAGCCACCCACCACCACCCACCCGCACCCGATGTGGCCCCCGTCACCGAAAAACCCCCGTGACCCCGCCCACACCGTCGACAGACCGTCACCACCACCCCACCCCCCGCCCACCAACCACACCCGCACCACCACCCCCCACATGGCCCCCGTCACACCGACACCCCCACCGCCGACGACGGACCCCGTCAGCCGGTCGGCCAGGCCAGCCGGACGGCGAAGCACAGCACCAGGCCGTAGCCGAGCGCGTACGTCACGCGACGGGTCCGGACGGTCAGCCGGGCGCCCGCGAAGGCCCCGGCCGCGGCCAGCACCTGCTGCCAGAGGAGCGAGGCCACGAACACCGCCCCGGCGAACACCGCTGCGGTCGCGGCCCCGGCGGCGGCGGCACCCCGGGCGGCGGTCAGGGCGGTGAAGTAGAGCGCGGTCGTGGGGTTGACCAGCGTGAGCACGCCGAACCGGAGGAAGGACCGCCGGGCCGACCCCGGACCGGCGGCCGCGGCACCCACCACCGGACCGGCCGCCCCCGCACCGTCAGCCCCCGAGCCGGAAGCCCCCGCACCGCCCGGCACCGAGCCGCCGCTCAGCGACAGCAGGCCGCGGACGGCGATCGCCGCGAGCACCACGCCTGCGCCCAGCCGTACCCACGCCTCGCCGCCGCCGAGCAGTCCGGCGAGCCGCGGGCCGACCAGCACCGCCACCGCCGCGTACAGGAGGTCGACCAGGGCGACCGCCGTCGCGGCACTCGCGCCCAGGCGCAGGCCCCGGCCGCCCTCCTGCAGGAGCAGCACGCCGACCGCACCGAGGGGCATCGCCACGCCCAGCCCCGCCGCGGCACCCGCCGCAGCCGTACTCACCAGGGAATCGACCATCGCGCCAGGGTGGCGGAACGGGTCGCTCCGGCGCGACGGATTTTCGGCGCCGGCGCCCCGGCCCGGACACGGATCCGGCCGCGCGCGCGGCTGACGGACCGGGCCCTGGGTCAGCTACTGTCCATCGCACGGATTCCCGGTGTGATTTTCCGTTATCCGGTACCCGCTGCCCGATCTCCTAGTACGACAGCAGCACAGGGCCGGACGACGGCCGACCGAGAAGGTGGACCACGCGATGGACAGTGACCGCGCAGCGATGCTGGTCGTGCAGGCCCGGGCCGGGGACCAGCGGGCCACGGACGAGCTGATCAGCGGGCACCTGCCGCTGCTCTACAACATCGTCGGGCGGGCGCTGGCCGGGCACCCGGACACGGACGACGTCGTCCAGGACACCCTGCTCCGGGCCATGGACGGCCTCCCGGGACTGCGCGAACCGGCCGGCTTCCGATCCTGGCTCGTCGCCATCGCGATGAACCAGATCCGCCGCCGCCACCACGACCGGATGCAGGCCACCGCGGGCACGGACCTCGGTGACGCGTACGGCGTGGCCGACCCCGGCGCCGACTTCGTCGACCTCACCATCGTCCGGCTCGGCCTCTCCGGGCAGCGCCGGGAGGTCGCCGAGGCGACGCGCTGGCTCGACGAGGCCGACCGCGAACTGCTCTCGCTGTGGTGGCTGGAGGCCGCGGGCGAACTCACCCGCACCGACCTCGCCGCGGCGATGGAGCTGCCGCCGCAGCACGCGGCCGTCCGGGTGCAGCGGATGAAGGGCCAGCTGGAGACCGCCCGGGTCGTCGTCCGGGCCCTGGCCGTCGCCGACCGCTGCGCCCCGCTGGCGGAGCTCACCACCCACTGGGACGGCGCGCCGAGCGCGCTGTGGCGCAAGCGCATCGCCCGCCACGCCCGCGAGTGCAGCATCTGCTCGCGCCACTGGAGCGGGCTCTTCCCCGCCGAGGGGCTGCTGGCCGGCCTCGCGATGGTGCCGGTGCCGATGGGCGGTGCCGGTGCGCTCGCCGGGACGGTCGCGCACGCGGCCGGACACCCGGGGGCCGGGGCCGCGGGCGGCCCGCCCACGCACGGGCTGCCGACCGTGCTCCGCCGCGGCGGAGCCAGGCGTGCGGGCTCCCGCGGGGGTGCGCACCGCGCGGCGGGGGCGAGGCCGAGGATCCCGCTCGCCGTCGGCGGCACCGTCGCGGCCACCGTGGTGACGGCCGCCGTCGTGGCCGTGGGCCTGCCCGACACCGCCGGCCGCACCGCGGCCGTCGAGCCCCCGCCCCCGGCCGTCACGGCGCAGGCGACGCCCTCCCCCAGCGCCTCGCCGAGCCCTTCGGCCTCGGCCTCGGCCTCGCCGTCGCCGAGCCCGACCCGCTCGCCGAGCCCGACGGCCAAGCCCACCCGGACGGCGACCCCGACCGCGACCCGGGCCCGGAGCGCGAGCCCGACCGCGCTCGGCATCAAGCAGCAGGTGCTGAAGCTGGTCAACGAGGAGCGGAGCAAGGCCGGTTGCACTCCGGTCGACGCCGACGCCGCGCTGGAGACGGCGGCGCAGCGGCACTCCGACGACATGGCGGCCCGCAACTTCTTCGACCACACGAACCCGGACGGCCAGGGCCCGCAGCCGCGCATCGACGCGGCGGGCTACAAGTGGAGCAGCTGGGGCGAGAACATCGCACGCGGCCAGGCCGACGCCGCCGCGGTCATGAAGAGCTGGATGAACAGTCCCGGCCACCGGGCGAACATCCTCAACTGCGGTTTCACCGACCTGGGTGTCGGGGTGCACCTCGGCACCGGCGGCCCGTGGTGGACGCAGGACTTCGGCTCCGCGCCGTGAGCGGGGGCCGCCCGCCCGCACGCGGGTGACGGCCGGAGGTGCGGGCGGCCCGTGCACAATGGACGGCGGGCCCGCACCGCGGACGCGCGGGCCAGGAGACGAGGGAGCAGTCGTGAGCGAGGCCGTGCGGGACGAGCGGACCAAGCGCCGGGCCATGATGATCCGGGCGTCGATCTACATCGCGGGCACGCACCTCTTCGCCGGCTTCGTGATCCTGCTGTTCACCCTGGGCGGCCGCCACTGACACGTCCGGAGGCCCGGCCCCGCGGGGGGACCGGGCCGCCGGACGGCTGTGGCGGGGGTCAGCCCACCGCGGCGAAGCCGTTCGCCCAGAGCGACTGCACGCGGCTGCGCTCGGCGGCGTTCGGGTTGGCGTTGGTGCACGAGGTGCCGGGGCCGCCGCCGGACATCAGCTCGCTGCACGGGCCGGAGTAGTGGTCGGGCAGGCCGAGCACGTGGCCGGTCTCGTGCGCGGTGACGCGGACGGAGTTGTACTGCCGGTTCTGCGCGTAGTCGAGGAAGATGTAGCCGCTGCCGTGGCCGTCGGTGCTGGCGTAGGAGCCGCGGGAGTCGTTGCCCTCGTAGTAGCGGAAGTCGGCGTTGGTGCCGGAGCGGAGCTGGACGTTGCTGACCGAGCCGTTCCAGATCTGCGCGCTGCGGGATATCTGGGACGCGAAGGACGGGGCGCGGCTGGCGTCGTAGGTGACGACGACGGCCGCCAGGTACGGCTGGGCGGCCTGCTTGGCGAGCGCCGACTTCATGACGGCCTGGTAGAAGGCCTTGTTGCCGGCCTCCTCGGCGGCCGTGCCGGTGTACGCGGCGGGGGTGTAGCCCTGCTGCACCGCGGCGGGGGCCGCGGTGGCGGGCACGGCGGCGGTGCTCGCGGCGAGTGCGAGCCCGAAGGCGGCGGCGAGCACGGTCATGGAGCGGTTCATGTGGGGGACTCCATTCGCGTTTCCCGCGGCGGTCAGGGGGAGCCGCGGGACACGGTGTCGGTTGATGCACCGATCGTGGCCCGCCGGTGCTGCCCCGGGATGATGCCAGCGGGCGATAGCCCCGGCCGATAGTCCCGGGACGCAAGGATGGTGACGGACCGTCGACCCATGATTGACATGCACTTGGCGGGAAGGCGGCGGCTGGCTATGCTCCCGTCGTGGAGCTCGACGTCAGACACCTCCGTGTCCTGTGCGCGGTGGCGGACACCGGCAGCGTACGCAAGGCTGCCCGGCAGCTCGGCATGAGCCAGCCCTCCCTCACCACCCAGCTCCACCGGATCGAACGCGCCGTCGGCGGACGGCTCTTCACCCGCGAACAGACCGGCAGCCGGCCCACCGCGCTCGGCCACTCCGTCCTCTCCCGGGCACGCCCCGTCATCACCGGCCTGGACACCCTGGTGGCCGCCGCCCGCGAGGAGGCCACGGGCGGCGGCCGCCGGCGGCTGCGCATCGGCAGCGTCGGATGCCGAGCCGTCCCCGCCTGGCTGCGCCGCGTGCACGACCGCCTGCCGGACACCGACACCACCATCCACATCGACACCTCGCCGAGCGCCCTGGTGCGGATGGTCGCCGCCGACCAGCTCGACATCGCCCTGGTCTACGAGAACGAGGGCTTCCCGCTGCGCATACCCGCGGCCGCCGAGCAGCGCGTACTCATCGCCAGGGAACCGCAGTTCGTCGCCCTGCCCGCCCGCCACCCCGCGGCCGGGCACCCGGTGGTGCGCCTCGCCGACCTCGCCGCCGACACCTGGATGGTCGACCCCGAGGCCGACCACGAGTACGCGGCGCTGCGCCGGGTGTTCGCCGAGGCCGGGCTCGACCCGCGCGTCGTACAGGTGCGCGACAACGCGACCGCCGCCGAACTGGTCGCCTCCGGCGAGGCCGTACGCCCGTGCCAGCCGACCTCGCCACCGGGGCCGGGCACCGTGGTCCGCCCCCTGCACGGCGACCCGTTCGCCGTGCGCCTGCTCTTCACCTGGCGCACCGGCGCCCTCGGCCGGCCGGCCCTCGACGCCCTCCACGCCGACCTGCGGCGCGCCTACCTCGACCTCGCCCGGGCCAACCCCGCCTACCGGGGCTGGCTCCGCCTGCACAACCGCACGCTGCACCGCCTCCTCCCGCCCGCCCCGCGGCCGTCCGACACCTGACACCCGGCGCACGGGATCCGACGGGACGTCACCCCCCCCCGGCCGGACGCAGCGCCGGGGGGTGACGCGGCGCGACACCCGGGCGGCCCGCGGCCCGCGGCCCGCGGACCACCGCACCGACTCCGCCCGCACGGCGTCGACGTGTCCACCCCGCACGCACCCCGGCCGCCCCTCCCGCCCCTCGGGCGCACGGCCATCCCCTCCCGCCCCTCGGGTGCACGGCCGCCCCGCGGCACCGCGGCCTCCGCCCACGACGGATCGGCGCGCGACGCGCCCCCGCGGATCGCCCCCTGTACGCGGCCCGGACCACATGGTGACATGTACCCGACAAACAACTCCCCCGGGAATCCCGGGACGAGGCCACACGTGCACGACCGGAAGGACCTGCCGTGATCGTTCGTCTGCTCGCCACCGCCGCCGCCCTCGCCGCCTCGGCGGCCGGCCCGCCCGCCGCGCACGCCGGCCCGGGCTGGACCACCCCGCCGCCGCCGGACAGGATCGTCATCGACGTGGCCACCGTGAACGGCTCCGGCTGCCCGGCCGGCACGGCCGCCGTCGCGGTCTCGCCCGACAACACGGCCTTCACCGTGACGTACAGCGACTACCTCGCGCAGGTCGGCGTCGGCTCGAAGCCGACCGACTTCCGCAAGAACTGCCAGCTCAACCTCGACGTCCACGTGCCGCAGGGCTTCACCTACGCCATCGCCTCCGCCGACTACCGGGGCTTCGCCCACCTGGAGCGCGGCGCCGTCGGACGGCAGAAGGCGAGCTACTACTTCCAGGGATCCCCGCGGACCGCGGCGGCCGAGCACCGCTTCGACGGGCCGCTGGACGACGGCTGGCAGGCCACCGACACCGTCGAGGTCGCCGCGCTCGTGTACGCACCCTGCGGGGAGCTGCGGAACTTCAACATCAACACCGAACTCCGGGTCGCCGCCGGCACCTCGGACCCGGCCCGGACGACGAGCTTCATGACGATGGACTCGACCGACGGCGACATCGACACCGTCTACCACCTCGCCTGGAAGCACTGTCCCTGACGCCCGGGACGGGACGGACGCCCCCCGGCGCCCGTCCCGTCACGTGCGGGTCCGGCGCCTCCCGGCGGCCATCACCAGGGCGCCGTGCAGCTCGGCCCGGACGCCCAGGGCGCCCGCCACGACCTCCACCGCCTCGGCCACCGCCGGCTGGGCGTAGCGGTCGATGGACTCCCGCACCCCGGCGATGAGCGGCGCACCGGCCCGGCCGAGTTCGCCGCCGACGATCACCGCGGCCGGGTTGAGGAAGTTCACCAGGTCCGCGAGGACCCGGCCCAGGGTGCGGCCGGCGTCGGTGACGACCCGGGCGGTCGCGGGCCTGGCGGCGAGTTCGGCGAGCGGCGGGAGCTCCCGCGGGACGGACCTGCGGTCGGCGCCGGCCAGCACGTGGCCGAGCTGCCGCCGCACCTCGACGACCGACACGGCCGTCTCCAGGCACCCGCGGTTGCCGCAGCGGCACCAGTTCGACGCCCCGGGCAGCTGGATGTGCCCGATCTCGCCGGAGAGTCCGCTCGCACCGCGGTAGATCTGGCCGCCGAGCACCAGGCCGCTGCCCACGCCGTGCGAGGCCTTGACGTAGATGAGGTCGTTGAGGCCGCGCCCGGCACCGAGGGCGCGTTCGCCGCGTGCGCCCATCTCGGCGTCGTTGGCGACCTCGAACGGCACGCCGATGCGGCGTTCCAGCTCCGCGGCCGGGTCGAGGCCGATCCACCGGGCCAGCACCGTGGGGGCCCGGACCGCCCGGGTGCGGAGGTCCATCGCGGCGGGGATGCCGGCCGCGGCGGCGAGGATCCCGCCGGGCTCGCAGCCGGCCTGCCGCATGGCGTCGGCGGCGAGGGCCGCCGCGGTGTCGAGGGCCTCCTCGGGCCGGTCGTCGATGTCCAGTTCCGCGGTGGCCTCGCCGGCGACCGTGCCGTCGCCGGTGCCGACCGCGGCCGTGATGTGGGCGTGGCCGAGGTCGATGCCGAGCACGAGGCCGGACTCCCGGCGGAGCGAGACCACCGAGGCGGGACGGCCGCGGCCGGCCGCGTGGGCGTGGGGGGCGGTCTCCTCCGTGACGGCGCCCTGCTCGCGCAGGTCGGCGACGGCGCTGCCGACGGCGGACCGCGACAGGCCGGTGAGCCGCCCCAGGTCGGCGCGGCTGAGGGCGCCGTACTCGGCGAGCACGGCGAGGAGGGCGGTGCGGGTGCGCTGCCGCCGGGCGGAGAGGGCGGCCGACTCGTGGAGGTCGCTCATAGCTGCACCGTACCGGCCGGGCGGTGATTTTTTCCTCCGAACAGATTATTTGCCCCACATCTCGCCTCTTGACGGACATAATCCCCGCACCTACGGTGAAACGGGCCGTCCGGGCCCACGCCGCGGAGCTCCAACGCCCGTCACGTCCGCACGGGAGAGGAAGCGCAGCCGATGTCCACGAGGTCCAGACCCACCGCACCGCACCTCTTCCGCTGGCGGGTGGAAATCCCGCACTGCACCGCTCAGGAGCAGCCGGAGGAGTCCGTGCCCGGCCGGGACGGCGCCCGACCCGGCGTCCACCTCTTCATCGTCGACGCCGCCGAACCCGGCCACGCGCTCGCCGAGGCTCTCGCCCGGGCCGAGTCCGAGGACGCGCGGCGGCACCGCCGGCACGCCCCGCTCGCGATCGAGCCGGACGGGGTGTCCGTGGTCAAGCTCTGCCACGTCGCCTGAACGGCCGGACCCGGCCGGACCGCGCCAGGACCCCGGCCGCCGCACCGCCCGCACCGCACCGCACCGACCCCTGCGCCGCCCACCCCTTGCACGGCCCGCCGCCTGCGCCTCCGCGCGGCCGCGCCGGGCCGGTCCGGGCTGCTCCGCGCCCGTGCGGACTTCCGATGCGGACCACCCTCGGGTTAGTTTGTCAGTCGACCTGACAAATAGCTGGAGCGAGGACGCGATGACCCGCACGGACGCCCCCACCAACTGGGCCCGCAACACCGTCTTCCGCGCCCGGCGCGTCCGCCGGCCGGCCTCGCTCGACGAACTCCGGCAGATCGTCGCCTCCTCGGACCGCGTCCGCGCGCTCGGCACCGGCCACTCCTTCAACCGGGTCGCCGACACCACCGGCGACCTCGTCCGCCTGGACGCCCTGCCCGGCGAGGTCACCGTCGGCCCCGGACGCCGGCACGCCGTCGTCGCCGCCGGCCTGCGGCACGCCGAGGTCGCCACCCGCCTGCACGCCCAGGGCCTGGCCCTCGCGAACCTCGCCTCGCTCCCGCACATCTCCGTCGCCGGAGCGTGCGCGACCGGCACCCACGGATCCGGCAGCGCCCTGCAGGGCCTCGCCGGCTCGGTGGCCGCCCTCGACCTCCTCACCCCGGACGGCGGCACGCTCCGCCTCACCCGCGACGACCCCGCCGGGCGGTTCGACGGCGCCGTGGTCGCCCTGGGCGCGCTCGGCATCGTCACCGCCGTCGTCCTCGACGTCGAGCCTGCCTTCGAGATCGCCCAGTGGCTGCAGACCGGCGTCCCGCTGGACGCGATCGCCGCGGACACCGCCGCCGTCTTCGGCAGCGCGTACAGCGTCAGCGCCTTCACCGACTGGCGCAGCGGCACCGCCACCGTCTGGCAGAAGCGCCGCACCGACCGGGAGGGCGGCGACCGCCCGGCCCTGCTGGCCGCCGGGGCGGAGCACGCCGACCGTCCGCTGCACCCGATCCCGGGCATGCCGCCCACGTACTGCACCGAACAGCTCGGCACGCCCGGCCCGTGGCACGAGCGGCTGCCGCACTTCCGGCCCGAATTCACCCCCAGCAGCGGCGACGAGCTGCAGTCGGAGCTGCTGCTGCCGTTCGAGGCGGCGGCGGAGGCCGTGGCGGCCGTCCGGGGCCTCGGCGAGCGGATGGCGGGGGCGCTGCAGATCTCGGAGATCCGCACCGTCGCGGCGGACGACCTCTGGCTCAGCCCGGCGTACGGACGCGACAGCATCGCCCTGCACTTCACGTGGACGTCCGACGTGCAGGCGGTGCTGCCGCTGATCGCGGCGGTCGAGGAGCGGCTGCTGCCGCTCGGCGCCCGCCCGCACTGGGGCAAGCTCACCTGCGCCGACCCCGCCGACCTGGCCGCACGCTTTCCGCGCGCCGCGGACTTCGCCGCGCTGGCCGGCGAGCTCGACCCGAAGGGCGTCTTCCGCAACGACCTGACGGAGGCGCTGTTCCCCGCGGCCGCCTGACGGCGCGGTGCCGCAGGTCACCACGGGGGCACGCAGGGCACGCAGGGCACGCAGGGGGCGCGGGCGAGCGCGGGACCGGCCCTGTGCGCCCCCGCTCAGCCCGGGCCGTCGTCCTCGCTGCGGCTGCCGGCACGCGCCGCGGCGAGGAAGACCGCCAGGGCGGCCACCGGGCAGGCCAGGCCGAGCCCCAACAGGACGTAGCGCACGGCGCATCCCCTCCTTCTGCTCACGAACCCTTTCGGCACGAAGGTCCGCGGGCCTGACCTCCCGGGCGGTCTTTCACCCGTGGGTGGCGGTCAGGAGCCGTTCTGCCCGCCGGGGGCCGCCGTTCACCCGTCCGGGTGGCCGGACCGGTCCGGGGCGCCGGACGCCGCGGGTTCGCCCGTGACCGCGGGTTCGCCCGTGACCGCGGGTTCGTCCGTGACCGCGGTGCGGATCCGCCCGAGGAGGGTGCGCAACTGCTCGCGCTCCGCCGGGGTGAGGGTGCCGGTGGCGGCGGCGAGGGCGGCGCGGTCGAGCTCCTCGGCCTCGCGGTGCCGGCGGGCCCCCTCCTCGGTGAGGGTGAGGAGGAACGCGCGGCGGTCCTCGGGGTGACGCACGCGTTCGACCAGGCCGTCGCGTTCGAGGCTGTCGACCAGCGTGGTGGTGGTGCGGGGGGCGTTGCCGACGAGGTCGGCGAGGTCGCGCATGCGCAGCGGCTCGCCGGAGAGGGCGAGCACCCGGAGGGTGCGCAGCCGCGACACGGAGGCGCCGTGGTCGCGCAGGCGGCCGTCGACGAAGGCGCGCAGCCGCTGGGTGGTGGCGAAGAGTTCGTCCACCAGGACGTCGCTGCTGCCGAACCGGCGCGGGCGCGCCTCTTCCTGTGCCATGCCGTGCCTTTCGCGTCCCCGGACTTTATGAGCACCATCATAGTGAGTATGCTCAGCGTTATGAGCACCCGCCTGGGCCAGCGCCGTGTCGTGCCCATCATGGCCGTCCTGACCACCTTCATCTGCATCGTCGACGGTGCGATCACCATCGTCGCCCTCCCCAGCATCGCCAGGGAGTTCGCGCTCACCCCCGCCGCCCTGACCGGCGTCGTCGTGGTCTATCCGGTGTGCCTCGGCATGATGATCCCGGCGTCCGCCTGGCTGGTGGAGCGGTACGGCGGCCGCCGCATGCTGCTGCTCTCGCTCGCGACGTTCACCGCCGCCAGCGGCCTGTGCGGCGCCGCCCCCGACCTCCCCGCCCTGGTGGCGGCCCGCGCCCTGCAGGGCCTGGCCGCAGGTCTGCTCATGCCCACCTCGCAGGCCCTGCTCTTCCGCACCTTCACGCAGGCCGAACAGGTCCGGCTGTCACGGCTGATGGTCATCCCCCAGCAGATCGCCCCGGCGATCGCCCCGCTGATCGGCGGCCTGCTGATCACCAGCCTCTCCTGGCGCTGGGTGTTCTACGTCAACGTGCCGTTCGGCACGCTGGCCGTGCTCTTCGGCCTGCTCTTCCTCGCCGAGCACCGCGACCACACGGCCGGCCGGATCGACGTGCCGGGCCTCCTCCTCCTCGGCGCGGGCACCGCCACCCTGATGTACGGCGTGTGCGCGGGCCCCGACCTCGGCTGGGGCCGCCCGCAGGTGCTCGCGGCGCTCGCCGCCGGCGCCGTCCTGCTCGCCGTCGCCGTCCGCCACGAACTGCGCACCGGCGAACCGATCCTGCGGCTGCGGCTCTTCCGCGACCGGCTCTTCCGCGACACCAACCTGATCAGCCTGGTCGGCTACGTGCCGATGATGGGCGCGATGTTCCTCGGCCCGATCTTCATCCAGGAGGCGCGCGGCGGCACCGCCCTGGAGAGCGGCAGCACCACCTTCACCGAGGCGTTCGGCGTGCTCGTGACGATGCAGGTGGTGGGCGCGGTCTACCACCGGATCGGCCCCCGCGTCATCATCGGCACCGGCCTGCTCGGCGTCGCCGGGGTCATGGTGCTGTTCGCCACCGCCGACGCGGGCACCGGCCTGTGGACCTTCCGCTTCTACATGTTCCTGCTCGGCCTGGCCATGGGCGGGGTGTTCATCCCCACCACCATCGCCTCGTTCAGCACGATCGACCGGGCGGACATCGGCCACGCGGCCACCCTCAACACCGTCGTCCGGCAGACCGGCAACGCCCTCGCGCCCGCCGTGGTGACCACGGTGCTCGTGCTCGGCGCGAGCGGCGAGGAACGCCTCCACCCGCCGCTGGCGTCCTACCAGCTCAGCTACTTCGTCCTCGCCGCGGTCGCGGTGGCGGCCGCGCTGTTCGCCTTCACCGTGCCGGACGGCCCGGCCCGTACCGCTGCGGCCACCGGCGCCCGGGCCGCCCGTCCCCGCCGCGAGAAGGTGGGCTGACAGGCCGTCAGTACGCGGAGAGAAAACGGTCGAGGACCCGCACGCCGAAGGCCAGGCCCGCCACCGGCACCCTCTCGTCGACCCCGTGGAACATCGCCGGGTAGTCGAGCTCCGGGTCGAGCAGCAGCGGCGCGAAGCCGTAGCAGGCGATGCCCAGCCGGTTGAAGGTCTTCGCGTCGGTGCCGCCCGACATCAGGTACGGCACCGGGTGCCCGGCCGCGTCCTCGGCGCACAGCGCGGCCGCCATCGCGGCGAAGGCCGGGCCGGTGTGGTCGGCGGCGACGGCCTCCTCCAGGTTGATGAACTCCCGTGTCACGCCCGGCCCGAGGAGCCGCTCCACGGTCTCCAGGTACTCCTCGCGGGTGCCCGGCAGGAAGCGGCCGTCCACCTGGGCGCGGGCGACGCCGGGCACCACGTTGACCTTCTGCCCGGCCTGCAGCACCGTGGGCGTCGCGGAGTTGCGCACCGTGTGGGCGAACAGCCCGCCCGCCCGGCCGAGTCGCACCGCCTCGGCCTCCAGCCGGCCGCGGTCGACCGTCGTGCCGAGCACCCGCTCCAGCTCCGCGACGAGCGCCTCGACCGGCGGGGTGAGCACCACCGGCCAGGGGTGCGCGGCGAGCCGGGAGAGGGCGTGCACCAGGGTGGCCACCGCGTTGTCGGCGCCGCCGCGCGAGCCGTGCCCGGCGGTGCCGGTGGCGGTCAGCCGCATCCAGGCGGTGCACCGCTCCCCCACCGCGACGGGGTAGATCCGGTGGCCGTCCGCCGTCATCGAGTATCCGCCGGACTCGCCGATCGCCTCGCGGCAGTCCTCCAGGTACTCGCGGTGCCGGGCGGCCACGAAGCGGGCGCCGTGCTCGCCGGTCGACTCCTCGTCGGCGAGGAAGGCCAGCACCAGGCCGCGCCGCGGGCGGCGGCCGGCCCGGGCCCAGCTCCGCACCAGGCAGAGGGTCATGGCCAGGGTGCCCTTCATGTCGACGGCGCCCCGGCCCCACAGGCAGCCGTCGTGGAACTCGCCGGAGAGCGGGTGCCGGGTCCAGTCCGCGGCGTCGAACGGCACGGTGTCCAGGTGGCCGTGCACCAGCAGCGGCGGCAGGGCGTCGTCCGTGCCCGGGATCCGGGCGAGCACGTTCGCCCGCCGCGGCGCCGACTCCACCAGCAGCGGCTCGGCCCCCGCGGCGGCGAGCTGCCCGGCGACGTACTCGGCGGCGGCCCGCTCGCCGGGCCCGGAGCCGTCGCCCGGGTTGACGGTGTCGATGCGCAGCAGGTCGTGGCAGAGTGCGGCCACCTCGGTGTCGACGGTCTGCGGGGTGACGGTCACGCGGGTTCCTCTCCTCGGACGGCGCCGGGCGGCGTCAGCCGTAGTGCTTCTCGGCGGCCGCGTTGGCCACCACGGTGCAGATCTTGAAGGTCCGGGCGGCCCGGGTCGCGCCGGGAGCGGTGTACGCGACCGTGCGGGGGCCGATCAGCTCCACCGTCGGGACGGCCGCGACCGCCTCGGCCTGGTGGGTGGCGTGGAAGTCGATCTCGAAGCGGTGCGGCCCGGTGACCGGCTCGGGCCGGCCGACCAGCAGGTGGTCGCGGACGGCGAGTTCGGCGCGGGCACGGATCAGCGCGGCGCTGCGCGCGGGCGGCAGGCAGACCGCCGCGTACCGGCTCACGCACTCCTTGACCGCGGCCGTCCGGGCCTCGGGCGCCCACGCCGCGGCGGCCTCGCAGGTGCGGTCGTCGCCGGTGACGAGGATGACGGGCACGCCGTGTTCGGCGGCGGTCAGGGCGTTCATCCGGCCCTCGTCCGCGTCCTCGCCGTCGATGCGGAACCCGGTGAGGCCGGCCCCGAGGTAGGTGTGGGCGAGCACCCCGGCGACACCCGTGCCGGTGTGGTAGCCGAGGAAGACGACCGCGTCGGCCTCCTGGACCCCCTGCATCATGCCGAGCGGTTTGTGACGGCCCGTCAGCAGCCGGGCCCGGTCGTCGAGGTCCTCCAGCAGCACGTTGCGCTGGGTGTCGTGGGCCTCGTTGACGAGCACGTCGTCGGCGCCGCCCGCGTACAGGCCGGCGATGCAGGCGTTGACGTCGGAGGTGAGCATCCGGCGCATGCGCTGCCAGGCGGGTGCGCCGGGCTCGACGTCCTCCGGCCAGGTGGTGCCGGTGGCGCCCTCCATGTCGGCGGAGATCAGGACGCGCATCGGGCCTCCCCGGTGCGGGCGGCGGCGGAGCGGGGGGCCTCCCCGGTGCGGGCGGCTGCGTCGGAGCGCGGGGCGAGCGGCGGTTCCAGCAGGGTCAGCGAGCCTGCGGCCAGCTCGGCCATGACCCCGAGCGGCACGGTCAGCTGGAGCGGTCCGTGCCCGGCGGGCAGGCCCGAGACGACGGGCACGCCGAGGCCGCCGAGCCGGTCGGCGAGGAGCGCCTCGACCTCGTCGGGCGGCCCGCAGTCGGTGAAGTCGCCGAGCACGACGCCCGCGGCGCGATCCAGCACGCCCGCCCGCAGGAGCTGGGTGAGGATCCGGTCAAGCCGGTACGGCTCCTCGCCGACCTCCTCCAGGAGCAGCAGGCAGCCGTCCGGCGGCAGGGCGGTGGGGGTGCCGACGGAGGCGGCGAGCAGGCTGGCGTTGCCGCCGGCGAGCAGGCCCCGGGCGGCGCCGGGCACCAGCTGCGGGCCGGTGAGCGGGAGCCCGGTGACCCGCTCGGGCTCGAAGAGCACGGTGCGCAGGTGCGCGGCGCTGGTGGGGTTGTCGGTGAGTGCGCCGGTGGCCGGCATCGGGGCGTGCAGGGTCGTGGTGCCGAGCCGGGCGGCGAAGGCCTCGTGCAGGGCGGTGATGTCGCTGGAGCCGACGAGCAGGGCGGGCGGGGCGGCGGCGAGGGCGTCCCAGTCGACGAGGTCGACCATGCGCTGCGTGCCGTAGCCGCCGCGGGCGCAGAACACCGCCCGTACCTCCGGGTCGGTGCAGGCGGCGGTGAGGTCGGCGGCGCGGTCCTGGTCACGGCCGGCCAGGTGGCCGAGGTGGCGGTCGCGGACGTGCGGCAGCACGGTGACGTGCAGGCCCCAGGACTCCAGCAGCGCGGTGCCGCGGTCGAGCAGGTCGGGGTCGGGCGGTCCGGCGGGCGCGGCGACGGCCACCCGGTCGCCGGGGCGCAGCGCGGGCGGCACGGTGCGGGTGCCCGGTGCGGGCGTCCGGGCGCCGGGCGCGGGGGTGCGGGACGGGTTCGGCACGGCGGCCCTCATCTCAGCTTCGGGTCGTAGGCGTCCCGGACGGCGTCGCCGAGCAGGATGAAGCTCAGCACGGTCGCCGAGAGGAACAGCGCGGGGAAGGCGAGCAGGTGCGGGAAGTCGAGGAAGTACGCCTGGGCGGCGTTGAGTTGCAGCCCCCAGGAGAGGGCAGGGTACTGCAGGCCCACGCCGAGGAAGTCGAGGGTCGCCTCGCCCGAGATGACGTTGCCGACGTTGAGCATCGCGACGACGACGACCGGGGTGACCGCGTTGGGCAGCAGGTGCCGGCGCATCAGCCGGAGCGGTCCGGCACCGCTCGAACGGGACGCCTGCACGTAGTCGGCGTCCTTGACGCCGATCACCTGGGCGCGCATGACGCGGGTCATGGTCGTCCAGCCGAGGGCGACCAGCACGAGCGTCATCGCGCCGAGCCCGTGGTCGGGGAAGGCCACCAGCACGACGGTGGCGCCGAGCACGAACGGCAGTCCGAAGAAGACGTCGGTCACCCGGGAGACCAGGGCGTCGACCCAGCCGCCGTGGTAGCCGGCGAGCAGGCCGAGCAGCACGGACAGGGCGAGCGCCCCGGCGGTCACCGCGAGGCCGATGACCAGGGACGGCCGGCTGCCGCGCACCACCTGCGCCAGGTAGTCGCAGCCCTGCAGGTCGAAGCCGAACGGGTGGTCGAGGCTGGGGCCGACGCGGGAGTCGGCGAGTTCGCAGCGGCCCGAGTCGTGGGTGAGCAGCGCGACGAACGGGTCGGGCACGGCCGCCATCAGCGCCATCAGCACCAGGACGGCGGTGCAGGCGATCACCAGCGGGCGGGCGCGCAGCTCCCGCCAGGCGCTCGCGGACGGCCGTGCGGCCTGCGCGTCCTCGCCGGCCGGTCCGGACGCCGGCGGGTCCGCCGCGGGGCGCCGGCCGCCCTTCGGCGGGAGCAGCAGGTCGTCCGTGGGCACCGCGACGGGAGCGGCGGGGGCCGGCTGGGGGCTACTCATGGCGGATCCTCGGGTCGAGCAGGCCGTACAGGACGTCGACGAGCAGGTTGGCCAGGCAGAACACCAGCACCAGCAGGGTGGTGATGCCGACCACCGTCGGGCCCTCCCTCAACTGGATGGCCTGGAAGACCTGCTGGCCGATGCCGGGGAGGTTGAAGATGTACTCGGTGACGACCGCGCCCGCCATCAGCGAGCCCAGCTCCACGCCGAGGAAGGTCACCACCGGGATCAGCGAGTTGCGCAGGGTGTGCCGCAGCACGACCCGGCGGCGGCGCAGGCCCTTCGCCCCGGCGGTGCGCACGTAGTCGGCGCGCAGGTTCTCCAGCAGCGAGGCCCGGGTGAGCCGGGCGACGTACGCGACGCCGAACGAGGCGAGCACCAGGCCGGGCAGCAGGTACGCGGTCGGCCAGCCGCCCTCCGTCCCGGAGACGGGGAACCAGCCGAGGCGCACGCCCAGGAACAGCTGCGCGAGATAGCCGACGATGTACACCGGCACGGCGATCACCACGGTGGTGCCGGCGAGGACGGCGTTGTCGGCCCAGCGGCCCTTGCGCAGCGCGGCCCACACACCGAGGGCGACACCGAGCACGGTCTCCAGGAACCAGGCGGTCAGGCCGAGCCGCAGGGTGACCTGCCAGCGGCCCGCGAGCGTCTGCGCGACCGGCTCGCCGGTGAACGTGCTGCCGAGGTCGCCGGTCAGCAGGCCGCCCAGGTAGGCGAAGTACCGGACGAACAGCGGGTCGTCGAGGTGGTACCGCTCGTGGAGCTCTGCGAGGACGGCGGGCGGCACGGGCCGGTCGCCGGCGAGTCCCTGGATCGGGTCGCCGGGCAGCACGAAGACCATGGTGTGGATGAGGAAGGTGGTGGCCAGCAGTACGGGGATGGCGTACAGCAGGCGTCGGGCGATGTAGCGGCCCATCAAGGCGCCCCCGGTTCTCGAGTGGTCGTGTCCGGCCCGTCGTCCCTGCCGGCCGGTCAGTCGGTTCAGTGCCGCACGGTCACCTTCTCCAGGTGCAGCCCGGCGACGTACGGGTCGACGGTGACGTTGCCGACCCGGCTGCTCCAGGCGGTCTGGTCCTGCCAGTTCCACAGCGGGATGAGCGGCAGCTCGGCGAGCGCGATGTCCTCGGCGCGGTGGTACTGGGCGATGCTCTCCGCCGGGGTGGCGGCGGCGTTGCCGCGGGCGAGGGCGTCGTCGAAGTCCGCGTTCGACCAGCCGGTGCGGTTGTCGCGGCCGAGCAGTCCGGCCAGGTAGTTCTGCACGCTGGGGTAGTCGACCACCCAGTTCTGCCGGTACGGGCCGGTGGCCTTGCGGCCGTTGAGGATCGGGCCGAGGTCGGCACCGGACATCTTGCGGAAGGCGATGTCGCGGATGCCGAGGTTCTGCTTCAGCTCGTTGGCCACGGCCGTCATCCACTGCTCGTACGTGGGGTCGGAGTTGGCGAAGTACAGCTCCAGGGTGCCGGTGAAGCCGCCGGCCCGGTCGAAGAGCGCCCTGGCCTCGTCGGGCCGGTAGGCGCAGGTGTCGCCGCAGGCGCCGTCCCGGTGGCCGGGGATCATCGAGGCGACCAGGGAGTCGGCCGGGGCGAACACCTCGTTGAAGATCGCCCGGGTGATGCCCTTGCGGTCGATCGCCATCGAGATCGCGCGCCGGAGCTCGGGCCGGGCGTAGCGGGCGTCCCACAGCGGGAGGCCGAGGTAGTCCATGGTGCCGCTGGGCCGCACGGTGTAGCGGCGGCCGAACGTGCGCTTCGCCTCGTAGGCCCGCGCGGCCGGCACGTTGGTCATGAAGTCGACGTGCCCGGCGCGGAGTTCGGTGAAGGCGGTGTCCTTGCTGGTGAAGATGCGGAAGTGCACCCCGTCGGCCGTCGGCGGCCGCAGCCCGGCATAGCCGGGCGCCCGGCGCAGGTCGATCCGCTGGTTGTGCTGCCAGTCGCCGTCCATCGCGAAGGGCCCGTTGCCCACCGGGTGCCGGTCGTAGCCGGCCGGGTCGGCGAACGCGACCGCGGGCAGCGGCGCGAACGCCGGGAACGCCAGCAGCATCGGGAACTGGCTGAACGGCGCGCCGAGGGTGACCCGCAGCGTGCTGTCGTCGACGACGTCGAGGCCGCGGAGTTCGCTCGTGGGCGGCTCCGCGCCGTCGGCCGGGTTGAGCTCGGCGTAGCCGTCGATCTGTGTGAAGTACCCGTTGGTCTCCCACCCGTTGGGACCGTACGCCGCGGCGTTCCAGGCGGCGGCGAAGCTCCGCGCAGTGACGGGCTCGCCGTTGTGGAAGACGCCGCCGGGCCGCAGCCGCAGCGTCCAGACCCGCTGGTCGTCGGAGGTGACGGACTCCGCGGCGAGCGGCACGGCGTGGCCGTCCGCCGGGTCGAGGCTGACCGGTGTGTCGAACAGCCCCTGGATGACCTGCAGGGCGTAACTGCTCGTGGTGCGGCCGGGGGTGAGGTGGTCGGGCTCGGTGAGCGCCACGGTGTAGCTGCCGCCGGGCACGGCCGGCGGGTCGGGGAGGTCGTCGCTGCCGGTGCGCCGGGCGCAGCCCGGCAGGAGCGCCAGCAGCAGGGCGAGCAGGGCGGGGGCGGCGCGCCGGTGGTGCGGGCGGGTCAGCACCGCGCCTCCGTGAAGCAGGTGTTCTCCCAGTCGTGGCGGTCCGCCGTACCGGCCGGGCCGGTACGGGTGGTGGGCGCCTCCGCCGCGGCGGGCGCGGCCGCCGTGCCGCCGGCGAGGCGCACCGCGAAGGCGTCGATGACGGGCCGCGGACTCGTCCCGGCGAAGTTGTCGACCAGGACGGCGAACGCCAGCGGGTGCCCGTCGGGGGTGTCGACGTAGCCGGTGAGGGCGTCGACACCGGTCATGGAGCCGGTCTTGGCGTGCACCCTGCCCTCCGCGGCGGTGCCGCGCAGCCGGTTGGTGAGCGTGCCGCCGACCATCCGGCGGGCGTCGCCGGCCACCGGCAGCGCGTCGTACCAGGTGGTGAACCAGGTCTGGCGGCGGGCGAATTCGAGCAGTGCGGCGAGCCGGCGGGCGCTGAGCAGGTTGTGCCGGGAGAGGCCGGAGCCGTCGACCTGCCGTGCCTCGCCCGCCTCCAGGCCGCTGCGGTGGAGGAACGCCCGCACCTGTTCGGTGCCGGCCGCCCAACTGCCTTCGCCGCCACGGACCTTGCCGATCTCCTTGACCAGGTGCTCCGCGATGCCGTTGTTGCTGAGCTTGAGGAAGGGCGTGAGCAGCGCGGACAGCGGCGCGGAGTCGTGGGCCGCGAGCGGTGCGGCACCGTCCGGGGCCGGGCCCTCGGCGACGGCTCCGCGGACGGTGACGCCGTGCCGGGCGAGGGCCGCGGCGAAGACGGCCGCGGCGATCCGGGCGGGGCCGTCCACGGCGATCCACTCGTCGCCGGGCGCGGCGTCGGCGGGCACGCTGCCGGACAGCACCAGGTCGTTGCCGCCGGGCCGCCGGGCGACGTCGACGGTGCGGGCACCGCCCGCCGGGCCGGTCCCGACCTGCCCGGTGAGGCGTACGGGCGCCTCCTCGGGGGTGACGCGCACCGTGGCGGGGCGGCCGGCCGCCCCGCCGGGCGTCACGGTCAGGCGCACGGTGCCCGGGTCGTAGTCGCCGTCGGTGGTCAGGGTGAGGGCGGAGATCTGCGGGCTGTAGTACGCGGCCTGGTCGTCCCACGCCCAGCTCGGGCCGAGCGGCACGTCGTCGTAGCGGGTGGCGTCGGCCAGCAGGCCGCCGTTGACGGTGGTGACCCCGGCGGCGGCCACCTGGGCGGCCAGGGCGTCGAGGTCGGCGGGCAGCAGGGTCGGGTCGCCGCCGCCGCGCAGGACGAGGTCGCCGTCGACGACGGCGCCGGTGCGGCGGCCCACGGCGAGCACCTCGGTGCGGAACCGGTGGTCGGGCCCGAGCAGGTCGAGGGCGGCCGCGGCGGTGACGGTCTTCTGCGTGGAGGCGGGCAGCATCAGCGCACCGGACGCCCGCTCGTACAGCACCTCGCCGGTGGCGGGGTCGGTGACGAGCGCGGACACCTGGGCGCCCGCCAGCCGGGCGTCGCCGAGGAGCCGGTCGAGGTCGGCGGCGAGCGGGCCGGCTGCCGCGGCGGCCCGGGGCAGCGTGCCGGGTGCCGCCTCCGCCGGGGTCAGCGCGACGAGGACGGCGGCGAGCGGCACGGCCAGCAGCCGGGCCGGAAGGGTGAGCACGGTGATTGCCTCCAGGGAGCTGGGCCGGGCAGGCACCACCTTCGCGCCGACGGTCCGTCACCACGGTCCGTCGGCACCGCGACCGCCCGGAATTCCCCCGCACGGACCACTCCGGCGGTGTGTCGGTGACGGCCCGGCGGCAGGCCCGGGGAGAGTGGGGGTCCGTTCGCGGCGGCGGTCGCGTCGAGCCGAGGAGCCCGCATGGTGTCGTTCCCTCCGGCCCCGCCGAGCCGGCGCGCGTTCCTGGCGGGCTGCGGGGCGCTGGGCGCCGTCCTCGCCGGGGGCGCGGCGGCCACGGCGGAAGCCGGGGCCACGGCGGACGGCGCCACGACGGACGGCGGGGCGGACGGCGAGGCGGACAGCGGGGGTGCGGCGGTGCGACGGATGCGCGGCCTGTGGATCGCCTCGGTCGAGCACCGGGACTGGCCGCCCGCACCGGGCCTGTCGCCGGAGCGGCTCCGGGAGACGTTCACCGAGCACCTGGACGCGGCGCGGGCCGCGGGCGTCAACGCCGTGTTCGTGCAGATCCGGCCCACCGCGGACGCCTTCTGGCCGTCCCCCTTCGAGCCGTGGTCGCAGTGGCTGACCGGGGTGCAGGGCCGGGATCCGGGCTTCGACCCGCTGGCGTTCATGGTGGCGGCCGCGCACGCCCGCGGCCTCGCCTTCCACGGCTGGTTCAACCCGTACCGCATCGCCACGCACGCCGACCCGGGTGCGCTCGTGCCCGGGCACCCGGCGCGGCGGCACCCCGACTGGGCGGTCGCGTACGGCGGCCGGCTCTACTACGACCCGGGGATGCCGGCGGCACGGGCGTTCGTGCAGCGGGCCGTGCTCGACGCGGTGGCCCGCTACGACCTCGACGGCGTGCACCTGGACGACTACTTCTACCCGTACCCGGTGGCCGGCGAGGACTTCCCCGACGGCGCGTCGTTCGCCGCGTACGGCGGCGCGTACGCGGGCACGGCGGGCGGCCGCGGCGACTGGCGGCGGCACAACGTCGACCTGATGATCCGCGAACTCCGCGACCTCGTACGGGCCGTCAGGCCGCAGGCCGCGTTCGGCGTGAGCCCGTTCGGGGTGTGGCGCAACGCGTCGTCCGACCCGGCGGGCTCGGACACCGAGGCGTTCCAGTCGTACGACGGCGTGTACGCCGACACCCGCGGCTGGGTGCGGGACGGCCTGCTCGACTACGTCGCCCCGCAGCTCTACTGGCACCTCGGACATCCGCAGGCCGACTACGGCGTGCTGGCCCGCTGGTGGGCCGCGCAGACCGCGGACGGCGACACCCAGCTGTGGATCGGGCAGGCCGCCTACAAGGCGGGCACCGCCGGACAGCCCGCGGCCTGGCAGGACCCGGCCGAGCTGTCACGGCACCTGGCGCTGGCCGACGGCCTCCCCCGGATCGGCGGCGACATCCTCTTCGGCGCCCGCGACCTGCGGGCCGACCGGCTCGGTTCGGTCTCGCGCCTCACCGCCGACCACTGGCGGCGGCCCGCGCTCGCCCCGCTGCTCCCCCGGCTCGCCGGCGGCCCGGCGCCGGCCCGCCCGGTGCTGCGGCCGTACGGCGACGGGCTGCGGGTGACGGCCGGCGCCGGGGCGGGCCTCCCGGCGCCGTTCACGTACGCGCTCCGGCGCAGCGACGACGCCGCCGCCGCGACAGGCAACGCGACCGGTAATGCGACCGGCGATGCAGCTGGCACCGCGGCCGTCGGTGTGCTGACGGCCGTCCTCCCGGCGGGCGGGGACGGGCTGCACCGGGTTCCGGCCGCCGGGGCCTGGTACACCGCCTCCGCGCTCGACCGTGCGGGACGCGAGAGCCCGCGGAGCCCCGCCGTCCGGTGGTGACCCGACCGGCCCGCCGCGAGCCCACCGGCGCCGGGGCGGCGTCCCGGGAGGGGGCGCGGGCGCGACCGGCCCGGCCGGGGTCCGCCGGGATCGCCCGCGGCCGTCCTACCGTGGGAGCCGTGACCACGCCGACGCCTCCGCCCGGCAGCCCGCGCGGGGCCCTCCCCCGGCGGGCCGTGCTGCTCGGGCTCGGCGGGGCGCTGCTGGGCGCGTGCACCGGGGCGCCGCCGTCCGGGTCGTCCTCGGAGCCCGGGTCGTCCTCGGCCTCCGGATCGGGTCGGCCCTCCGGCTCCGCGGCACCGTCCGCAACTCCGTCCGGGGCCGCGCTGCCGTCGACCACGGTGTGGCGGCCGGGCCCCGGCGAGGTGCGGCCCGAGATCAAACTGCGGGCGGTCGAACTCGTCGAGGCGATCGGTGCATGGCCGCCCGGGCAGCAGGGCGTCGAGGCCGCGCGCGCCCGGGTGTCCGCCCTCGGCCTCGACCCCGCGCTCGCCGAGCAGGCGGCGGCCCTGCTCGGCCCCGGCACGCAGGCGGCGCTCCAGGTCGTCAACGCGCAGTACGGCGGCCTGCTGCTCGACTCCGCGAGCGTGATGGTCGTCTGCCGGCAGTGGACGGCCGCGCCGGGCGGCGGCACCACCGCGGGCGGCACCACGGTCGACGTGCGGCTGCGGCAGGCCTCGCCGCGCTGGAACGTGACCTCGCTGCACCCGGCCGAGCCGGGGCCGCCGGCCGCGGACCTGTCCACGGCGGCGCAGCGGGTGCTGGCGGAGCCGCGGATCCAGCTGCCGCCCGCCGCCGTGGCCGACGTCCGGGCGGGCACCGTGCACGACAGCGTGCTGGAGTCGATGCTGACGCTCGCCCGCTCGCACACCTTCGCGGTGACGGTGCTGAGCTCGGGCCATCCGCTGGACGTCTTCGGCACCACCCGGCCGAGCGACCACCCGCCGGGCCGGGCGGTCGACGTCTGGCAGATCGACGGCCGGGCGGTGGTGGACCCGGGGACGCCGCACGCACTGGTCGACGACTTCATGCGGGAGGCCGCGGCCACCGGCTCGTACAACGTCGGCGGCCCCCGCCGGCTCTCCGGCGGGCAGGCACCGAACCAGTTCTTCTCCGACGAGACCCACCGCGACCACGTGCACGTGGGATTCAGGACATGACGGCGCGTCAGGCGAGCCCGTAGACCCGTCGGGCCGTCCCGGCGAACACCGACTGCTGCTCCGCCGGGCTCAGCTCCGCGGTCAGCGCCCGTGCGGCCGCCAGCACCTCGCCGTACGCGGCGGCGAGGGTGCAGACCGGCCAGTCGGAGCCGTAGAGGAGGCGGCCGGGGCCGAACGCGTCGAGGGCCGCGTCGGCGTACGGCCGCAGGTCGGCGACGGTCCAGTGCCGCAGGTCGGCCTCGGTGACGAGGCCGGAGAGCTTCGCGACCGTGTTGGGCAGCGCGGCGAAGGCGCGCAGCCGGCCGGCCCAGGGCTCGAACGCGCCTGCGGCGACCGGGGGTTTGCCGAGGTGGTCGAGGACGAACGTCAGACCGGGCAGCCTCGCCGCCGCCGCGGTCGCGGCCGGGAGCTGGTGCGGGCGCACGACGAGGTCGTGGGCGAGGCCCGCGGCGGCGACGGCGGCGAGGCCGCGCAGCACGTCCGGCCGGAGCAGCCACTCCGGGTCGGGTTCGGACTGCACCTGGTGGCGGATGCCCACCAGCCTTCGGCCGCCGGGGAGTTCGCGGAGAGCTGCCAGAGCGTCGGCGACGCCGGGCGCGGTGAGGTCCGTCCAGCCGACCACCCCGGCCACCAGCGGGTCACCGTCCGCGGCGGCGAGCAGCTCGGGGGTCTCGGCGGCCACGGTGACGGTCTGCACGACGACGGTCGCCACGACACCGGCCGCGCGGGCGGCCGGGCGGAGGTCTGCCAGGGTGAAGTCGCGTCGTAGCGGCCGGAGTTCCGGCCCGGTGATCCACTCCTGGTCGCGGACGGCGAGCTGCCACAGGTGGTGGTGCGCGTCGACGACCGGTGGCTGCGGGGTCACGTCCATCCGGTCGGACTCCCTTCGGGGGTGGGCGCGTCGGCCTCCAGCAGGCCGGCGGCCCGGAGGGCGGACCACAGGGCGGTCGGCAGCGGCCGGCCGAACTGCTCGGCGGCGTCGTGCACCTGGCCCGCGTCGCGCAGGCCGAGCAGGACGGCGGCCACCGCCGGATGTCCGAGCGGGAAGCGCGCCGCGGCGGCCCGCAGCGGCACGCCGTACCGTGCGCAGACCTCCTCCAGTTGCAGGGCGCGTTGCAGGAGGGCGTCCGGGGCGGGCACGTAGTCGTAGCCTGCGCCGGGCCGGGGGTCGGCCAGCAGGCCGGAGTTGAAGACGCCGCCGACCACGACGGAGGTGCCGCGGCGTTCGGCCTCGGGCAGCAGGTCGGCGAGGGCGGAGCGGTCGAGCAGCGTGTGGCGCCCGGCCAGCAGCACGACGTCGATGTCGGTGTCGCGGACGAACCTGGCGGGCAGCGCGCTGCGGTTCATGCCGATGCCGATCGCCCGCACGACGCCCTCGGCGCGCAGCCGTTCGAGTGCCGGGTAGGCCTCGGCGAGGGCCTGTCCGGCGTGGTCGTCGGGGTCGTGCAGGTAGACGGTGTCGACCCGGTCGAGGCCGAGCCGGGTGAGGCTCTGCTCCAGGCTGCGGCGCACCCCGTCGGCGCTGAAGTCCCAGGTGCGGTGGTGGGTGGCGGGCACGGCGAAGCCGTGGGCGAGGTCGTCGCCGGCCGGTGCGGGCAGCGGCACGAGCAGGCGGCCGACCTTGGTGGAGACGGTGTACTCCGCGCGCGGGCGGCCGGCGAGGGCGGCGCCGAGGCGGCGTTCGGAGAGGCCGAGGCCGTAGTGCGGCGCGGTGTCGAAGGAGCGGATGCCGACCGCCCAGGCCGCGTCGACGGCCCCGGCGGCGTCCTGGTCGGTGACGGGCGTGAAGAGGTTGCCGAGGGGGGCGGCGCCGAAGGAGAGCCGGGTGACCCAGGCAGCGCTCCGGCCGAGCGGCACGCGGCGCAGGGGCGTCACGGCGTCACGTCCCGGCGGGGCGCAGCCGCAGCCCGGCCATGCCGCCGTCGACCGCGAGGGCGGTGCCGGTGACGGAGCCCGCGCCGGGGCCGGCCAGGTAGAGGACGGCTGCGGCGACCTCGTCGGCGGTGACGAGCCGGCCGTGCGGCTGGCGCGCGCCGAGGGCGGCGCGTTCGGCGGCCGGGTCGGGGGCGGCGGCGAGCAGCCGGCCGATCCACGGGGTGTCCGCGGTACCGGGGTTGACGCAGTTGACGCGAATGCCCTCGCGGAGGTGGTCGGCGGCCATGGCCAGCGTGAGCGAGAGCACGGCGCCCTTGCTGGCGGAGTAGAGGGCCCGCTGCGGGAGCCCGGCGGTGGCGGCGATCGAGCACATGTTGACGATCGCCGCGTGCCGGGAGCGGCGCAGGTGCGGCAGGGCGGCGCGGCTGGTGCGCACCATGCCGAGCAGGTTGACGTCGAGCACGTGGTGCCACTGCGCGTCGTCGTTGTCCGCGACGGTGCCGACGGCGCCGATGCCCGCGTTGTTGACGAGGATGTCGAGGCCGCCGAGGGCCTCGGCCGCCTGCGCGACGGCGGCGCGGACGGAGGTGTCGTCGGCGACGTCCGCGGTGATGCCGGTGAGCGGGGGCTCGGCACCCGAGGGGTCGAGGTCGAGCACCGCGACGCGGGCGCCCTCGGCGGCGAGCAGCCGGGCGGTGGCCAGCCCGATGCCGGACGCCCCGCCGGTGACCACGGCGGCCAGGCCGGTCAGTTGGCTCATGGTGCGGTCTCCTCCGGTACGACGCAAGGGGGTTCGGTGCCCTGCGCGGCGAGGTCGGCGGCCCAGAAGGTGCCGCCGGGGTAGGTGTAGGCGGCGATGGAGTCGGCGTGCATCTCCGCGGAGAAGCCGGGCGCGGTGGGTGCGACGTAGTGGCCGGCGCGGACGACCGCCGGCGTGAGGAAGTGCTCGTGCAGGTGGTCGACGTACTCGACGACGCGGTCCTCGGTGGTGCCGGAGAGCGCGAGGTAGTCGAACATCGAGAGGTGCTGGACGAGTTCGCACAGGCCGACGCCGCCGGCGTGCGGGCAGACCGGCACGCCGAACTTCGCGGCGAGCAGCAGGATCGCCAGGTTCTCGTTGACGCCGCCGACCCGGGCCGCGTCGATCTGCACGATGTCGACGGCGCCGGCCTGCAGCAACTGCTTGAAGACGATGCGGTTCTGGACGTGCTCGCCGGTGGCGACCCGGATCGGGGCGACCGCCCGGCGGACGGCCGCGTGGCCGAGCACGTCGTCGGGGCTGGTCGGCTCCTCGATCCAGTACGGGTCGAACTCGGCGAGGGCGGTGGTCCAGGCGACGGCTTCGGCGACGTCCCAGCGCTGGTTCGCGTCGACGGCCAGCCGGATGCCGGGGCCGACCGCGGCGCGGGCCGCCCGGCAGCGGCGGACGTCGTCCGCGAGGTCGGCGCCGACCTTGAGCTTGATCTGGGTGAAGCCGTCGGCGACGGCCTGCCGGGCGAGCCGGGTGAGTTTGGCGTCGCTGTAGCCGAGCCAGCCGGGCGAGGTGGTGTAGGCGGGGTAGCCGCGGCGGCGCAGGTCGGCCTCGCGGTCTGCGCGGCCCGCGCGCCCGGCGCGCAGCAGGCCGAGCGCCTCCTCCGGGGTGATCGCGTCGGTGAGGTAGCGGAAGTCGACCTGGGAGACCAGCCAGGCCGGGTCGGCGTCGGCGAGCAGCTGCCACAGCGGCACGCCGGCCCGTTTCGCGGCGAGGTCCCAGACGGCGTTGACGACGGCGCCGACGGCCATGTGCATCACGCCCTTCTCCGGTCCGAGCCAACGCAGTTGGCTGTCGCCGACGAGGTCGCGGCTGAGGCTCCCGGGGTCGGCGCAGAGCGCGTCGACGGGGCGGCCGAGAAGGTACGGGCGGAGTGCGTCGAGGGCGGCGACCTGCACGTCGTTGCCGCGGCCGATGGTGAAGGTGAAGCCGTGCCCGGCCGGGCCGCCGGGCTCGTCGGTGCGGAGCACGACGTAGGCGGCCGAGTAGTCGGGGTCGGGGTTCATCGCGTCCGAGCCGTCGAGGTCGCGCGAGGTCGGGAAGCGGATGTCGTAGGTGTCGACGGCGGTGATCAGCGCGGCCACGGCGGCGGCCCCCTCAGGCCTGCACGAAGGTCTGGCGCTGGCTGCCGAGACCGTCGATCGCGAGGTCGACGGTGTCGCCGGCCCGCAGGTACGGGTGGTCGGGCAGGCCGAGGGCCACGCCCGCGGGAGTGCCGGTGTTGATGACGTCGCCGGGCTCCAGCACCATGTACTGGCTCAGGTACCAGAGGACGTGGGCGACGTCGAAGATCATGTTCTTGGTGTTGCCGTCCTGGCGGCGGCGGCCGTTGACGTCGAGGCGCAGGCCGAGGGCCTGCGGGTCGCCGGCCTCGTCGGGGGTGACCAGCCAGGGGCCGAGCGGGTTGAAGGTCTCGCAGGACTTGCCGAGGTCCCACTGGCCGGAGAAGTCCAGCTGGAACTCGCGCTCGGAGACGTCGTTGCTGATCGCGTACCCGGCGACGGCGCCGAGCGCCTCCTGCGGCGAGTCGAGGTAGCGGGTGCGGCGGCCGACGACGACGGCGAGCTCCACCTCCCAGTCGGTCCTGACGGACCGCCGCGGGATCAGCACGTCGTCGTACGGGCCGACGACGGTGGACGGGTCCTTCAGGAAGACGACCGGGCGGGGCGGGATCGCGGCGCCGGTCTCCTCCGCGTGGTCGCGGTAGTTGAGGCCGATGCAGACGACCTTGCCGGGGCGGGCGACCGGCGGGCCGAGGCGCAGGCCGTCCGCGTCGAGCTCGGGCAGCGTGCCCTCCGCGACGGCGGCGCGGGCCGCCTCGATGCCGCCGCCGGCGAGGAACCGCCCGTCGATGTCGTCCGTGACCGGGGAGAGGTCGAGCAGGCGGCCGTCGGCGGCGAGGACCGCCGGGCGCTCACCGCGGGCGGGGCCGACGCGCAGCAGTTTCACGGGGTGGACTCCTGACCGGGAGGCGGCGGCCTCCCCGGCGTACGGGCGCCGGCTGGTGCCCGGCGGTTCGGCTGCACCCTATGCACGGACCCGGCGGCGGCACCAGGCATTCATCGGAGGTCTGGCCGGATTGTCCGCTGTCGGCCACCACGGTCAGGCAGGCCGCCACCGCCGGGGCCGGCGGCCGTCAGAGCGCGGTGCGGAGCCACTGGGCGACGCCGTCGATGTGCACGGTGGCCCAGGCGCGGGCGGTCTCGGCGTCGCCGGCTGCCAGCGCGTCGAGGATCGCCGTGTGCTCGGCCATGGTGCGCTCGACGGCACCCCGCTGGGTGATGCCGCGCCAGATCCGGGCGCGGGCGGTGGGGCCCCACAGCGAGTCGATCAGCGAGCAGAGCACCGAGTTGCCCGCCGCCTCGGCGATGCGCCGGTGGAACTCGACGTCGGCGGCGACGAGTTCCTCCACGGTGGGGTGATCGCCGAGCCCCGCCAGCAGGGCCCGCAGCTCCGCGACCTGCGGGGCGGCGATCCGCCGGGCGGCGAGCGCGACGGCGGCCGGCTCCAGGATGGCCCGCACCTGGAAGACCTCCAGCACGGTGTCGTCGCGGTGCAGGTCGAGGAGGAAGCTCACCGCCTCCAGCAGCCGGGTGGGCTCCAGGGTGGAGACGTACGTGCCGTCGCCCTGGCGGACGTCCAGCACGTTCAGCAGCGAGAGGGCCTTCACGGCCTCCCGCAGGGAGTTGCGGGAGAGGCCGAGCAGGGCCGCCAGGTCGGCCTCCCGGGGGAGACGGTCGCCGGGCCGCAGCTCCCCGGAGACGATCATCGCCTTGATCCTGCCGATTGCCTCGTCGGTGACGGCCACGCCCTGCCCCTCAGTCATCGGATGTCCGGGGCCATGGAACCACAGCCGCCCGCCCCCGCTCCCCCGGCGCCCCCGCGCCGCGCCCGTCCCCGCCCTCGGACACGTACGCGGACGACGGCGGGGCGGGGTGGCTGCCGCAGGGCGGGGCGGGGCGGCTGCGGCGGGGCGGGGCGATCGGGGCGGGGTGGCTGCGGCGGGGCCGGCTCAGGGCAGCAGGTCGCCCACGAGCAGCGCGAGGTCGTCCGGCGTGACGATCCGGATGCCCAGCTCCTCCGCCTTGGCCCGCTTGGAGCCGGCCTTCTCGCCCGCCACCAGCAGCGTGGTGCGCTTCGACACGGACGAGGAGGCCTTGCCGCCGGCCAGTTCGACGAGCTCGTTGATCCGGTTGCGGCTCAGTTCGGCGAGCCGCCCGGTCATGCTGCCCGTCACCACCACCGCCTCGCCCGCCAGCGGACCGCCGGCCGGGGCGGCGGTGTCCGCCGCGCCGTCCGTACCGGTGCCCGCGGTGGCGGCGGGCCGCACGGGCTCCGTCACCGTGAGGCCGACACCGTGCGCGGCGAGCTTGTCCAGGACGGGTGCCAGCTCGGCCAGTTCGGCGACGACCACCGCGGCCTTCTCCGGTCCGATGCCGTCGACCTCCGCGAGCGCCTCGGCGTCCGCGGCCCGGACGGCCGCCATGCTGCCGAAGTGCGCGGCGATCCGGCGGGACATCGACCGGCCGGTGCCACGCACGCCGAGCGCGCAGAACACCCGGTTGAGCGGCCGGTCGCGGGCCTCGGCGAGGGCCGCCAGCAGGTTGTCGGCGCTGGTGGCGCCCATCCGGTCGAGGGTGAGCAACTGCTCCCGGGTCAGCGCGAAGAGGTCGGCGACGTCCGCGACCAGCCCCGCCTCGACGAGTTGCACGGCCCGGGTGCCGCCGAGCCCCTCGACGTCGAGCTGGTCGCGCCCGACGGCGTACCGGATCGAGGCGACGGCCTGGCAGCCGCGGCCCCGCACGCAGCGCCAGCGCTGCTGCGAGGTGTCGATGGCGTCGCCGCAGCGCGGGCACACCGCGGGGAACTCGATCGGCTGCTCGGCGCCCGTGCGCTGATCCACCAGCGGCGCCTCCACCCGGGGGATGACGTCGCCGGCGCGGTGCACGAAGACCTGGTCGCCGAGGAGCAGTCCGCGCCGGGTGATGTCGGCGGGGTTGTGGAGGGTGGCGTACGTGATGGTGACGCCGTCGACCTCGACCGGCTCCAGCACGGCGCGCGGGGCGATGACGCCGGTGCGGCCGACGTTCCACTCCACGCCGATCAGGCGGGTCACCTTGTGCACCGCGGGCAGCTTGTGCGCGACCGCCCAGCGGGGTGCCCGGGAACCTGCGCCCGCCTGCTCCTGGTCGGCGACGGAGTCCGCCTTGACCACGATGCCGTCGATGCCGAACGGCAGGGACGCCCGCAGGGCGGCGATCTCGGCGATCCGCTCGCGCACCCCGGCGACGTCCGTACGGCGGACCGGCGCGGCCGCGGTGCTCGCGGCGGTGTTGGCGCCCAGCTCGGCGAGCCGGCCGAGCAGCGCGTCGTGCCCGAGGCCGCCCAGGCCGACGGCGCCGTACGCGAAGAAGGTGAGCTCGATGCGGTACGGCCGGTCCTTCGCGCGGAGCGTGCCGGCCGCGCCGTTGCGCGGGTTGGCGAACGGCGTGGCGCCGTGCTCCACCCGGACGGCGTTGGCCTGCTCGAACTGGCTCTGCGTCAGCAGCACTTCGCCGCGCAGCTCCACGTCGACCGGCTCGGCGAGCCGTGCGGGGAGGCCGAGCACGGCGTCCGCGGCGTGGCCGATGTCCTCGCCGGCGAGCCCGTCGCCGCGGGTGATGAGGCGTTCGAGGCGGCCCGCCCGGTAGCGGGCGGCGACGGCCAGGCCGTCGAGCTTCGGCTCGACGCACCAGCCGTCGACCGGCCGGCCGAGCCGCCGCTCCAGACCGGCGGCCCAGGCCTCCAGCTCGTCGGCGGAGAAGACGTTGTCGAGGCTGAGCATCGGCACGGAGTGCGGCACGTCGCCGACGGCGGCGCCGCCCGCGACCTTGCCGGTCGGCGACTGCGGCAGCACCTCGCCGGGGTGGGCGAGTTCGTACGCCTCGATGCCGCGCAGCAGCGCGTCGTACTCGTCGTCGCCCAGTGGCGTGGAGCCGTCGGCGTAGTAGGCCGCGGACGCCGAGACGGCGGTGGCGACGGCATCGGCATAGGCGGCGGGGGTGGCCGGAGCGGCTGCGTCCTTCATGTCGAACATCATCCCGACCGGCACTGACATCGCCGGGCACCGCCCGACCGGGCCGGCACCTGCCGTGCGGGCAGGCGCCGACCAGGTCGGGGCCGTCACCCGGCGGGGGTGCCGAACCACGCGGCGAGCGCCCGCCGCAGGCCGTCCACGGCGTCGGGGGTGCAGGCGTCCGCGGCCCAGGCGACGTACCCGTCGGGCCGGACGAGCACCGCGGCGGCGGGCGCCTCCGGGACGACGGCGGGTGCGGCCCCCGCGCCCCCGGTGACCCCGGTGACCCCCGCGGCCCCGGCGGGCGCGGCGGCGACACCGGCGCGTACGTGGTCCACCCGGTCGGCCCAGGCGCCGGCCACGGCGGCGAGGCCGGCCTCGTCGTGGCCCTCCCCGGGGGCCAGGTCGAGGAGCAGCGGGCGTGCGGAGCGGGCGAGTTCGGCGACCCGGGTGGGCCGGCCGCCGATGTCGAGGGTGAGGTCGGGCATCCAGCGGCCGGTGAGCGGGTGGGTGCCCGCGCCGCCGTCGGCCCGGTAGACGGTGTCGGCGCCGGACATCAGGTCGGAGATGTGCCGCACGGTGCCCTGGTCCTGCAGGAGTTCGCCCATGAGCGTGCGCAGGGCGGTGACGTCGGAGCCTGGCGCGAGCAGGGCCATCTGGGCGCGGCTGTGCATGATGACGCGTTCGGCGACGGGCCGTCGCTCCTGCTCGTAGGTGTCGAGCAGGCCGGGCGGCGCCCAGCCGGCGGTCACGGCGGCGAGCTTCCAGCCGAGGTTCAGGGCGTCCTGCAGACCGAGGTTGAGGCCGGGGCCGCCGACACCGGACTGCACGTGCGCGGCGTCGCCGACGAGCAGCACGCGGCCGTCCCGGTAGCGTTCGGCGACACGGGAGTTGACGCCGGTGACGGCCCGCACGTGGGCGGGCGCGGTGTCGGCGGGCAGCGCACTGATCGGCACGTCCACACCGAGCACCCGCCCGACGGCGTCACGGAGTTCGGCGATCGGGAGGTCCGTACGGCTCTCCGCCGGGGGTCGGCCCCATTCGAGGACGGAGATCCGGTACACCCCCGGCCGGAACATCCCGTACGCGAAGACGCCCCGCTCGGTGCGGGTGAAGGACGCCGGGCGCAGCCGTCCGACGTCGCCGCCGATGTCGAGGTCACCGCCGCCGGGCACCGCGACGGGCGGGTGGATGGCGGCCTCGCCGCTGATCGAGACGAAGCCGTGGTCGGTGGTGCCGGGGAAGCCGATGCCGCTGAGCTTGCGGACGATGCTGTGCCCGCCGTCCGCACCGATGAGGTGGCGGGCGGTGAGCCGGTACGGGCCGTCGGGCGAGTCGACCTCGGCGGTGACCGCCTCCGGGTCCTGCCGGAGTTCGGTGAGCCGGTGGCCGCGGCGGATCTCGACACCGAGGTCCAGGGCCCGTGCGGTGAGGAGTTCGACCATACGCACCTGGGGCAGGGGCAGGGTGTGGAGGGCGTTCCCGGTCCAGCCCGCCATGTCGAGGATCAACCCGGCGAAGGGGAAGTACGGTGCGGGCGACGGGGGTTCGGCGCTGCCGCTGAAGAGCCCGTACAGGCCGCGCCGGTCGAGTGCCTCGACGACCCGGCCGACCAGGCCGTTGGCTCGGGGCTCGGTGGACGGCTCGGGGCCGGCCTCCAGGACAACCGGGTGCGGCACGCCGCCGAGGGCGAGTTCGCAGGCCGTCAGCAGGCCGTTGGGCCCGCCTCCGACGATGACGACGTCATGGGTCATGACTGTGCTCCTACGGGTTCCGGAGGAAGGGATGAGGGCATGCCGGGGACGGCCCGGGCGCGGCAGGCACGCCGCCCGGGCCGGGGGCAGTGCGGGACCAGGAAGGACAGATACGGGTACGAGTACGGGGCGACGGGCGGGTACGGGTGCGCGGGTCAGGTACGGGTACGCGGGCCGGCGCGGACCGCTACGGCGCGGAGGGCGCCGGCAGCCCGGCGGCGAGCAGCTCCAGCGCCTCCCGCAGGAGTGCGGACATGGAGGTCGCGGTGTCCTCGCGGAGCCACTGTGCGGTGGCGACCTGGACGGCGGCGCCGACGGCGGCCGCCACGAGCTGCGGGTGGAGGTCGCGTTCGGCGTCGGCGCCGGTGCGTTCCGCGACCGCGACGGCGAGTTCGCGGGCGGCCTCGGCCCCGGCCTTGAGCATCTCGCCCTGCAGGGCGGGGTCGGTGACCATCAGGCGGACGCCTGCCGCCCACTGCGGGTCCGGCACCGCCTCGCCCCCGGCCTCGGCGAGGACGGCGGCGAGGAGGGCCGGCCAGAGGGGTTCGGCGGCGGGGCGTTCCCGGAGGGCGTCGGCGACCCTCCGGGAGCGGTCGAGGTGGCGGGCGGCGATCGCCTCGGCCTTGCTGGAGAAGTAGTTGTTGAAGGTGCGGGCGGACACCCCGGCCTCGGCCGCGATGTCCTCCACCAGGACGTTGTCCAGGCCGCGTTCGACGGTCAGCCGGATGGCCGCCCAGCTGAGCGCCTGGCGGGTGGCCTGCTTCTTGCGCTCGCGCAGGCCGGGGGCGGACGGCGTCCGGTGGGTGTCCATGGGACGACGGTACCGACAAAGCTGCGGGGTGCGCAATAGTGCGCGCCAAGCAATATTTCCTTATGCGCAATTTCCCACGCCCCGCCCCCGGGTCCAGACTGGACGGAGGGCATCACCGCGGCCGAAGGGATCCCCATGACCTCCGCAGGCGCCTACGCGCACGTCAACGGGCTCGACCTCTACTACGAGCAGTACGGCGCCGGGCGGCCCCTGATCGCCCTGCACGGCGGCCTGCTGACCATCGGCCTCTCCTTCGGCGCCCTCATCCCGGCGCTCGCCCCCACCCGGCGGGTCGTCGCCGCCGAACTCCAGGGCCACGGCCACACCGCCGACACCGACCGCGAGTTCCGCGTGGAGCACCTGGCCGAGGACGTCCTCGGACTGCTCGACCACCTCCGGATCGCGCGCGCCGACCTGTTCGGCTTCAGCCTCGGCGGTCTCGTCGCGCTGCAGCTCGCCCTCGACCACCCGGACCGCGTCGACCACCTCGCCCTCGCCTCCGTCGGCTGCCACCCGGACGGCTACCACGACGAGATCCGCCGCCCCGAACTCCACGCGGGCTCCACCCGCATGCCCACCGCCCGCGAGTTCGAAGCGATGCGCGACGCCTACCTCGCCACCGCGCCGCACCCGGAGCACTTCGAGGAGTTCGCCGCCAAGGCGTCCGCCGCGGTCGACGCGTTCGGGGGCTGGCCGGCCGACGCCCTGCGGGGGCTCGCCGCACCCACCCTGCTCATCGTCGGCGACCACGACCTCGTCCGGCTCGAACACGCCGTCGAGATGTACGAGCTCGTCCCGGACGCCCGCCTCGCCGTCCTGCCGCGCACGAGCCACCTCGGCGTCGCACAGCGCACCGACCTGCTCCTCCCGCTGCTGAACGGCTTCCTGCCCGGCCCCGACGACCGGCCTCCCCGTTCCCCGGAAACCGCTTTGACCGGGCACGTCCGCCCCGGCACCATGCCGGGGTGACCATCGAAACGACCCTGGCCCGGGCCGAGGCCGACCTCCGGGCCGGGCGCGTACCGCTCGCCCGGCAGCGCCTCCGCGGACTGGTCGGCAGCCACCCCGCCGACCTCACGGTGCGGCGCCGGCTCGGCGCGGTGTACCGGCTGTACGGCGAGCCCGCCCAGGCCGGCCGCTGGACGTACCTCGACGACGACCGGGACGAGGCCGAGACCGCCGCCTTCGAGGCCCGGTACGCGGACCCGCGGGCCCGGATGACCGCCCTCGCCTGGCGCGACCCGGAGGAGAGCGCGCCCACCGGCACCGCCCGCGAGCGGCTGACGGCGGTCCGCACGGCCGCCTCCGCCGCGGCCGGCCGCCCGCTCGCCTGGGGCGCCGCCGAGGAGGACGCGGAACCGGCCGCGAACGGCCGGGAAACCCTCGGCTGCATCGTCGTCGGCCTGATGCTCCTCGCGGCCTGCGGGCTCATGGTGATCGGCGCCGGCACCCTCCTCCGGCAGTTCTGATCCCTCCGCCGACGACCGCACGGCCGGGCCCCTGCGATCATGACGCCATGACGGCACCCCCGACCACCTGGTCCCTCCGCCCCGCCGAGCTCGCCGACGTCGAGACGATGGCCGACGTACGGGCCGCGGCGCTGCGCCCGGACCTGGAGCGCCTGGGCCGGTTCGACCCGCACCGCGTGCGGCAGCGGATGCGCGACACCTTCTCGCCGGAGCACACCTCGGCGATCACCGTCGGCGGCACCGTCTCCGGCTCGGTCACCCTGCGCCCGGGCGACGACGACTGGTGGATCGAACACTTCTACCTGACACCGGAGTTGCACGGCAGTGGCATCGGCACGGCCGTGCTGCGCACACTCCTCGCCCGGACGGACGCCGACGCCCGGACCGTCCGCCTGACCGTCCTGCAGGGCAGCGCGGCACGGCGGTTGTACGAGCGCCACGGCTTCACCCTCGAACACCAGGACCCGATCGACGTGTTCATGGTGCGCCACCCCCGGCCCGCCGCCCGGTAGGCGCGCAGCCTCCGGGCGACCGGCCCGCAGCCGGGCGACCGCACGGCCTTCGCGCCCCGCGGGCGCGCGAAAGCCCGGCACCTGCCGGCCCGTTCCGCTGCGCCCGCGATCGGTACCCCTGCACGTCCGAACGGTCTTGGCCACGCCTTGACGCACAATTGACCGGTTCACGGGCGAAGCGGCGCAACGCGCGTCACTACCGTCGGGTCCATGTCACCTCTCCCCCGAACGCCGGCGATCCCGGCGGTCCCGGTGCTCCCCTACCGCAAGCCCACCCGCGGCCGCGACTTCTGGGTGATCGACGACGTGCTGCCCGACCCCGCGGCCGTCCGGGCCCGGGTGCTGGCCCGCGCCGACTGGAGCCAGGGCTACCCGCACCGGCCGGAGACCTGGCCCGGCCTGCGGACGATGCCCGGCCTGGAGCCGGACGAACTGGCGCACGTGGAAGGCCTCGTGAGGGAGGCGACGGGCGCCCGGCGGATCTGGGCGGAGACCTCCGCCGGGGGCGCGACCGTCAACCACAACTGCATCCAGGTGGTCGGCGCCGACGAGTGCGAGCCGCGCCCGCACACGGACTCGCGCGCGGTGTGCCGCTACGCCGCGGTGCTGTACCTCAGCCCGGACGCGCCGAAGGACTGCGGCACGAGCTTCTACCGCCAGCGGATGCCGGGCGGCGCGCTCGGCGGCAACATCGTGACGGCCCCGCACAACAACCTGGTGGACGCCCTCGGCACGAGGTTCGTCCCGGCGGACTCCTTCGTCGAGGACGTCCGGGTGCCGCACCGCTTCAACCGGCTGCTGCTCTACAGCGCCAACATCATCCACACCGCCACCGGCTACTGGGGCGGCTCGCTGGAGGAGCGGCGGATGACGGCGGTCTTCTTCTGGATGGCCTGACCGCGGCAGCTCCACGGACCGCACCCCGCATGCATACCTGGTATGCCCCCTCGGTATAGTCGCACCCGAACCAGCCTCCCGCACGGAAGGCGGCGCCACGGGGGGAGACTCGATGCCGGTCGGCATACCAGGAGTTCGCAGACGCACCATATCCGCGCTGGCCGCGAGCACCGCCCTCGCGGCCCTGCTCGGCGGCTGCGCCTCGTACGACACCACCACGCCCCGCAGCGCACGCGCCGCGGCCTCGGGCAGCGTCTCCGGGGACGGCACGGCCGCGCAGGCCGTCGACTGCCGCAAGGCCTCCTGCGTGGCCCTCACCTTCGACGCCGGGCCGAGCCGGTACACCCCGAAGCTGCTCGACATCCTCAAGCAGCAGGGCGCCCACGCCACCTTCTTCATGCTCGGCAAGAACCACGTCATGAAGTACCCGGACACCGTCCGGCGCCTGGTCGCCGAGGGCAACGAACCGGCGAACCACACCTGGACGCACAAGATCCTCACCGAGGTGGAGCCGGCGGAGGCCCGCGCCGAGATCGAGCGGACCGAGGACGCCGTCGAGCGGATCAGCGGCCGCAGGCCCGTCCTGATGCGCCCGCCGCAGGGCCGCACCGACGAGGACGTCTCGGCGATCTGCAAGGAGCTCGGCGTCGCCCAGGTGCTGTGGAGCGTCACCGCCAAGGACTACGCGACCGACGACTCCGAGCTCATCCGCAAGCGCGTGCGCGAGCAGGTGAAGCGGGACGGCATCATCCTGCTGCACGACATCTACCCGGGCACCGTCCCCGCCGTTCCCGGCATCCTCGCCGACCTGAAGGAGAAGGGCTACACCGTCGTGACGGTCTCGCAGCTGCTCTCCCCGGCGAGGCCGGAGCCGGGCCGCGTCTACAAGCCCTGAGACGGCACGGCCGGCCGCGCCCCTGACGGGTGCGGCCGGCCGGCCCGCTTCCTACTGGTAGACGCGGACGTAGTCCACGAGCATCTTCTGCGGGAACACGGTGCTCGCGTCCGGCGCGCCCGGCCAGTCACCGCCCACCGCGTTGTTGAGGATCAGGTAGAACGGGTGGTCGTACACCCACGGGCCGCGGGTGGTCTCCAGCACGTTGCGGTCCACGGTGAAGAAGGCGTTGCCGTCCACGTAGAACGTCATGTGGGTGGAGTCCCAGTCGACGGCGTAGGTGTGGAAGGCGCCGGCGAAGTCCTGACCCGCCAGGGTGTACGGCGCGCCGTAGCCGCCACCGCCGTTGTAGGCGGGCGCGTGCAGCGTGGAGTACACCGAGTCGGCGACCTTGCCCACGTGCTCCATGATGTCGATCTCACCCGAGTACGGCCACGCGGTGCCGTTCTTGAAGTTCGAGCCGAGCATCCAGAACGCCGGCCACAGGCCCTGCGTGCCGGTCACCTTGATCCGTGCCTCGGCGTGGCCGTACGCGAAGTCGAAGTGGCCGTAGGTGTTGATCCGGCCCGAGGTGTACTGGCAGGTCGTGCTGCCGGACAGCGGGTCGCGCGGGCAGGACGACCCCGGGGTGACCTCCTTGCGGGCCTCCAGGACGAGGTTGCCGGTGCCGTCCTGGTAGAGGTTCTTGTTGCCGGTCGTGTAGTACTCCAGCTCGTTGTTGACGCCGGCCCCGGGGTCGGTCGTCCACTTCGAGGCGTCGGGCGCCGTGCCGTTGGTGCCGTTGAACTCGTCGCTGAACACCAGGCGCGTCGCCGGGAAGGCCGGGTTCGCGGGCAGTGCCGGCGGCGTGACGGGGGCGCCGCCCGTGCCGAACACCTGGAACTCCCAGAGCGAGTAGCCGTACTGGCTCACCCGGGTGGTGCCGTACATCCGCACGTACCGGCCGGTGCCGTTCAGGTTGGAGACGGTCTCCTTGAAACCCTTGCCGGTGGTGGTGGAGTAGATGTCGGACCAGTTCGCCGCGTCGTTGGAGACCTGCAGCTTGTAGGCCGTGGCGTACGCCGGATCCCACTGCAGGATCACCTTGTGGATCGTCGCGGTGGCGCCGAGGTCGATGTAGATCCAGGCCGGGTCGCTCCACGCGCTGGTGGCCCAGCGGGTGGCCGGGTCCTGGTCGACGGCCTTGCCGGGCAGGCAGTTGCCGCACCCGCCGTCGTTCTGGCTGGTCGAGGCGAACGCCGGCTTGTTGTACGAGAGCTGGACGTCACCTCCGCCCGGGTTGGTGCCGCCGGGGGTGCCGTAGACCTGGAACTCCCAGAGCGAGTAGCCGTACTGGGTGGCCCGCGCGGTGCCGTACATCCGCACGTACCGGCCGGTGCCGTTCACGGTGAGGTTCTGCGTGCCGCCGGTGCCGGTGGTGGTGGCGTAGATGTCCGTCCAGGTGTTGCCGTCGGGCGAGGTCTGCAGCTTGAAGCCGGTGGCGTACGCGGCCTCCCACTGCAGCACGACCCGGCTCACCGTGGCGGTGGCGCCGAGGTCGACCTGGATCGACTGCGGGTCGGAGAAGGTGCTCGACCAGCGGGTGCCCGCGTTGCCGTCGACCGCCGCGGTGGCGGGGAACGCGACGTTCTCCGCGGACGTGGCGACGACCGGCTTGTTCTGCGAGAGCAGGCTCTCCGCCGCGGGGGCGGCCGAGGCGAACGGGACGAGCAGCGCGCCGACGGCCAGGGCGAGCGCCGTCAGGAGCCGGGTCAGGACCCGGCGGTGGTGGCGCTGCGGGCGCACGGCTGCGCCCGTCGGTGCCGTTGTCATGGAAACTCCAGCTGGGTGGGGGTGGTGCGGAGTCGGTACTGCGGGGTGGGTACTGCAGGTGGGGCAGTGGGGCGGATCGGGGTGCCGGGCACGGGGCACGGCGGACGGTCCGGCATCGCACGGGGCGGGCCGCGGGCCGTCGTTCGGCGGTACTCGGGATCCATGGCCGTCCTCGGGTGGGGGTGAGGCGGTGACCTGGTCGGCGGGTGGCCGGTCGTCCGTCGGTCAGGCGGACCCCCGCACGACGAGGCCGGTGGGCAGGACGAGCGCCGGGGCGGCTGGCTCGCCGGCCGCCAACCGCTGCACGCTGCGGATGAGTTGACGGCCGAGCTCGTCGATCGGCTGCCGTACGGTCGTGAGCGGGGGGTCGCACTGGCGGGCGCAGTCGACGTCGTCGAAGCCGACCACCGCGACGTCCTCCGGCACCCGCCGGCCGGCCCGCCGCAGGGTGTCGAGCGCACCGACCGCCATCTGGTCGGAGGCGGCGAACACCGCGTCGATGCGCGGCTCCTCCTTCAGCAGCCGGGCCATCGCGGCCCGGCCGCCCTCCACGGTGAAGTCGCCCTCGGCGACCAGCGGCCGGCAGCGGGCCCGGGCGGCCTCCCGCCGGTACGCGGCGAGCCGTTCGATCCCGGCGGGCATGTCGGACGGCCCGGCGACGGTCGCGATCCGCGTCCGGCCGAGTGCCCGCAGGTAGCGCACGGCGGAGGTGGCACCACCGGCGTTGTCCACCGCCACGTAGGGCAACTCCGGTCCGTGCACCGGGCGTTCGCTGCACACCACCGGCACGCCGGTACGGGCGAGGAACTCCGGCAGCGGGTCGGGGCCGTGCAGCGACGCGAGCACCACGCCGTCGACGTGCCCGGCGCGCGCGTACTGCTCGATACGCCGCCGGCCGGCCGCCGAGCCTGCCAACAGGATCACCAACTGCTCGTCGGAGGCTTCGAGTTCTTCGGTGGCACCGCGGATCAGCGTCGGGAAGAAGCCCTCGGAGAAGACCCGTGACATGCCCTCGGGCAGCACCAGGGCGTAGCAGCCGGTGCGGTGGGTGACCAGGGAGCGCGCGGCCTGGTTGGGCACGTACTGCAGGTCGGCGACGGCCCGCATCACGGCCGAGCGGCGCCGTTCGCTGACGGGGTGGGAGCCGCTGACGACCCGGGAGGCGGTGGCCCGTGACACGCCGGCGAGCTCGGCGACGTCCTCCAGGGTCGGCCGGTGCCGGTCGAGGGCGGTCAGCTCCACGGGTACTCCCTCCGTGCGGGTCGGGTCCGGTGGCATGTACGCCACCATGAGAGAGCGCTCTCTCAACTGGCGCTCAGAGACTGCCCCCGCGACAGTGCCCCTGTCAATGAGCGTGCAGCAATTGGCGGCGATCTCCGCGCGGCCACCCGCGCCACTCGAAGAGAGCGCTCTCCTCCGAGCTCCTGAGCTGCCGTGCCGAAGGACCTGCCTGCGCTGCCTGCGCTGCCTGCGCGCCTACCGGCCGGCCCGCCCCGAGGTCGACACCCCCAGGACCGGCACCCGTCGGCCCCGGCACCCAGGAACCGACCCTCGCGGACCGACACCCGTCGGCCCCGGCAGCAGCCCGGCGGTCCCGCCCCGCGCATGGGCGCGAGGCGGGGGCGGGGCGAGGGCAGGGCGGGGGGCCAAGCAGCGGCGGGCAAGCGGCCGGGAAGGGGCTCCTACGCGGTCTGCCGCACCACGAGCGTCGGGCGGAAGACCACCATCGGCATCGTCTTCGCCGGTTCCGCGATCTGCCGGAGCACCAGCCGGGCCATCTCCGAGGCCATGTCCTCCACCGGCTGCCGCACCGTGGTCAGCTTCGGGTCGCAGGCCAGCGCGGCACTGCTGTCGTCGAAGCCGATCACCGCGACGTCCTCCGGCACCCGCCGTCCGCTGCGCGAGAGCACGGGCAGCGCCCCGAGGGCCATGAGGTCGGAGGCGATGAACACCCCGTCCAGGTCGGGGCAGCGCTCCAGCAGGTGGCGCATCGCCGCGCCGCCGCCGTCCTGGGTGAAGTCGCCCTCCACGTGCACCGGTTCGCCGTGGCCGTGCGCGGCGAGCGCGTCACGGAAGCCCGAGAGCCGCTCCCGGCTGGCGGGCATGTCGAGCGGGCCGGTGATCGTCGCGATCCGCCGGCGTCCGAGCCCCACCAGGTGGTCCACCGCCAGCCGGACGCCCTCGCGCTGGTCCACGTCCACGTAGGCGATCGGGCAGGAGGAGGCCGGGCGCGAGGCCAGGACCGCCGGGATCCGTGCCTCGGTGAGCCACTGCGGCAGTGGGTCCACGGTGTTGGAGGACACCAGGATCACGCCGTCGACGTGCCCCTGCCGCAGGTAGCCGAGGAGCTGGCTGCGCGACTCGCTGTCGTCCGCCAGCATCAGCACCATCTGCATCCCCTGCGGGCGCAGCACCTGGATGACACCGCTCACCACCCGCCCGAAGTGCGGGTCGGTGAACATCCGGCCGACGAACGGGTCGAGCGGCTGGTTGCGGCGCTCCGCCTCGGAGACCACCAGGGCCACCGAGTTGGTGCGCCGGGTCACGAGCGAGCGGGCGGCGGAGTTCGGCACGTAGTTGGTCGCGGCAACGGCCTCCTCGACGACCCGCCGCAGCTCGGGATCGACGGTGGACTTGCCGTTCACGACCCGCGAGACGGTCGCGCGGGACACGCCGGCCACCTTCGCGACGTGTTCCAAGGTCACAGGTCGGGTGGACGGCGGCAGATCGGTGGTCACGCAGCAGTTATACCTCCTGCGCATGCCGCCGCGGCGCCCCCCTCCCGTACGGCTGTCCGGCATCCGCCACCGCCACGGCCCGCCGGGGCCTCCGGCGGCCCCGGTCCGCGGTCTCCGGGCCGCCCCCGCGACGGCTTCCGGGGGCGGCGGCCGACCCGTCGGACGGCCCGGCGGCGGCACCCTCCGGCCGGGTCGGGCTCACCGCTCGCGGCGCGGCACCGCCAGCCACACGGCCAGCACGACGAGGAAGGAGAGGGCGGAGAAGCCGGTGCACCACCAGGCGGTGGCCGTGTGCCCGGCCATGAAGGCGTCGGTGGCGACGGTCAGGGCCCACAGCTGGCCGATCACGACGGTGGCCGCGAGCACGACCCGGGCGCTGAGCATCGCGGAGCGCTCCGGCTCGTGCTCGCCGCCCGCACCGGGGCCGGGCCCGGTCGCGCGGATCCGGGGGTCGGCGTAGCCGCTGGTGGCCCGGATCTGCGGGTACCGCTCGTGGACGGGCCGGTTGAGCGCGGGCTCGGCGCTGCCCGGACGGTAGGCGCCGCCCGGCCCCTGGGCGCCGCCGGGCGCGGGGGCCGGTTCTGCGGGCCCGTCCTCGGGCGTGGTCATGATCCGCTCCCGCAGTCGATCCGGTCGGCGAGGTCCGGGTCGCGTTCGCGCAGGCCGCGGCAGAGTCCGGTGCGGTCGCTCTCGCCGGAGCGGGCGGTGCCGACCGCCCAGACGGCCCCGCGGGCGTCTTCCACGAGCAGCACCCGGGGCAGCGCCCGCGGGGGCGGCCCGGCCGTGACCTCGCCGGTGCGGATGTCGAACTCGCCTTCGTGGCAAGGGCAGTACAGGTCGCCGTCGGGTCCGTGGTCGGGCCGGCGGACGACTCCGCAGGCGAGGTGGGTGCAGATCGTCGACCAGCCGACGAGGGTGCCGTCGGCGAGGCGGACGGCCACCGCGTGGTCGTCCGCGCCGGGGTAGGCGAAGGCGACGGCCTGGCCGCGGGTGATCCGGTCGGCGATCCGGACGGGGGTGGCGGCGCCGTCGCCGTGCCGGGGCAGTACGCCTGCGGCGACGGCGGTGGAGCCGACGGCGAGACCCCCGGAGACGGTGGCGACGATGCGGAGGTAGTCGCGGCGGGTGGTGAGGGAGTCGGCGGCGATGCGGTCGACCAGGGCCGTGTGCTCCGACGGCAGGGTGCCGCCGGTGGCGCCGTCGGCCGGGCGGGGGTCGGGCGTGCTCATCGGCCGGCCCCGTTCCCCGGTACGGCGCGCCCGTTCACCTCGACGAGCGGCAGGAGGCCGCCGGGCACGGGGGCACGGTGCTCGGCGGGCACCACCATGGCGACGCCGGTGGAGATCACGGTGTCGCCGAAGGCGAAGTAGGAGGAGACGTCCACGCCCGGCCGCTCGTTCCGGAGTTCCTCCAGGGTGCCGTAGAAGAGCGCGCCGGTCGGGCAGACGGTGGCGCACATCGGCGCGAGCCCGTAGGAGGTTCGGTCGTAGCAGAGGTTGCACTTCATCTGGAGCTTCGCCTCCAGGTCGATCTTCGGAACGCCGAAGGGGCAGGCGCTGACGCAGTTGCCGCAGCCGATGCAGCGGGTGGGGTCGGCCTCCTGCACGACGCCGTCGGCGGTGACGAGGATGGCGTCGGCGGGGCACACCTGGGCGCACGGGGCGACGGGGTCCTCGCAGTGCATGCAGACGGTGGGCAACGAGGCCACGGAGTGCCCCTCGTCGGGGTAGTCGAGGTGGATCATCGAGGTGCCGCGGTGCGAGTCGCATTCGCGGCAGGCGGAGACGCAGGCCTGGCAGCCGATGCAGCGGCCGGGGTCGATGAAGATGGTCCTGCCGAGCATCCGGTCAGCCCCTCTCGGCGGTGCCGCGGCCCTGCGGGGCGGTCGGCGGCAGCAGGTCGGCGGACGGGGTCCGGGCCCCTGGCCGGGTGTCGTGGCCGGGCGGGACGGGCGGTTCGGGCGGGGCGGGCGCGCCGTCCGGGTCGTCCGCACGCTCGATGCGGACGGCGCAGACCTTGTACTCGGGGATCTTGGAGCGCGGGTCGAGGGCGTCGATGGTGAGCTGGTTGGCCGCGACGGGGTGGGGCCAGTGGTAGGGCACGAAGACGTGGTCGGCGCGGATCGCCTCGGTGACCAGGGCGGGCAGCACGGTGCTGCCCCGCCGGGTGACCACCCGCACCGGGTCGCCGCTGCGGAAGCCGTGCGAGGGGTGCACCTCGACCCAGGGCCGCGGGGTCTGCTCGACGAGGCCGTCGAGGCGGCGGGTCTGGTTGCCGGAGAGGAAGTGCGCGACCGTGCGGCCGGTGGTGAGCCGCATCGGGTAGTCGTCGTCGAACGGGTCGGCGGGCGGGTGCCACCCGACGACCTGCAGGTGCACCTTGCCGTCGGGGTGGTACGTCCGGCCGTCCTCGAACAGCCTTGGTGTGCCCGGGTGTTCCGTGGTGGGGCAGGGCCAGGCGATGCCGCCGGTCTCCTCCAGCCGCTCGTAGGTGATGCCGGCGTAGTCGATGACGGTGCCGGCGGAGGCGCGGCGCAGTTCCTCGAAGACCTCGCGGGAGCCGGCGAAGTCGAACTTGTCGCCGGCGCCGAGCCGCCGGGCGAGTTCGCAGAGCACCCAGGTGTCGGTGCGGACGCCGGGCGGCGGTTCCTGCGCCTTGTTGTGCTTGACGACGCGGGCCTCGGCGTTGGCCATCACGCCCTCGTCCTCGGCCCAGGTGGTGACGGGGAAGACCACGTGCGCGTTGGCCGCGGTCTCGGAGAGGAAGAAGTCGCACTGTGCGTGGAAGTCGAGGGTGTCGTAACCCTCCTTGACCACCGCGTAGTTGGGCAGGGAGACGAAGGGGTTGTTGCAGACGCCGAGCAGGCCGCGGATCTCGCGGCCGCTCATCTGGTGCACCATCTCCATCATGGACGTTCCGGCGGTGGGGAGTTCGGCTTCGTCGATGCCCCAGATCTCGCTGATGCGGCGGCGGTGGCCGGGGTCGAGGATGGAACGGCCGCCGGGCAGGAGGTCGGCCTTCTGGCCGTGTTCACGGCCGCCCTGCCCGTTGCCCTGGCCGGTGATGGTGCCGTAACCGCGGCCCGGCCGGCCGAGGTTGCCGGTGGCGGTGCACAGGTTGATCACGGAGAGGCAGTTCTCCACGCCCTGGGTGTGGTGCTCGATGCCGCGCGCGTGCCAGGCCATCGCCCGCGGCGCGCCGGCGAACAGCCGGGCCACCTGCACGATCTGTTCGGCCGGGATGCCGCAGATCTCGGCGGCCCGTCCGGGGGTCCAGGCGGCGACCTCCGCCTTGACCTCCTCCCAGCCGGTGGTGTGCCCGGCGAGGAACGGCTCGTCGGTGAGGCCTTCCTGGACGACGACGTGGAGGACCGCGTTGAAGAAGGCCGCGTCGGTGCCGGAGCGCAGGGCCACGTGCACGTCGGCGGTGCGGGCGACGGCCGTCTCGCGGGGGTCGACGACGATGAGCACGGCTCCGCGGTCGCGGGCGCCCCAGACGTACTGGGTCATGACGGGGAAGCACTCGCCGACGTTGGAACCGGCGATCAGCAGGCAGTCGGTCTGCAGGATGTCGGCGAACGGGTTGGCGGCCCGGTCGATGCCGAAGGCGAGCTTGTTGGCGCCGGCGGCGCTGACCATGCACAGCCGTCCGTTGTAGTCGACGTGCCGGGTCCGCAGTGCGACCCGGGCGAACTTGCCGACCAGGTAGGTCTTCTCGGTGAAGAGGCTGGCGCCGCCGAGCATGCCGAAGGCGTCCCGGCCGTACTCGGTCTGGATCTGCCGGATGCGGTCGGCGGTGTGGTCGAGCGCCTCCTCCCAGCCGACCTCGCGGAACGGCTCGTCGCGGGTGCGGCGCAGCAGCGGGGCGGTGAGCCGGTCGGGGTGGTTGACCTGTTGGTAGGCGTTGATGCCCTTGGGGCACAGGCGCATCCGGTTGATGTCGTGGTTGCGGGGCTCGACGCCGAAGACCTTGCCGCCGGCGTCGACGCGCAGGTACATGCCGCACTGCACGCCGCAGAAGCAGCAGTGGGTGGGGACGAGCGTCTGCTCGCCGAGGCCGGCGCGCCATCCGGCGGTGGACGGGCTTCCGGCGTCGTGGAACAGCCGGGCGCCGGGCGGGGCGAGGACGGGGTCGAGGCGGCCGTCGGCGGCGGGCGGCCGGTTCACCGGAACCCCCGCTTCACCTGGGCGAGGTAGGCGCTGCCGCGCAGCACGCGTTTGCAGCGCGGGCAGGTCTCGGCCCAGGCGTCGAAGTCGAGGTGCAGGTCGCGCATGGTGCCGCGGAGGTTGGCGACGTACGCGGCGGTGTCGACCGGGCGGCCGCAGTTGCGGCAGGGGAAGGGCTCGCCGTCGGTGCGGGAGACCAGCTTGAAGAGCTGCATGCCGACGGCGGCGGGCCGTTGGGCGATGTGGAAGAACTTGCCGAACGGCAGGTGGACCAGGGTGAGGACGACGGACGCCATGTGCAGCACCGAGAGGAACTGGTAGCCGCCGCCGTGCAGGAGGATCTCGGAGAAGGTGAGCAGCAGGCCGGTTACGGAGACGGTGATCAGGGCGAGCAGCGGGACGAGGTCGTAGCCGAAGCGCTGGCCGGTGGTGGCCTGCCGGTCGTGCAGGCGGCGCCACAGGAAGTAGCCGCTCCCGGCGACGACCATCACGGCGGCGAGGTCGAGGCCGTGGTAGAGCACCCAGCCGAGGAGGCTGTCGTAGGTGAAGCCGAGGACGGCGACGCCCCACAGGCGCATGCGGTAGCCGGGGCCGTCGGGTCCGACGGCGGTGAAGGTGAACCAGCCCCAGGTCAGCGGGAAGGTGATGGCCGCGGCCAGCAGGCAGCCCCAGAAGACGAGTTGGTGCGCGGCCCAGCGGGCGTGCGAGCGGGCGCCGAGGAACTTCTGGAAGCCGAGGTAGGTGAGCGCGAGCCGGGGCAGTGCGGTGGGGGCGCGACGGAGGTTCTGCCAGGACAGCGCGGAGGCCCAGCCCCGGCGGAAGAGGCGGCGGGCCGCCGGGGCGGAGATCCAGACGGTGTACCGGTAGGCGATGCCGAAGGCGAGGAAGACCGTCGCGACGGCGTAGGGCACGAGGGCGGAGTCGAAGTCCCGGAGCCCGCGGCTGCCGAGCACGATCGCCACGATCAGCAGGGCAGCGACGGCGGCCCCGGCGAGCGAGGCCCGGAGGGCCGTCCGGGGTGGCGGGGCCGGTTCGGGCACCGGCGGGGGCGCCTCCGGCGCCGGGTCCGTCCGGGTCGTCGTCGCCACCCTGTGCCTCCCGCCGTCGCACGCCACCGGTCGCGACGACCGTATGCGCGCACGGGCGGCCGGGCCTGCCGGGTCGGCCGGGCGGGTGAGCGGCCGGCCGGGTGAGCGGGTGAGGCAGCGCGGGTGAGCGGGCGGCCGGGCGAGGCAGGGCGGGCCGGGTCGGGCGGGGCGGGGCGGGGTCAGGGCAGCGGGCGGACGACGGTGCCGTCCTCGCGCGCGCCCTCGACGTCCGGCCGGCCGGTCGGCGGCCGGTCGAGCGCGAGGGTGTGGTCGGCGGCGGTGCGGTCGGCCCGGCCGCCGTCGCCGTGCACGGTGAGGCGGGTGATGCGGCGGCTGCTCGCGACGAGCAGCAGGTCGCGTCCGTCGGGGGCGTGCCAGCGGCTCCAGGCCACGGCGTCCTGGTCGAAGCGGCTGCAGGCGCGTCCCTCGGCGGCGCCGGTGCGGACGGCCCCGGGGGCGCCGGGCAGCAGGAGTGCGGTGGTGGCGGCGCCGGTGCCGTTCCAGCGGTCGGTGCGCAGGCAGACCCAGGAGGCGGTGCCGGCCCGGGCGGGCAGCGGCTGCTCGGCGAAGGCCCACGCGTTGAGGGATTTCACGCCGGGGGCGGGGGCGGGCAGGGTGCAGGCGCTGCGGGCCCACGTGGTGAGGGCGTCGGTGCCGGTCGCCTCGCGCGGGACACGGGCGATCCCGGCGGAGGGCGGCGGCAGGTAGGTGAGATGGGCCGGGGCGAGGCCGCCGGTGTCGGCGAGCAGGAAGGCGTGCTTCTCGGCGACGGTGGGCGCGGAGCGGAGTTGCAGCACGGGCTGCCGGCCGCAGTCGCCGGAGGGCAGCGGCACGGGGCCGGTGACGCCGTCGCGGCGGTCGACCTCGCGGGCCGGGCGGTCCGGCTCCCGCAGCTCGCGCAGTTCGGCGGTGTCGACCCAGGGGGCGAGGAGGTAGCGCACGGTGCCGTCGCCGCGGTGGAGGGCGAGGGCGGCGGCGGTGGTCACGTCGGCGTCGTCGGCGCGGGCGAGGGTGAGTCCGGCGCCGTCGGCCCAGTGGGCGATCCGGGTGCCGTCGTACAGCAGGACGACGGGTGTGCCGTCGACCGTGCCGGCGTAGAGGAGGTGCGGCGGTGCGGCGGGGGGTCCGTCGGGGGTGCCCGGCTCCGGGCGGGCGGCGGTGCCGGACCGCCAGGCGCCGAGGGCCCGGCCGAGCAGGGCGGTGTCCGCGGTGCGGTCGCCGCGGGCGGGCCAGACGCCGTGGTCGAGGCGGGCGCTGCGGGTCCAGGCGTCTGCGTCGACGCGGACGAGCACGGAGGGGTCGGCGGTGCGGGCGGCGGTGCGGTGGGCGGCGCTGTCGGAGGAGGGCAGCCGGGTGGCGGGGGCCTGGACCTCGCCGGTGACGGCCCCGGCGACGGCGAGGAGGGAGACGAGCAGCGCGGCGGCGCCGGTGAGGCGGGCGGCGCGGCGGCGGCGGATGAGGTCGCCCGGCTGGACCCGCACCGTGCAGGGGTCGAAACGTTCCTCCTCCCACCCGTCGGCGAGGTCCGCGGGTACGGCGGCGGCCTCGCGGCGGGCCCGGGCGGGCCGGCTCTCCCCGGCGCGGACGAGCAGCGAGGAGACCTCCGCGGCAGGCAGCCCCTCGACGACGCGCAGCGCGTACGCGGCCCGGCCGGAGGGGCTGAGCCGGTCGAGGGCGCGGTCGAGCGCGAGGGCCTCGCCGCCGCCGTCGGCGGTGGTCAGGCGCAGGCCCCAGACCTGCGGGAGGGTCTGCGGGCGGGGCGGGCGGCGGGCGGCCGTGAGGGCGCCGCGGACGACGCGTTCGCGCAGCAGCCCGTACAGCTCCTCGGCGGGGCCGCGCCGGGCGGAGTGCCAGGGCCGGCCGGCCAGGGCGCGCTGGGTGACGGCATGGGCGAGCAGCAGGCGCCGGCCCCGGTCGCTGCCGGCGGGGAGCACGAGGTAGGCGATCCGGGCGAGGCGGCGGTAGTTGACGACCAGCACCTCCTCCGCGTCGCTCTGCACGGCGCGGCCGGCGGGAGCGGGCGCGGCCCGGCGCAGGGTGGGGCGGTCCATGGGCGCACGCTCCGGTGGCTCGCGGGACGACAACAGCCGGGGACGGACTGCAGATCATCCAACGAGTGGATCATGCGATGGTTTCGGGGCCCCCGGTCGCCGGGATGGGCTGCTCGGACCAGACCGTCTTGCCCCGCCCGCCGTAGCGGGTGCCCCAGCGGCGGCTGAGGTGCATCACGAGGAAGAGTCCGCGGCCGCCCTCGTCGCCGCTGCGGGCGAGGCGCATCTGCGGCGAGGCGGAGTTGCCGTCGGTGACCTCGCAGACCAGGCCGCGGTCGCGGATCAGCCGCAGCCGCACGGGCCCTTCGCCGTACCGGATGGCGTTGGTGACGAGCTCGCTGACGATCAGCTCGGTGTCGTCGACGAGGTCGGGCAGGCCCCAGGCGGTGAGCTGCTGGGCGGCCAGGGTGCGGGCGGTGGCGACCACGGCGGCGTCCGCGGGGAGTGTCCAGAGCGCGACCCGGTCGGCGCCGAAGACCCGCGTCCGGGCGAGCAGCAGCAGGGCGTCCTCGTCGAGCCGCTGCGGCACGGCGGCGTACGCCACGTCGTCGCAGAGCTCCTGCAGGGTGCGGTCCGGGTGGGCGAGCACCCGGCGCAGCCGTTCGCCGCCGCCGAGCAGGTCGGCGTCGCTGCCGGCGGCCAGGCCGCGGGTGTGCAGGGCGAGCAGGGTGCCGGGCGCGAGCTCGCCGCCGACCACCTCGTACCCGCCGCCGCCGCCGCGGCCGAGCGGGGCGCCGGCGGGGACGGCGAAGGGCACCGGTTCGCCGTCCGCGGCGGTGACGACGGGCGGCGGGTGGCCGGCCGCGGCTGCGGTGAGCCGCCCGCCGACGGGGTCGTACACCAGGTACAGGCAGGTCGCGACGACGGGCGGCTCGCCCGGTTCGAGGACGGCCTCGGCGGCGAGGCGCTCCACGGTCTCGTCGAGGGAGGCGAGCAGTTCGTCCGGGGCGAGGTCCTGGCGGGCCAGCGTCTGGACGACGGTCCGCAGCTGCCCCATGGTGGCGGCGGACTCGACGCCGCGCCCGGCGACGGTGCCGCAGACGAGTGCGACCCGCGCCCCGGAGAGCGGCACCACGTCGAACCAGTCGGCGCCGGCGTCGCCCGACAGGTGCAGGAACGCGGTCTCGACGGCGGGCAGTTCGGGTGGCCGGACGGGCAGCAGCCGCCGCTGCAGCGCGGTCGCGACGGTCCGCTCGCCGACGTACTGGCGGGCCCGGTCGATGCTCAGGGCCGTGCGGTCGGCGAGCTCGGAGGCGAGTTCGAGGTCCTGGGCGTCGAAGGGCTGCGAGTCGCCGGTGCGCAGGAACACCGCGAGGCCCAGGGCGATGCCGTGCAGGGTGAGCGGCGCGACGATCAGCGAGTGCACCCTCGCGTCGGTGAGGCGGCGGGCTCTCTCCGGGTCGGTCGCCAGCCAGGGCTCGTCCGGGGTGAGGCGGCCGATCAGCCGCGGGCGCCGGTCCTGCAGGCTCTGGGTGAACGGCGTCGGGAAGGGGAGCGAGCTCAGCGCGCCCCCGGGGCCGGTGCGGCCGTCGGCGGACCGGAAGGCGGCGCGGCGCAGCGGCGTGTGCGGCGGCAGCGGGCCGGGCCGGAGCCGTCGCCCGCGGACGACGTCGTCGAGCAGTTCGACGACGACGGTGTCGGCGAAGCGGCCCGTCGCGACCTCGGCGAGCTCCTCGGCGGTCACCGTGGCGTCGAGGGTGCTGCCGATGATCCGCTGGGCGTCGTGGACGAGGCCGAGCCGCCCGACGGCGGCCTGCTGCGCGGTGATGTCCTCGACGATGGCGGCGATGCCGAGCACCCGTCCGCCCGGCGCCTGGAGGCGGAACATCGACACGGCGACGACCATCCGGAAGTCGGGCTCGCCCTGGACGTAGCCGTCGAAGACCTGGCCGCGGACGGCGTTGCCGGTGGCCAGCACGGTACGGGCCACCGCGGTGACCTGCTCGGTGGGGAACCCGGGGGCGAACTCCTCCACCGTGCGGCCGAGCACGGAGTCCTCCGTCCGGCCGCGCATGCCGCGCGCGGCGGTGTTGAAGCGCAGCACCCGCAGTTCGGTGTCCAGGACGAACAGGCCGGCCGGGGCGCGGGTGAACAGCGCCTCCAGCAGTGCATCGTCGGTGCTCTCCCGGTCGGTCCGCTGCACGGCGCCCTCCTTTCGTGCTCGGGCTTTCGTGCTCGGGCCAGGTCTCCACCTTCCCAGTGCGGCCCGGCGGGGCAACTCGGCCGGGCGCGGGCACGGGGGTGGGCGTGCGGGTGGGCGTGGGGGTGCAGCGTCCTGCGGAGGCCGCGAGGATGGGGGCGGGGCCCCGGGCGGGAAGGTGGTGACGCCGTGCCGGACGACGGCGCGTGGCAACGGCTTCCGTCACCGCTCCGCGAGCTGCTGGAGGGCACTCCGGGCGCGGTGGGCGTGCTCGACCCGGAGCTGCGCTACCTGTACGTCAACCCGGCGCTCGCCCGGATCAACGGCGCGCCCGCCGACGCGCACATCGGCCGGACGATCACCGAGATGGTGCCGGGCATCGACGCCCGGGTGGACGTGCTCCGGGCCGTCCTCGACGACGGCGTCCCCCGCGAGACGACGTCCAGCGGGCACACCCGCGCGCGCTCACCGCTCGCCCGGCGGTACTTCCACGGCGCGTACCACCGGCTGGAGGTCGACGGGAAGGTGGTCGGCCTGGCCGGGATCCTGCTGGAGGTCACGGCCTCGCGGCAGCAGCAGCACGAGCTGGAGCAGGCCCGCGAGCGGCTCGCGATGCTCGACAGGGCCTCCGCACGGATCGGCACCACCCTGGACATGGACACCACCTGCGCGGAACTCGCGGCGTTCCTCGTCCCGGTGCTCGGGGACGCCGCGACGGTGGAGATCCTGCCGCCGGACGACACGTCCGCCGCCCGCGGTGCCGCTCCGGGCCTGCTGCGGCTGCGCCGGGCGTCCGTGGTCGTCGCCCCGCACCTGGCGGCGCTGGTCCGCGACATCGGCCCGGCCGGGGAGTACGTCGACTACCGGCCCGGGTCGCCGACCCGGCGGGCACTGGAGTCCGGCCGCCCGGTGATCGAGAACCTGCCCGGGGCGGACCGGGTCCGGCGTGCCGTGTCGCATCCGGGCAGGGCCGCCGCGTACCGCTCGGCGGGCGTGCACTCGGAGCTGGTGGCGCCGCTGGTGGCGCGCGGCCGTCGGCTGGGCACGGCGACGCTGCTGCGGGCGGGCGCGTCCCCGCCGTTCACCGAGGACGACGCCGTGGTGGCCGCCGACCTCGCGCTGCGCGCCGCGGTGACCCTCGACAACGCCCGCCGGTTCACCCGCGAGCACAGCATCGCCCTCGACCTCCAGCGGGCGCTGCTGTCCGAGCCGGGTGCGCCTCCACCGGGCCTGGACGTGGCGTTCCGCTACCGCCCGGCCGGTACGAGCGCACTCGTGGGCGGCGACTGGTACGAGACGGTGGCGCTGCCCGACGGCACCGCCCTGCTGGCGATCGGCGACGTGATGGGCCACAGTCTGGAGGCCGCCGTGGACATGAGCCGCTACCAGGCGATGCTGCGGATGGTCGCGACGGAGGGCCTGTCGCCCGGCCCGATCCTCGACCGGATGGACCGGCTGATGTCCCCGCTCGACCCGGGCCGCCCGGCGACCTGCCTGGCGGTGGTGGTGGACCCGGCGACGGGCGCGTGCGTGTACGCCAGCGCGGGCCACCTGCCGCCGGCCCTGGTGGCGCCGGACGGCACGGTGACGCTGCTGCCCGTCGACCCCGGGCCGCCGCTCGCGACGGGCTTCGGCGGCTTCCCGGAGGCCACGGCGCTGTGCCCGCCCGGGCACCACCTGCTGCTGTACACCGACGGGCTGGTGGAGCGGCGCGACGAGTCCATCGACGCCTCGCTGGCCCGGCTGACCCGGCTGCGGCTGCCGCCGGGCGCGAACGCCGAACAGCTCCTGGACGCCGTGCTGGCGGGCCTGGCACCGGCCGCGGACGACGACGTGGCGATGCTGGCCGCCTCGCCGCGGGCGGGCTGATCAGGGGCTACCCGCGCGGTTCGCCGTACCAGCGCCAGGTGGTGGGGCGGGGGCGGCCGGGGAGGTCGGCGCGGCCGGTCGCCCAGAGGAGCGTGGGCCAGCGGTCGGTGTCGGCCGGGGCGTCGGGGAAGAGCCGGTGCAGCGCCCGTGCGCAGAGCTCCGCGGGCGGCTCCCAGGCGACGCCGAGGCCGCGGGCGAGGTCGTCGAGGTGCACGAGCGTCTCGACGACGCCCATCGCGGCGAAGCCCTCCGGGTCGGCGGCGCCGAAACCGTGGTGCGCGCGGACCTCCGGCCCGGTGGTGCGCACCACCGCGGCGAGCATCGCCCCGCAGGCCTCCAGCACCTGCACGAGCCCGGCCGGGCCGGCGGCGCGCTCGGCGAAGATCACGTTGGCCGGGCCGCCGGGCCGGTCGCGGCGCCACACGAACGGCACCTCGCGGTCGCGCGGCGGCTGCCCGGGGCCGAGCTGCGCGGCGTACGCGAAGAGGTCGTCGGCGAGGTGCTCGGCCGTCTCCCAGCAGTCCCAGGTGAGCGGACCGGCCGGGACGGACCAGTCGGCGTCCAGGGCGCCCCGCAGGGCGGCGGTGCCGAGACGGACGGCCTCGGCCACGTCGTCGGCGGTGACCGGGTCCGGAGGCGACGATCCGTCGAGGTGAGGCATGCGGGGGACGGTAGCAGCTCAGTCGGCGCGGGCGCCGGTGAGTTCCCGGGAGGGCAGCCCCTCCTCCAGGTCCTCCAGGATGAGGCGCTTGGCGATGGCGTCGACCGCGGCCCGCAGCTCGGCGCTGCGCGGGCGGCCGACCTCGGCCTCCAGGCGGTCGTTGAGCCAGCCGGCCCAGGCCCGGCCGATCACGTCGGCCTCCTGCCGACCGGCCCCGGTGAGCGTGTAGTAGCCGTCGATCCGGCTGAGGTAGCCGTCGTTCGCCGCCCGGTCGAAGACCGGGGCGAGCACCTCGGGGGGAAGCCGGCGGCGGGCCGCGATGAGACCCAGCTTGGCGTGCCCGACCGTCCGGGTGAACAGCTCGACCTGCATGACGGCCCAGGCCCCCGCGATGTCGAGCCGGGTGCCGGACGCCGCGACGATCCCGCGGGCGGCCTCCTGGTCGGTGCCGCGGATGATCGTGGCGACGGCGAGTTCCAGCACGCGGGCGGAGTTCCCGGAGTTGGGCGACGCGAAGCCCTCGCCCATGTCGGTGGAGGTGGCGCGGGCGGAGTCGCGGAGCTTGACCTGCTTGAGGAAGAGCGCGACGACGAAGCCGACCGCGGCCACCGGCACCGTCCACAGGAAGACCGTGTGCAGGGCCTCCGCGTAGGCGTCGATGATCGGCGCGGCCTGGTCGGCGGGCAGCTCGTGGAGGGCCTTCGGGTTGCGGGCGGCGGCGGCGAGCACCGCGGGGTCGGCGCCGGTGGTGCGGACGGCGGTGGCGATGCCCTCGCCGAGCCTGTCGCCGATCGAGTTCGTGTAGATGGTGCCGAAGACGGCGGTGCCGAAGGAGCTGCCGAGGGTCCGGAAGAACGTGACGCCGGAGGTGGCGGTGCCCAGGTCGGCGTAGTCGACGGTGTTCTGCACGGCGATGGTCAGCACCTGCATGCACAGGCCGATGCCGGCGCCCAGCACGAGCATGTACAGCGACTGCAGCCAGCGGTTGGTGTCGGCGTCCATCAGGGAGAGCAGGAACAGGCCGACGGCCATCACCGCGGAGCCGACGATGGGGAAGATCCGGTAGCGGCCGGTGCGGCTGACGACGGTGCCGCTGAAGATCGAGGCGACCAGCAGGCCGAACACCATCGGCAGGGTGCGCACGCCGGAGACCGTCGCCGAGTCGCCGTCGACGTACTGCAGGAACGTCGGCAGGAAGGTCATCGCGCCGAGCATGGCGAAGCCGACGATGAAGCTGAGCACCGAGCAGACGCTGAAGACCGGGTTGCGGAAGAGCCGCATCGGCAGCATCGGTTCGGCGGCCCTGGTCTCCACCCAGCAGAACAGGCCGAGGGCGAGGACGCCGAGGACGAACAGGCCGATGATCGTGGGTGAGGTCCAGGCGTACTCGACGCCGCCCCAGCTGGTCGCGAGGATGACGGAGCTCGCGCCGACCGCGACGAGGGCGATGCCGAGGTAGTCGATCACCGGACGGCCGGCCGCCCGGATGGACGGGATGGTGCGGGCGGCGGCGATCACCACGACGATCGCGATCGGCACGTTGACGTAGAACGCCCACCGCCACGTCAGATGGTCGGTGAACAGCCCGCCGAGCAGCGGGCCGATGACCGTCGCGACCCCGAAGACCGCGCCGATCGCGCCCTGGTACTTGCCGCGCTCGCGCAGCGGGATGACGTCGGCGATCAGCGCCATCGAGGTCACCATCAGACCGCCCGCGCCGACGCCCTGCATGGCGCGCCAGGTGATCAGCAGCGACATGTTGGTGGCGAGACCGCACAGGAACGAGCCGGTGATGAAGACGATCGCCGAGACCTGGAAGACGACCTTGCGGCCGAAGAGGTCACCGAACTTGCCGACCAGCGCGGTCGCCACCGTCTCGGCGAGCAGGTACGACGTCACCACCCACGACATGTGCTCGGCGCCGCCGAGGTCGGAGACGATCGTCGGCAGCGCGGTGCCGACGATCGTCTGGTCGAGGGCGGCGAGCAGCATGCCGAGCATGATCGTGACGAACACGACGTTGCGCTGCCGCCGGTCCAGGACGGGCGGCGCTGCGGCGGGCGCGGGTGCGGGGCCGGTCTCACTGGTAGTCACCCTGGCATCGTCACCCGGACAGCGGCGCGGCGCCCGCGGTGGCGGCCGCCGCGGTGAACCCCGGCGGCCGGACGGCGGGTGCCGGCGCGTAGCGTGACGCCATGCAGACCGTGGAGCTGACCTGCGCCCCCGCCCTCGACACGGCGGTGCGGGAGGCCTGGGAACGACTCTCCGAGGCCGGGGTGCCGAGCCTGGCCCGCAACACGCATCCCGGGCACCGGCCCCACCTGACGCTCGCCTCGTGCGGCACGGCCCCGCCGGGCGCCCTCGCCGCCGTCGGCGAACTCGTCGCCGGGGTGCTGCCGCTGCCCGTACGGCTGACCGGGCTGCTGTCGTTCTCCGCGCGCAGCCGCCGCCGGGTGCTGAGCTGGTCGGTCGTGCCCACCGTCGACCTGCTCGGCCTGCACCGGCGGGTCTGGGAGCTGCTGGACGGCGCCGACGAGCCCAACCCGCTCTACCTGCCCGGCCGGTGGGCGCCACACCTCGGCCTGACCCGCCGTCTGGAACCCGCCGAGCTGGCCCTCGCCCACGACGTGCTCGGCCGGATGCCCGACCTCACGGGGGTGTTCGACGCGGCGCGCAGCTACGACGGCACCACCGGCGCCACGGTGCCGCTGCCGGGCTGAACGGGGAGGATGGCCGCGAGTCGCCGTCCCGGGTCGGGAGGTCCGTCGTGCTGGAACGCGTGGCCCGGGTGTCGGAGGCGGTCGCCGCCGAACCCGGCCGGACCGCGAAGATCGCCCTGCTGGCGGCCTGCCTCCGGGAGCTCGGCCCGCAGGACGGGCCGGCCGCGGTGGCCCTGCTGTCCGGCGAGTCGCGCCGGATGCGGATCGGCGTCGGGTACGCGGCGCTGCGCGAGCTGCCCTCCCCCGCCGGGACGGCCTCGCTCGGGGTCGCCGAGACGGAGGACCTGCTCGCCGGGATCGCCGGGGTGCACGGACGCGGCGCGCAGGCCGGGCGGCGGCACCTGCTGGACGACCTGTTCGGCCGTGCCACCCCGGCCGAACAGCGGCTGCTGCAGGGCGTGCTGGTCGGCGAGCTCCGGCAGGGCGCGCTGGACGGCGTGATGGCGGAGGCCGTCGCGAAGGCCGCCGGGGTGCCGGCCGCCGCGGTGCGGCGCGCCCTGATGTTCCGGGGGTCGGCGCGGGCGGTCGCGCAGGCCGCGCTGGGCGGCGGCGCCGCGGCCCTCGACGCCTTCGGACTGGAGGTCGGACGGCCGGTGCGGCCCATGCTGGCGTCCTCCGCCCCGGGCGTCGCCGAGGCACTGGCGAAGGTCTCCCCCGCGGCCCTGGAGTGGAAGCTGGACGGCATCCGGGTGCAGGTGCACCGGGACGGCGACACGGTCGCGGTGTTCACCCGCAGCCTGGACGACATCACCGCTCGGGTGCCCGAACTCGTCGAGGCCGCACGGGCGCTGCCGGTCCGCTCGGCCGTCCTGGACGGGGAGGCCGTCGCCCTCGGCCCGGACGGCCGCCCCCGGCCGTTCCAGGTGACCGCCGCGCGCACCGCCTCACGGCAGGACCCGCAGCGCCTGCGCGCCGACGTGCCGCTGCACCCGTACTTCTTCGACCTGCTGCACCGGGACGGCACCGACCTGGTCGACGAACCCGCCGGACACCGCTGGGCCGCCCTCGCGGAGGTCGTCGACCCGGCGCAGCAGGTGCCGCGGATCGTGACGGCCGGGCCCGCGGAGGCGGCCGCGTTCCTGGACGACGCCCTCGCGCACGGCCACGAGGGCGTGGTCGTCAAGGACCCGGCGGCGCCGTACGCGGCGGGACGGCGCGGCGCCGGATGGATCAAGGTGAAGCCGCACCACACGCTCGACCTCGTCGTGCTCGCCGCCGAATGGGGCGGCGGGCGGCGGCGCGGCCTGCTCAGCAACCTCCACCTGGGGGCCCGCTCCGGCGGCGAGGAGGGACTGCCCGCGTGGGTGATGCTCGGCAAGACGTTCAAGGGCCTCACCGACGAACTGCTCGCCTGGCAGACCCGGGAGCTGCTCGCCCGCGAGACCGGGCGCGGCGCGTACGAGGTGCGGGTGCGGCCGGAACTCGTCGTGGAGATCGCCTTCGACGGCCTGCAGCGCAGCCCGCGCTACCCCGCCGGGCTGGCGCTGCGCTTCGCCCGGGTCGTGCGCTACCGGGAGGACAAGACCGCCGCGGAGGCGGACACCGTCGCCACGGTGCGCTCACTCGCCGCCGACGGCGTCTGAGCCAGCCCGCCAGGCGGCCTCGTCCTGCCACGCGAGCAGGGTGCGCCGGGTCTCGAACCGCAGCGGCACACCCGTCACCGGGTCGGTGAACTCCAGCACCGAGGCGAGCAGTTGGAGCGGCCGCCGGAAGTCGTCCGGGGCCGGGTCGGGCAGCACCGCCGGATAGAGCGGATCACCGAGGATCGGCACGCCCAGCGCCGACATGTGCAGGCGCAGCTGGTGCGTGCGGCCCGTGTGCGGGAACAGCCGGTAGCGGGCGAGACCGCCGCGGCGGCCGACCGGCTCGATCCCGGTCTCGCTGTTGGGCTCCCCCGGCTCCTCGTACGCGGCGAGCTCGCCGCGCACCTTGACGATCCGGCTGCGCCGGACCGCGGGCAGGCCGGGGTCGTGCGCGGCGACGGCCTCGTACTCCTTGCGGACCGCGCGCCGCTCGAACAGGCCCTGGTAGGCGCCGCGCAGCTCGGGGCGGACGACGAACAGCACCACGCCCGCGGTGAGGCGGTCCAGCCGGTGCGCGGGGCCGAGCCCCGGCAGGCCCAGCTCGCGGCGGAGCCGGGCCAGGGCCGTCTCGGTGACGTGCCGCCCGCGCGGCGTCGTGGCCAGGAAGTGCGGCTTGTCGGCGACGACGATCCGCTCGTCGCGGTGGAGCACCGTGACCGGGAACGGCACCGGGGTCTCCGGCGCCAGGTCGCGGTGGAACCAGACCGACCCGCCCGGCTCGTACGGGGTCAGCGCCGTCAGCGGGCCGTCCGCGGTGACGAACACGCCCTCCTGCAGCATCTCCGCCAGCCGTTCGGCACCGATCGCCCGGCCGTACCGCTCCGCGAGGTAGGCGGCGGCGGTCGGCCACCCGCCGTCCGCGGGCAGCCGCAGCCGCACCGCGTCGATACCGTCCCGCTGCGGCAGCGGACCCGCCGGACCACCTCGCCTGCGTCTCACCGGGCGAACCCTACCGGTCACCGGTCCCGCACCCCGCTGCCCTGCGCGGGCTCCGGCCTGCATGGGAGGATGGCAGGGCGGAACGCCGAGCTCTGGACGGTGCCTGGCATGGAGACCCACGAGCAGGGCACGGACCCACCGGACCGCCGGGATCCGGCTGCGGAGGGTTCCGGCGGCCACGCCTCCGACGGCCTGATGAGCGTGCCGATCGCCACCGCGCTGATCTCCGACGACGGCCGGATCCTGCACTGGAGCCGCGACGCGGAGGCCCTCCTCGGCTACACCACCGAGGAGGCCGTCGGCACCTTCGCCACCCACCTGCTGATCACCGACGACCAGCTCGGCGAGGTGCTCGACCTCTTCGACGCCATCCTCGGCGGCAAGGCGTGGTCCGGGGTGTTCCCCGTCAAGCACCGCGACGGCCACCACGTGAACCTCGAATTCCGCACCCACCCCGTCGTCGGCCCCGACGGCCGCCCGCTGGTGCTCGCCATCGCCTCGGACGTCACCGCGCTGCGCCGCCTCCAGGCCGACCTGGCCGTGCTCGACGGCTTCTTCACGCAGTCCCCCGTCGGCATGGCCGTGTACGACACCGACCTGCGGTTCCTGCGGCTGAACGACGCCCTCGCCCGGATCAACGGCGTGCCGGCCTCCGACGCCATCGGCCACCGCATCACCGAGGTGCTGCCCGGCGTCAACGGCCGGGAGATCGAGGCCGCCATGCGGCGCGTCCTGGAGGGCGGGCCGCCGGTGGTCGACTCCCGGTCGCACGGCCGCACCCCCGGCGACCCCACCCACGACCACGCCTGGTCCGCCTCGTACTTCCGGCTGGAGGAACCCGGCGGGGACGTGCTCGGCGTCAGCTCGACCATCGTCGACGTCACCGAACGCCACCGGGCGGAGCGGGCGGCGGCCGCCGCCCGGGAACGGCTCACCGCCCTCGCCGACGCCACCGCCTCCATCGGCACCTCCCTCGACCTGCGCCGGACCGCCCGGGAGCTCGCCGAGGCCATCGTGCCGCGGCTGGCCGACACCGTCGGCGTGTTCGCCCTGGAGCACCTCGTCTCCGGCACCGACCCGCCCGCCGGGGACGCCGACCTGCGCGTCCGCAGGCTCGCCGTCGCCACGGCCGACCCGGGGCACCCGTTCCGCAGCCTGCCCACCGACGAGGTGTACACGGTGCCGCCCGGCTCCGCCTACGCGGAGGCCCTCACCGGCGGGCGCAGCGTGGTCACCTCCACCGGCGGACTTCCCCTGCTGGCCGACGAGGCCACGGTCGACCGGGTGCGGGAGTTCCTGGACGGCCGGGCCCGGACGGTGCGGGTCACCCCGCTCGTCGCCCGCGGCAGCGTGCTCGGCATGGTCGTGTACGCGCGCGGCCCGGACGGCCCCGAGATCGGCCCCGAGGACGGCACCCTCGGCGACGAGCTCGCCTCCCGCGCCGCCGTCGCCATCGACAACGCCCGCCTCTACCTCCACCTGGAGCAGACCGCGCAGGCCCGGGAGCACGCCCTGACCGAGGCCCGCGCCGCGCAGGAGCGCCTCGCCGTCGTCAACGCCGCCACCGCCCGCATCGGCACCACCCTCGACCTCGCCCAGACCGCCCGCGAACTCGCCGAGACCGCCAGCCCCCGGCTGGCCGACACCGTCGTCGTGGAGGTGCTCGACGCCCTCGTGCGGGGCGCGGAGAGCAGCACCGACCGGGCCGACCGGTCCGCCGTCCTGCGCCGGATGGCGTTCCACACCGTGCCCGGCAGCGGCATGTCGCCGGTCTCCCCGGCCGGCAGCGTGCACCGCTTCCACCCGTCGACGCCGTACGCCTGGGTGCTGGCGCACCGGCGGCCCGTCCTGCTGCCGCACCTGGACGAACAGGCGCTCGGCTGGTTCAACGACGACCCGGAGCGGGCCACGGCCGTCCGCGCCCAGCACGTGCGCTCCGTCATGGTCGTCCCGCTGATCGCCCGCGGCGCGGCCGTCGGCATCGCCGCCTTCTACCGCAACGTCACCGGACGGCCCTTCGACCAGGACGACCTGCGCCTCGCCCGCGAACTCGCCTCCCGCGCGGCCGTCGCCATCGACAACGCGCTGCTCTTCACCCGCGAACGCGACGCCTCCGAGCAGCGGCAGCGCGCCCTGGAGGCCGCCGGCGCCGCCCAGGCCCGCCTCGCCCTGCTCAACGAGGCCTCCAGCCGGATCGGCACCACCCTCGACCTGCAGCGCACCGCGCAGGAGCTCATCGACGTCGTCATCCCGCGCTTCGCCGACTTCGTCACCGTCGACCTGCTGGAGTCGCTGCTGCAGGGCGACGAACCGGAACCGGTGCCGCGGGACGGCTCCGTCCTGCTGCGCGCCGTCGCCGTCGGCGAACTCGACGAGCACGGCGGCATGGTCACCGCCGCCGACCCGGTCGGCGGCACCTCGCGGTCCGCCCAGCTGTACGCGCAGAGCCTGCGCACCGGCCGGTCGGTCCTCGTGCCGCACGTGGACGAGCAGGCCCTGCGCCGGATCGTCGCCCACCCCGGCCGCATCGGACCCAGCCTGGAGGCCGGTGTGCACTCCTACCTGATGGTGCCGCTGCTGGCCCGCGGCACCGTGCTCGGCGGCGTGGAGTTCGTCCGCACCCGCACCCCGGACGCCTTCACGCACGCCGACGTGGCGCTCGCCGAGGAACTCGCCGCCCGCGCCGCCGTCTGCATCGACAACGCCCGCATCTACCGGCGCGAACGCGACACCGCCCTGACCCTGCAGCGCAGCCTGCTGCCGCAGGACGTGCACCGCACCCCCGGCCTGGAGATCGCCCACCGCTACCTGCCCAGCAGCGTGATCAGCGAGGTCGGCGGCGACTGGTTCGACGTCATCCCGCTCAGCGGCGGCCGGGTCGCGCTGATCGTCGGCGACGTCATGGGCCACGGCATCCGGGCGGCCGCCACCATGGGCCAGCTGCGCACCGTCGCCCGGACCCTCATCACCCTGGAGATGGACCCGGCCCGGGTGCTGCGCCGCCTGGACGACGCGGCCGCGGCGATCGGCGAGAGCCAGTTCGCGACCTGCGTGTGCGTGCTCTTCGACCCCGTGGACCGCAGCTGCATCGCCGCCACCGCCGGACACCTGCCCCCGGTCATCGCCCGCGCGGACGGCTCCACCGAACTGCTGGTGCTGCCGCCCGGCGCCCCGCTCGGCGTCGGCGGCGTGCCGTTCGACTCGGTGCGCGCCACCCTCGACGAGGACGCCATCCTGGTGCTCTACACCGACGGCCTGGTGGAGCGCCGCGACCGCGACCTCGACGACGGCATCGACCTGCTGCGCCGCACCGTCGCCGAGCGCCGCGGCTCGCTGGAGCAGACCTGCGACGCCGTGCTCGCCGCGCTCGGTGCCTCCGCCGGGCAGGACGACATCGCGGTGATCATGGCGCACTCCCGGCCGATCGGCACCGACCAGCTGGCCCTGCTGCAGCTCGCCGGGGACCGGGCCATGGTGCGGCACGCCCGCCGGTTCGCCCGGGAGACGCTGGCCGGCTGGGGGCTCGCCGGGCTCACCGACATGGTCGAGCTGCTCACCAGCGAACTCATCACCAACGCCCTGGTGCACGCGGGCGCGCCCATCCAGCTGCGGCTGTTCCGCAACCAGCTGCTGACCGTGGAGGTCGCCGACCGGGACCGGCACGAACCGCGGCTGCGCCGTGCCCGCACCGATGACGAGGGCGGCCGCGGGATGCACCTGGTCAACGAGCTGGCCCACCGCTGGGGCGTGCGCGGCAGCCAGGACGGCAAGGTCGTCTGGTTCGAGCTGGAGCTGCCGCCCGGCGCCCGGTTCTGACGCCCCGCCGGACGCCCGCCGGCCGGGGGGAGAGGGGGAGTGCGCCTCACCCGACCGGAGCAGCGGCGTCCCCCGTCGGGGTGGGGCCTGCGGCCGGGCCGCCGTGTCGGTTCGTATGCGGGCCGCCGCGGACCGGAGGATCGGTGGCGTCCGGCATTCCGACCAGGAGGACCTCATGCGTTCCAGCCTTGCCAGGATCACCACCGCCGCCCTCGTCTCCGGCCTCGCGCTGTTCGGCGCCGCGGGCACGGCGTCCGCGCACATGGAGCACCCGCACGGCGCGTTCGCCGTCGGCGGCGACGCGTACGCCACGGAGGGCGGTGCGCTCGCGGTGGGCGGCGACGCCGAGGCGATCGTCGAGCACGCCCTCGCGGTGGGCGGCGACGCCTTCTCCGAGGAGGGTCCGGCCCTCGCCGTCGGCGGCGACGCCGACGGTGCCGGCCTCGGCCTCGCGGTCGGCGGGGACTCCTCGTCCTGACCTCCCGGCACCGCGACGGCCGGGCCGCCCGCGCGGGGCGGCCCGGCCGTCGCGCGTCCCCCTACTGCGGGGTGACGTACGCGCCGGAGATGCCGCCGTCCACCAGGAAGGTGCCGGCGGTCATGAACGAGGAGTCGTCGCTGGCCAGGAAGGCCACCGCGGCGGCGATCTCCTCCGGCTCGGCGAACCGGCCGAGCGGGATGTGCACCAGCCGGCGGGCCGCCCGCTCCGGGTCCTTGGCGAACAGCTCCTGCAGCAGCGGGGTGTTGACCGGGCCCGGGCAGAGCGCGTTGACGCGGATGCCCTCCCGGGCGAACTGCACGCCCAGCTCGCGCGACATCGCCAGCACGCCGCCCTTGGACGCCGAGTAGGAGATCTGCGAGGTCGCCGCGCCCATCACCGCGACGAACGACGCCGTGTTGATGATCGACCCCCTGCCCTGCCGCTGCATGTGCGGGATGGCGTACTTGCAGCAGAGGTACACGCTGGTGAGGTTGACGTCCTGCACCCGCTTCCAGGCGTCGAGGCCCGTGGTGAGGATCGAGTCGTCGTCCGGCGGGGAGATGCCCGCGTTGTTGAAGGCGATGTCGAGGCTGCCGTACTCCTCGACGGCACGCTCGTACATGCCGCGCACGGCCTCCTCGTCGACCACGTCGACGTGCAGGAACAGGCCGTCGACCTCGTTGGCGGCCTTGGTGCCGGACTCCTCGTCGATGTCCGCGCAGACGACCTTGGCCCCCTCGGCGGCGAACCGCCGCGCGGTGGCCAGGCCGATCCCGCTGCCGGCACCGGTGATGACCGCCACCCGGCCGTCCAGTCGCTTGGTCATGCTGGTCACTCCTCCGTGGAGATGAAGACGTTCTTGGTTTCGGTGAAGGCGTCGAGGGCGTCCGGGCCCAGCTCGCGGCCCAGCCCGGACTGCTTGAACCCGCCGAACGGCGTCGTGTGGCGCACCGAGGAGTGCGAGTTGACGGACAGGTTGCCCGCCTCCACGCCGCGCGCCACCCGCAGGGCGCGGCCGACGTCGCGGGTCCAGATCGAGCCGGAGAGGCCGTAGTCGGAGGCGTTGGCGATCCGCAGCGCGTCCTCCTCGCCGCGGAAGGGCACCACGGCGACGACCGGGCCGAAGATCTCCTCGGTGAACGCCCGGTCGTCGTGCCGCACCGGCGCCAGCACGGTCGGCGGGTACCAGAAGCCGGGGCCCTCGGGCGCGCTGCCGCGGAACGCCGCCTCCGTCACGTACGAGGCGACCCGCTCCCGGTGCGCGGCCGAGATCAGCGGCCCCATCTCGGTCTTCTCGTCGGCCGGGTCGCCGACCCGCACGCCGCGGACGGCCGGCTCCAGCAGCGCCATGAAGTCGTCGAAGACCGACTCCTCGACGAGGATCCGCGAACGGGCGCAGCAGTCCTGCCCGGCGTTGTCGAAGACCGCGTACGGCGCGGTGGCGGCGGCCTTCGCGAGGTCGGCGTCGGCGAACACGATGTTGGCGCTCTTGCCGCCGAGTTCGAGGGTGACGGGCTTCACCTGGGCCGCGCAGCCCGCCATGATCTCCCGGCCGACCCGGGTCGAGCCGGTGAACACGACCTTGCGGACGTCCGGGTGGGTGACGAAGCGCTGTCCGACGACCGGGCCGCGGCCGGGCAGGATCTCCAGCACGCCCTCGGGCAGGCCCGCCTGGAGGGCGAGTTCGCCCAGGCGCAGGGCGGTGAGCGGGGTCAGCTCGGCCGGTTTGAGGACGACGGTGTTGCCCGCGGCGAGGGCGGGGGCGAACCCCCACGCGGCGATCGGCATCGGGAAGTTCCACGGCACGATGACGCCGACGACGCCGAGCGGTTCCTTGAAGGTGAGGTCGATGCCGCCGGCGACCGGGATCTGCCGGCCGAACAGCCGCTCGGGCGCCGCCGCGTAGTACTCGACGACGTCGCGGACGTTGCCGGCCTCCCAGCGGGCGTTCCCGACGGTGTGGCCCGCGTTGGCGACCTCCAGGGCGGCCAGGTGCTCGCGGTCGGCGTCGACGGCGGCGGCGAACGCGCGCAGCAGCCGCGCCCGGTCGGCGGGGGCGATCCGCCGCCACGGCCCGAAGGCGGCCCGGGCGCGGGCGATCGCGGCGTCGGTCTCGGCGAGGCCGGCCATGGCCACGGTGGCGATCACCTCCTCGGTGGCCGGGTTGAGCACCTCGAAGAGGTCGGGCTGGGTCATCGGGCTGCCTCCTTGCAGCTGGCGGTGACGAACGCCGCGAAGAGGCGGAGGTCGTCCGGGTCGGTCTCGGGGTGCCACTGCACGCCCAGCGTGAAGCGCCGGCCGGGCAGTTCGAGCGCTTCCACGGTGCCGTCGGTGCTCCAGGCCGTGGCCCGCAGGCCCGCGCCGAGGCGGTCGGCGGCCTGGTGGTGGTAGCAGGCGACCTCCGCGGCGGTGCCGAGCACGGCCCCGAGCCGGCTGTCCGGGTCGATCCGGACCGGGCGGCGGACGAACACCGCGGGCACCTGCTGGTGGCTGCCGTCCGGGAGGTGCTGGACGAGCGTGCCGCCGAGCGCCACGTTGAGCACCTGGAGCCCGCGGCAGACGCCGAGCAGCGGGAGGTCACGGGCCAGGGCGTCCTGCAGCAGGTCGAACTCCCAGGTGTCGCGGGCCCGGTGGGGATCTCCGGTGTGCGGTCCGGCGGCGGCGCCGTAGCGGGCCGGGTCGACGTCGGAGCCTCCGGCGAGGACCAGCCCGTCGAGGGCGTCGAGCAGGTGGGCGGTGCCGCCGGGCTGCGGCGGCAGCAGCACGGGGGTGCCGCCGGCGCGGGACACCGCGTCGACGTAGGTCTGCGGGACGAGGGAGGCGCGCTGGCGCCACACCGACCAGGCGGCGTCGTCCTGGTAGCTGGTGATGCCGATCAGGGGTCTGCGGCGGCGGTCGGCGTTCACAGCCGCTCGAAGCCGCGGCGCCGCTCCCAGTCGGTCACCGCCCGGTCGTACGCGGCGGTCTCGACCCGGCCGGCGTGCGCGTAGTGGCGCACGACGTCCTTGCCGAAGGCCTCGGTGGCGGCCTCGCTGCGTTCGAAGGCGTCGACCGCGTCGCGCAGCGTGGCGGGCACCCGGGGTGCGTCGGAGGCGTACGCGTTGCCGGTGAACTCCGCTTCCAGCGGCAGCTGCTGCTCGACGCCGTGCAGTCCGGCGGCGATCAGGGCGGCGACCGCGAGGTAGGGGTTGACGTCGCCGCCGGGCACCCGGTTCTCGAAGCGCAGGGAGGATCCGTGGCCGACGACGCGCAGCGCGCAGGTGCGGTTGTCGCGGCCCCAGGCGATGGCGGTGGGCGCGAAACTGCCCGGCACGTACCGCTTGTAGGAGTTGACGGTCGGCGCCAGCAGCAGGGAGAACTCGGCGAGGCAGGCGAGCTGCCCGGCGAGGAAGTGCTCCATCGTGCGGGAGAAGCCGTACGGGCCGTCCCCGGCCATGACGGGTGCGCCGGCCGCGTCCCGCAGGCTGAGGTGGATGTGGCAGGAGTTGCCCTCGCGTTCGTCGTACTTCGCCATGAACGTGAGGCTGCAGCCCTCCTGCGCGGCGATCTCCTTGGCGCCGGTCTTGTAGACGGCGTGGTTGTCGCAGGTGGTGAGGGCCTCCGCGTACTTGAAGGCGATCTCGTGCTGGCCGAGGTTGCACTCGCCCTTGGCGGACTCGACGGTGAGTCCGGCACCCGTCATGCCGCTGCGCAGCCGGTGCAGCAGCGGCTCGACGCGGGAGGTGCCGAGGATCGAGTAGTCGCCGTTGTACTGGTTGGCCGGGGTCAGGCCGTGGTAGGCGCGGTCCCAGGCCTGCTCGTAGCTGTCGCGGAAGACGATGAACTCCAGCTCGGTGCCCGCGTACGCCTGCCAGCCGTAGTCGGCCAGGCGCTCCAGCTGGCGGCGCAGGACCTGCCGGGGCGAGACGGTGACCGGGCGGCCGTCGTGGTGGTGGACGTCGCACTGGACCATCGCGGTGGCCGGGTGCCAGGGCACCATGCGCAGCGTCGTGAGGTCGGGGGTGAGGACGAGGTCGCCGTACCCGCTCTCCCAGGAGGAGAGGGCGTAGCCGTCCACGGTGTTCATGTCGGTGTCCACGGCCAGCAGGTAGCCGCAGCCCTCGGCGGCGCCGGGCACGACGTCGGAGAGGAAGAAGTCGGCGGCGAGCCGCTTGCCCTGGAGGCGGCCCTGCATGTCGGTCATGGCGAGCACGACGGTGTCGACGGCGCCGTCGGCGACCAGGGTGCGCAGCCGGTCGAGGGTGAGCCGGGGGCTGCTCATCGGTCCTCCAGGTGGGCTTCGAGGGCGGCGAGTTGCTCCGGCGTGCCCTGGATGCGGGGGCCGGTGAACCAGTGGCGGGCGGAGGCCAGCCACCAGACGCCGGCGAAGCCGAGGACGACGCCGACCGCGACGGGCGTGTAGTTGAAGCTGACGGCGGTGACGGGGCTGGCGGTGGGCAGCATGAACAGCACGGTGATCACGGCTGTCCAGCACACCGCGACGGTCCCGATGATCCTGCTCCAGCGGCCCAGATGCCAGGGGCCGCGCGGGAAGGCGTCACCCTGGCGGAGGCGCAGGTACACCGGGATGACGTACGAGAGGTACAGCCCGATGACGGAGATCGAGGTGACCGCGGTGTAGGCGGTGGAGTTCCACAGGGCGGGCAGGCCGAGCAGGAGGGCGCCGCCGGTGGCGAGCCACACGGCGTTCGCCGGGGTGTGGGTGCGCGGGGAGATCCGGTGCCAGAGCGCCGAGCCGGGCAGCGCGCCGTCGCGGGAGAAGGCGTAGATCATGCGGGAGTTGGCGGTGACCGAGGCCATGCCGCAGAAGAACTGGGCGCCGATGACGATGAGCAGGAGGAGTTCGGCGCCGGTGGTGCCGAGGGCGTCGATGAAGATCTGCGCGGGCGGCACGCCGGTGGGGCCGTGGAGGGCGCCGTCGTAGTCCTGGATCGCGAAGGTGACGCCGAGCAGCAGCACCCAGCCGGCGACGAGGGACACGGTGATCGCGTTGACGATGCCGCGCGGACCGGAGCGGGCCGCGTCGCGGGTCTCCTCGGTCATGTGTGCGGAGGCGTCGTAGCCGGTGAGGGTGTACTGCGCGAGCAGCAGGCCGAGCATGGCGACGTAGAACTGGTCGTGGAAGCCGGTGTTGTTGACGAACTCGGTGAACACGAAGGACGCGGAGGCGTGTTTCGCCGGGACGAGCGCGAGGACGCCCACGATGACGGTCACGCCGATCAGGTGCCACCAGACGGAGACGTCGTTGAGTCGCGCCACCAGCTTCACGCCCAGCGTGTTGAGCAGCCCGTGCAGCAGCAGGATGACGGCGAAGATCGCGACGGTGTGGCCGGGGGTCGCGGCGAGGCCGAACTGCAGCGAGAGGAAGGCGTTGGTGAAGAACGCCGCGCCGTAGTCGACGCTCGCGGTCACCGCGACCTGTCCGAGGAAGTTGAACCAGCCGGTGAACCAGCTCCATGCGGCGACCCGGCTGCGGGCGAGCTTCGCCGACCAGTAGTAGAGGCCGCCCGCGGTGGGATAGCTGGAGCAGATCTCGGCCATGGCCATGCCCACGCAGAGGGTGAGCAGGCCGACCAGCGGCCACCCCCAGACGATCATCGCGGGGCCGCCGGTGTTCATGCCCATCCCGTACAGCGTCAGGCAGCCGGAGAGGATCGAGACGATGGAGAACGAGACGGCGAAGTTGGAGAAGCCCGAGAGGGAGCGGGCGAGTTCCTGGGTGTAGCCGAGCTCGTGGAGGCGCTGTTCGTCGGCGGAAACCGGCGCGGCGGCGGGCGGAAACACGGCGCTGGGAGCGTGGGCGGCGGCAGCCGGGTCGGACGGTGTGCTGCCGGATGCGGGGTCGGCGGACATGGACACCCCTGGGGAGTGAGGCGGGCCGGGACACGCGCACACGCGGCGGTGCGGTGCGCCTCCGAACACCCAATGGCCCGGAAACAGACCATTGAGCCGGTCAGCATCGTTCACCCTCCGTCGCGGGCCGTCAAGGGTGCCGGACTCCCGGCGGGTCGCCGGGACGGAGGGGCCGCCCGCGGCCGCGCCCCCCGGCCGGCCCGTCGGTACGATGCCCGCGTGGACGAGGCACCGATGGACCTGCAGGCCGAGGCGATCTTCCGGCCGGTACGGACCGGGAACGCCTTCGAGGAGACGGTCGAGCGGCTGCTGCAGGCGATCAAGCTCGGCGTCCTCGGCCACGGCGACCGGCTCCCCGCCGAACGCGACCTCGCCGTGCGGCTCGGCGTGAGCCGCGAGACGCTGCGCGAGGCGATCCGCTCGCTCCAGCAGGCAGGCTGCGTCGAATCACGCCGCGGCCGGTACGGCGGCACGTTCGTCACCTACCGGATGCCGCCGCCCGACGTCGGCGAGCTGCGCCGGGCCGCCCGCGACCTCGGCGGCGAACTGGAGGACGCCCTCACCTACCGGCTGGTCCTGGAGGCCGGCGCGGCCGAGACCGCGGCCCGCCGCGCCCTCACCGGCGAGCAGCGGGCCTACCTGCGGCGGCGGCTCGCCGACCTGGAGGCCGCACCCCCGGAGGAGTACCGCGCACTGGACTCGCGGTTCCACCTGGCGATCGCCGAGCTGACCGGCTCGCCCTCGCTCGCCGCGAGCATCGCGCAGGCCCGGATGCGCCTCAACGACCTGCTCAACGCCATCCCGATGCTGGAGCGCAACATCGACCACGCGGCGCACCAGCACCGGGCGATGGCCGGCGCGATCCTGGCGGGCGACGGCGACGCCGCCCGGCGCGCGACGGAGGAGCACCTGGCGGCGACGGCCGCACTGCTGCGCGGGTTCCTCGGCTGAACGCGGTGCGGGCCCGCACCCCCGGTCCGGGGATGCGGGCCCGGGGGCACGCGGTACGGCCGGGTTCCGGCCGGGCGTCAGCAGGTGGTCTGCGGGTGGTCAGCGGGTGAGGCCGGCCTTGACGGAGCAGACCGGCCAGGCGCCGGGGCCCTGCGCGGCCAGGACCTTCTCGGCGACCGCGATCTGCTGGGCCTTGGACGCCTGGTGCGCGTTGGCGGCGTAGGCGTGACCGCCGAAGGCGCCCCAGGTCTGCGAGGTGAACTGCAGACCGCCGTAGAAGCCGTTGCCCGAGTTGATCGCCCAGTTGCCCGTCGCCTCGCACTGCGCGACCTTGTCCCAGGTGGAGACCGGCGCGG
>NZ_BPRL01000059.1:0-69387 GCF_045862635.1 Kitasatospora sp. NE20-6
TCGTGATCGACGACACCGCGATCCAGACCAGCTGATCCGGCCCGACGGCCCCCCGGGGGCCTGAAAGCCACCCAGGGCCCGGCGGCACCAGCCGCCGGGCCCCTCGGCGTACCCGCACACGACCGACAGCCGGCGGCCAGCAGCCAGCAGTCGACGGCCGAGCGGGCGGCACGCGGCGGACGGCCCGCACCCGCCGCGCCATGGGGCCGGGCACCCGGTGCCGGGGGCCGACGGTGCGGGTTCCGCACGGGGCCGCGCGGCCCGGGTGCGGCACGGTCGTGATCGCCCCGTCCGGGGCCTATCGGCGGCCCTTGCACGGTGCTTGAATGGCCGCCATCAACTCCCCCTCCCCTCCTGCCTCCTGTGGCAGAGGAGTTAAGGACACCCTCATGACTACGCGCGTCGACCCCTTACCCCGCCGGGCCCTCCCGGCCCTCCGCTACGCCGCACTCCTGGCCGTGCTCGCCTCCCTCGTGGTCTTCTTCGCCGGTGCCGCCCAGCAGCAGGCCCAGGCCGCGCCCGCCTGCGGGGTACTCTCCTCGGGCGCCGCGCCGCAGGCCAACTCCGCTGTCAACGCCGCCTGCAGCCTGATCGGCACGCCCTACTCGTGGGGCGGCGGCCACGGCGGCCAGCCCGGCCCTTCGTACGGCATCTGCGACGCCTCCAACGGGGCCCCGAACGACTGCCACGTGAAGGGGCTCGACTGCTCCGGCATGGTCCGCTACGCGTACTACCTCGCGGTGGGCACGGACGTCATCAACGGCGTGACCACCACGCAGTGGCCGTCCTCGCGGGCGGTCGCCAGGTTCTACCGCGCCGACGGGACGGGCCCGTTGCTCCCCGGAGACCTGGTGTTCTTCGGCAACACGCCGTCCACCATCCACCACGTGGCGATCTACCTCGGCCAGGGGTACATCGCCGAGGCGCCGTACTCCGGCGGCCACGTGCAGGTGTCGGCCCTGTCCTCGCACGGCGACTACTACGGCGCCATCCGCCTGTACGGCCCGGGCGGCGGCTCCACGCCGCCCCCGCCGCCCGCAGGGACGTACTGGGTGGACACGTTCGCGAACGCCCCGGTGTTCGGGTCGCCGACGAGTACGGTGAGCACGGGGACGCTGTACCAGGGCACCAACTACGTGTTCTGCAAGGCGTGGGGGCGTGAGATCCGTAGTGGCAGCAGTTTCAACCACTGGTGGCTGAAGACGGATCCGGATGTCGGTCCGGGGGGTCAGTGGGTGTCGGCGTACTACCTGTCCCGCTGGGGCAACGACGTCGCGAAGGACAACAACGGCACGGTCGTCCCCGACTGCCCGGGCGGCGGTTCGACCCCGCCCCCGCCCAGCACCACCAAGTACTGGGTGGACACGTTCGCGAACGCCCCGGTGTTCGGGTCGCCGACGAGTACGGCGAGCACGGGGACGCTGTACCAGGGCACCAACTACGTGTTTTGCAAGGTGTGGGGGCGTGAGATCCGTAGTGGCAGCAGTTTCAACCACTGGTGGCTGAAGACGGATCCGGATGTCGGTCCGGGGGGTCAGTGGGTGTCGGCGTACTACCTGTCCCGCTGGGGCAACGACGTGGCCAAGGACAACAACGGCACGGTCGTCCCCGACTGCTGACCGCACCCCGGGCGACCCGGCCCCGGCGGACGCCGTCCGGCGGGCCGGGTCGCCCGGGGCACCGCCGCCGGGGTGCCCGGCCTGTCAGGTGTCGGGGTGCCGTACCCGCCCTACCAGCATTCGCCGTCGCGCCAGTCGCAGACGAGTTCGCCGGTGAGGTCGAGCGGCACCTCCTCGGCGGGGCGCAGCGGCAGCGCGAGGATCCAGCCGTCATCGTCCGCGGTCCGCACGATGCCCTCCGGCGTCAGGGCGGCCGTCGGGCCGGGCCAGCGCAGCCAGCCGCGGCTCGTGTAGAAGTCCACGGCCTCCTCGGAGCTGCCGAGCGCCGCGAGGTCGTACGCGCGGCCCGCCATCCGTTCCAGTGCGGTCATCACCGCGGCGCCGTGGCCGCGGCCGCGCGATGCGGCGCGGACGGCCACCCCCTCGACGTAGCCGGTCCGCAGGGCGCGGCCGCCGTGCAGCAGCCGGCGCTGCACGAGCGCCCCGTGGGCGACGAGGTCGGGTCCTTCCCACAGCAGGACGTGCATGCCGCCGAGGCAGTGCTCCCAGTCGGCGTCCGTCATGTCGGGGGCGAAGACCTCGTCCAGCAGGGCGCGAGCCGCGGCGAGCGTGGCGTCGTCGAGGTCGGCGGTGTGCGCGACAACGGTGCGTACCGGCAGGGCCTGGTTCATGGCCGCCACTCTTCCACCGCCGCCATCGCCGCCGCCGCCATCGCCATCGCCGCCGCTACTGCCGTGCGGGCCGGTCGGCGCACCACGGACCTGCCCGGCCACCGGACACCTGATGATGCAGGAACCGGCTTGCAGGGGAAGGGAGCTGACGATCCGACCGGCCCTCCGCCGGGGCCGGGGCCTCCACCGTGATGCCGGGCCGCCACCGGCGCGGCCCGGGCCGACCGGGTGACGAGCGGCGGTCGGATCGACCGCGTCCGGCATCAGCCCGGCGCGCCGGGACATGCCGACGGTGCCGTCCGGGCCGGTGGCGGGGCCGTGTGACAGGATCGGCCGCAGCAAGGACCGGAACGCCCGGGTGGCCCGGGAGGGGCGCCGGAGCGACGGTGCCGGTCGGCGGGTGCCGGTCGGCGGGACGGAGCGGGCGGCATGGCGTGGCAGGTCCTTCGGACGGACGGGCGGCCGGCCGTGCCGTGGCTGAACGGCGGCGGTGTCACCCGCGAGGTCGCGGGCGGTCCGGCCGGGTCGGGGCCCGCCGACTTCGACTGGCGGGTCAGCCTTGCGGACGTCACGCGGGGCGGCCCGTTCTCCGTCTTCCCCGGTGTCGACCGGGTCCTCACCGTCGTCGCGGGGGAGGCGCTGGACCTCGCCGTGGGCGGCACGGCCCCGGTACGGGTGGAGCCGCACCTGCCGTTCGCCTTCCCCGGGGACGCGCCCACCGGGGGAGGGCTGCCGTCCGGCCCCGTCGTCGCCCTCAACGTCATGACGCGCCGGGGCCGCGCGAGCGCCCGGGTCGTGATCACCGGCGGTCCGTGCCCGCTGGAGGTGCCCGACGCCGGCACCCTGGTGGTCGTCTGTCTGGCGGGCACCGTGGCGGTGGGCACCGCGGGCCCGGTCCTCGCCCGCCACGACGCCGCCCTGCGCGAGGACGCCGTGCCCGGTGGCGGAGACCTGCTGCAGGTCCTGGACGGCCTCGCCGCCGTGGTGACGGTTCGCCGGAGCCCGCCCGCCCCGGCGTGAGCGTCCGAACCGGGCGGGCGCCGTCACGTCAGCGACGGCGACGGGAGACCGGTGCGACCGGTGCGGCAGCGGACGCGGCCTTGCCGAGCGAGCGGAGCGCCAGCAGCAGCACCCCGATGTCGTCGAGCAGGATCGGGTCGGGGAGGAGGTCGACGGGCAGTACCACGTAGACCACCGCCGCCCAGAAGCCGAGCCGGGTGGAGAGCGGCACCCCCGACGAGCCCAGCATCCGGCGCGCCCGCACCAGCCGGACGAACAGCCGCACCACCACGACCAGCGTGACGACGACCAGCACCCCGGCCACGCACCACCACACCGCCACGTCGACGTCCATCGACGGCCACCTCCCTCGTCCTGTCCCGGTCCTGTCCCGGCCTGTCCCGGCGCGTGCACCCCGCGAACGTCCGCCGTCTTCCCCGCCCGGGGCATCTCGACGCCCTGCGCGGGCGCGGGACCTGCGCAGGTCCCGCGCGGGGCCGTCCGGGGGAGGGCGGAGAGGGCCCGGTGCGCCGTACGGTGCGGGTGCCGAGTGGCGCGACGGCGGACTGTCGTAGGGGCGTAGCACGATAGGTCCCGCGCCGGACACCGGACGACCAGGGGCGGCGTGACGATCCGTGGGCGGAGCCGTGTGCTTCGGCCCCGCGACCCGTGCACCGATCTGAGGAGCAGTTCCCATGCGCATCGTGATCAGCGAGTTCATCAGCCTGGACGGCGTCGTGCAGGCCCCCGGTGGTCCGGAGGAGGACATCGACGGCGGTTTCGCCCACGGCGGCTGGTCGCACCCGTTCTTCGACCCGGAGACGGTGGGCGGTGCCTTCGACGACGCCCTGAGCAAGGCCGGCGCCCTGCTCTTCGGGCGCCGCACCTGGCAGACGATGGCCGCCGCCTGGCCCGATCGGGCGGGTGACCCGTTCGCCGACCGGATGAACGCGATCCCGAAGTACGTGGTCTCCGGCACGCTGGGCGAGCCGGACCTGGTCTGGGACAACACCACGCTCGTCCCGGGCGGCGACGCGGTCGCCCACCTCCGCGAGCTGCACGCCGCCGAGGGCGGCGACCTGCTGGTGATGGGCAGCCCCACGCTGGCCCGTACGCTTCTCCACGAGGGGCTGGTCGACGAACTCCGGCTCATGATCATGCCGGTGATCCTCGGCGGCGGGAAGTCGATCTTCCCCGAGGACGGCGCACTGCGCCCCCTCGAACTGGTCTCGACGGTCACCAGCAGCACCGGCGTGCACGTCTGCACCTACCGGCCGTCCGCCAAGGGGTAGGCGCCCCACCGGCACTGTGGCCGGAGCCGTGGTCCCGCGATCCGCTCCCCGCGCAGCGTGCGGGGAGCCGGCCACCCTGGCCACCCTGGCCGTCCTGGCCACCCTGACCGTCCGTCCGGCGGTCGAACGTCCGTCCGGCGATCCGGATCGGGCCGCCGACCCGTCGTGGGCGTCAGCTCCGGTCGTTCCTGCGGGGGAGGGGGCGCGCCCCGGACCGGGTGCGCCGTACGGGGCGCGCCGAGCGATCCGTCCGCGCGCCTTCCCGGTGCCCGCCCGCGGCCGTCGTAACGTCGTGGGTGCAGGGCGGCGCACAGCGGCCCGCTCCATGGATGCCCGGCCCGGCCGCCCTACCCCCCTGGCGGCCGGGCCGTGCTGCGTCCCGCCACCGTGCGAACCGACGGAACAGCAGCCCGGGCTGGAGGCCGCCACCACGCCGGGCCGGACGCGGAAAGGCCCCGCGCCGGACCGGACGGTGCCGGTCGGTGCGGGGCCCTCGGCCGTGCGGGGTCAGGACGGGACGATGTTCTCCGCCTGCGGGCCCTTCTGGCCCTGCGTGATGTCGAAGGTGACCTTCTGGCCCTCCTGGAGCTCACGGAAGCCCTGGGCCGCAATGTTGCTGTAGTGGGCGAACACGTCGGGGCCGCCGCCGTCCTGCTCGATGAAACCGAAGCCCTTTTCGGCGTTGAACCACTTCACGGTGCCTGTCGCCACTGCTGTCTCCTAAGGGTGCGCCCGTGCCCACCCTGAGGTGTGCGTCGTGCGGGATCGTCAGCCACGCGGACCGCCGGCGGGGCCGACGGAACACGGCCCCCGTGCATGCTGCTGCGGGCGCCCTTGCGGACCGGCCGCGGCCAGCGTACAGAGCGCGGACCCCGCGACCCGGGACCGCCGCGACACGGCACCGCCACGCCACCCGCACGGCCGTGCTGCGGCGTGTCGGACCCGGCCGGGGTCGCCTCCGCCGGCGGGGATCCGGCCGGGTGCCGACGAGGCGGGTGACCGCACCGGAGCGGCCCCCGTCCGGGGTGATCGTGCGTCCGTCACGGCCATGGCCCGCCGCGTGCCGGGAGGGTGACGGCGGCGGAGGGAAGTCTTCGAGGAGCGCCGGGTCGACGGGCCCCGCGCAGGAGTCGGGCGGGAGCGGTCGTTGTTCCGACACCTGTCGGATGCTCCGCCCCGACGCACCGTGGGACTGTTCTCGCAAGCGCCCGCCGGCCCACGAGGGGGTCCGGCGGGCGCGCCCGGCCCGCCACGACCACCCGCACGACCATCCGTACGACGACCTGCACGACCACCCGCACGACGACCTGCGAGGAGCAGCGCCTTGGCCATCCGTGACACCGCCGACCGGGACGCCGTCCGGCAGCCCCGGCGCTCCCGGCACCTGCGCAGGCTCGGACGCGTGGCGCTGCCCGCGTTGCTCGCCGTCGGCCTCCCGCAGGCCGTCGTGGCAGGAGCCGGACCCGCGCAGGCGGCGCCGCGCCCCGACAGCGCGGTGGTCGACTCCACCCGTCACCGCGGCAACTCGGTGGCCCTGACCTTCGACGACGGCCCGAACCCCACCGACACCCCCGCACTCCTCGCGGTGCTGCGCGAGCACCACGTGAAGGCGGTCTTCTGCCTGTGGGGCGACCACGTCGAGGCGTATCCCGAACTCGTACGGGCGATCGTCGCCGACGGACACGCCCTGTGCAACCACTCGATGCACCACGACGACATGGCGGGCTGGTCGCCGGAGCAGATCCGGGCCGACCTGGAACGCACCTCCGCGGCGATCCGTGCTGCCGCGCCCGGCGCGCCGATCCGCTGGTTCCGCGCGCCCTACGGCAGTTGGGGCGCCGCCCCGGAGGTGGCGGCGGGTCTGGGCATGCAGCCGCTGGGCTGGCGGCTGGCCGTCGGGGACTGGGAGCCGCCGGGCACCGACGAACTCGTCCGCCGCCTGCAGGAGGGCATCACCCCGGGCGCCGTCGTCCTGCTGCACGACGGCGGCGGCGACCGCAGCCAGACGGTCGAGGCCGTCGACCGCGTCATCCCCGTGCTCAGGGCCGCGGGATGGCGCTTCGACCAGCCTGCGCGCCGCGGCTGAGGGCGACGGCCCGTCCGGCGGGCCACCCTGCGCCGTCCGCACCGCCGTTCCCCTGCACCGCCGTTCCCCGCACCGCCGTTCCCTCCCACCGGGCGGGCGCCCGTAACCTCGGTGTCCGGCCGCCCCCACCGGTCCCGCCGTCCCGCTCACGTCAGGAGGGGATGAACCAGCATGCGTCATGCCTTCGATCCCGAACTCGCCGCCGCGCTCGCGATGTCACCCGAGGTCGACATCTCGGACCTTGCTGCCGCGAGGACCGCTCAGGCGGCGGAGCTGGCCGGCACCGTGGAGCGGGCCGACAGCACCGGCGTGACGGTCGGCCTGCTCAGGGTGCCCGGGCCGGACGGCGCCGAGCTGGCGCTGCGCACGTACCGGCCGCTGGACGGCCGCGGGCCGCTGCCCGTGCTCTACACGATGCACGGCGGCGGTTTCGTCCTGGGCTCACCGGACGTCGACCACGACGAGAACCTGGACTTCTGCCGGGAGTTGCAGGCCTTCGTCGTCTCCGTCGACTACCGCCTGGCCCCCGAACACCCCTACCCGGCGGCGCTGGAGGACTGCTGGACGGGCCTGTCCGCCCTGGTGGGGCGGAGCGCCGAGCTGGGGCTCGCCCCCGATCGGATCGCGCTGCGTGGGGACAGCGCCGGCGCGGGTCTGGCCGCCGGGCTGGCGATGCTCGCCCGCGACCGCGGCGGCCCCCGGATCCGCCTCCAGCAGCTCCACAGCCCCGCCCTCGACGACCGGCTGGAGACCCCCAGCGCACGGGAGTTCACCGACACCCCGATCTGGAACCGCCACAGCGCCCGCCTCTCCTGGGAGGCGTACCTCGGCACCGGTGTCCCGGGTGGCGCGGCCGTCGACCGTCTCGCGGCGCCCGGCCGCGCGTCCGCCGCCGACCTCACGGGTCTGCCCCCCGCGCACGTCACGGTGATGCAGTTCGACCCGCTGCGGGACGAGGGCATCGACTACGCCCGCGCGCTGCTCGGAGCCGGCGTGCCCACCGAACTCCACGTGCTGCCCGGTACGTTCCACGGGGCGGGCATGGTGGTGCACGCCGCCGTGGTGCAGCGCGCCCACGCGGAGGCCGTCGCGGTGCTCCGCCGGGCGCTGGGCCGATGAGTGCGGCGGGGGCGGGCCGCCACCACTTACGGTGCGCCCCGCCGCGGACGGCCCGGCATCAGTCGGTGGTGGTGGCGGTAGCGGCGTTAGCGTTGGCCAGCCGCCAGGCGTACAGGGCGAGTTGGGCCCGGAACCGGTCCTGGGGGTCGCGCAGCTGCCAGCCCGTCCCCTCCTCGACGCGGGCCAGCCTGGCCGCCACCGAGCTGTGGTGCAGGTGGAGTTCCGCGGCGGCCTGGCGCAGCGAACCGGTCCGGCAGAACGCGGCGAGGGCGGCGATGCCGGGTGCACCGTCCTCCTCGCGGCCGGCGAGCAGGTCCAGTGCGTGCACGTCCGGCTGGGCGCGCAGCCGCTCCGCCGGGATCTCCGCCAGCAGGGCCACCGGCCCGAGTTCGCCGTGGTCGACGACTGCTTCCGCGGCGGAGCCCGCCACCGCGAACCGCAGCGCGGCCCGGGCCTGCAGCCACGACTCCCGGGCCGCCAGCGGCTCCGCGCGGCCGCCGATCCCGACCCGCGTACCGCGCACCGGGGCCCGGGCGCCGCCCGACTCCCGTCCGCGTTCCTGCAGCACCTCGCGCAGGGCCTCCGCCGGTGCCCGACCCGGCTCCCGCTGCTGGACGAGTGCCGCCCCCACCGGCCCCAGCCGCGCGACCCGGACCGTTCCGACCTGCCGGCTGCGCCCGAACAGCGTGACCGCCTCCACCCCGGCGTCCACGGACGCCCCGCCGGCCACCGCCACCACCCACAGCGGGAGTTCCGGCACGAGTCCCAGCAGCCGCAGTGCCCGTGCCCGGTCGGCCACCGCCTCCCGGCCGGACAGCACCAGCTCGACGAGGGCCGGATCGGCGACGTGCGGCGGCTCCGCGCTCCGGGTGCCACCGCCCAGCACCCGGGCGGCGATGGCCATCCACTCCAGCACCAGGTCGTCCAACGGGCCGGGAGCGCAAGGGCGTTCCAGCCAGACCCGTCCGGACGGGCCGAGGTCGGCCTCACCCGAGACCGGGCCGGGCCGGCCGTCCAGGGCTCTGCCGTCCGGACCGCACCGCACCGGGTCGCCGTCCACGGGCTGCCACCCGGCGGCGCATTCCGCCAGGCCCGCGGTCGACCGCACGAGGGATGCGGCGTCGAGCGCCCCGCTGCCCAGCAGCGCCTCGAAATGGGCGATCACCCGCACGGCCGCAGCCGCATCCGCGTCCAGCGTCGACAACCGCAGCAACAAGCCCTTCACAGCCGCAGTCTAGAAAGGACAGCGACATGCCCGACAGGTACGTGCACCCGAAATCCGGGCGGACCGCCCGGCCCGGCCCCGGCACGCAGGCCGCCAGGTCCGTGCGTTCGCTGATCGCCGTGCTGCTGGCGGCCGTGCTGCCGCTCCTGGCGGCGGTGCTGCTCGCCGCGCCCCCGGCCACGGCGGCCACGCTCACCGAGGTCACCGCCTTCGGTGCCAACCCCAGCAGTCTGCGGATGCACCTCTACGTGCCGGACAGCGTCACCGCCCGGCCCGCCGTCCTGGTGGCGGTCCACTACTGCACCGGGTCGGGGCCGGCGTTCTACTCCGGCACCGAATTCGCCTCGCTGGCCGACCGGTACGGCTTCATCGTGGTGTACCCGTCCGCGACCCGCAGCGGCAACTGCTTCGACGTCTCCTCGCCGCAGGCGCTGAAGCGCGACGGGGGCAGCGACCCCGTCGGCATCCGTTCCATGGTCGGCTACGTGCAGCAGCACTACGCCGTCGACCCGGACCGCATCTTCGTCACCGGCGCCTCCTCCGGCGCCATGATGACGAACGTGCTGCTCGGCGACTACCCGGACGTCTTCAAGGCGGGCGCGGCGTTCATGGGTGTGCCGTTCGGCTGCTTCGCGACCACCGACGGATCCGGCTGGAACAGTGCCTGCGCCAACGGCAGCGTGACGAAGACCCCGCAGCAGTGGGGCGACCTGGTGCGCGCCGCCTACCCGGGCTACACCGGTTCGCGGCCGCGGATGCAGCTCTGGCACGGCACCGAGGACACCACGCTGCGCTACCCGAACTTCGGCGAGGAGGTGAAGCAGTGGACCGACGTGCTGGGCGTCGGCCAGACCCCCGCCCTCACCGACAGCCCGCAGGCCTCCTGGACCCGGACCCGCTACGGCAGCACCGGCGCCCAGGCCGCCGTGGAGGCGATCAGCGTGCAGGGCGTCGGCCACAGCCTGCCGACCAGTGGCATGGCGGCCCGGGCCGTCGCGTTCTTCGGCCTCGACTCCACGACCCCGCCGACGACACCCCCCACCACTCCGCCCACGACCCCGCCCACGACGCCGCCGACCACCCCGCCGACCTCCCCGCCCGCCGGTACGGCCTGCCGGGTGGCGTACACCACCAACGCCTGGAACACCGGTCTGACCGCGGCGATCACCGTCACCAACACGGGTGGCGCGCCGGTGAACGGCTGGTCCCTCGCCTTCACGCTCCCGGCCGGGCAGACGATCACCTCCGGCTGGAACGCCACCTACAGTCCGTCGGCGGGTGCCGTCACCGCACGCAACGCCGCCTACAACGCGGCCATCGCCCCGGGCGGGTCCGTCGGGATCGGCTTCCAGGCGACGCACACCGGGACCACCACCGCCCCGGCCGCCTTCGCCCTCAACGGCACCGCCTGCACCATCGGCTGAGGCCGGCCGCGCGCCGGTGCCCCCCGGGCGTCCCCGCCCACCGGGCACCGGCGTGGGCCGCGGCGGAAGGTGCGGCGGAGGGCGCCCGCACCGCGGCCCCGCGCGCCGGCCGGGTGACGTCCGGCGCGGCGCCACGGGCCGCGCGGCCGGATGGGGCCCGACCCGTCGTACCGTCAGGTCAGGAGTCCGGTGTGCTGCCGCTCCCGTCACCAGCCCGGTCCGGCCGTTCCCCCCGTGACGGCCGGACCGGGCTGTCGTCCGGGGCGGACCGCCCGGCAGCACTCCCGGCGGCCGGCCGACGCGTGGTCACGGCGTCCCAGCCCTCGGTCTCGGCGAGTTCCCTGGCGGCGTCGACGATGAGCCGCCTGCGGTCCGCCCGCTCGCGTTCCCTGCGTGTGTGGATCGGCATGGGCCAGATTCTAGCGACGCTAGACGCATGGTCGACGCTATGTTAGCGTCGCATCAGTTCCTAGCATTGCTAGACAGGGGAGATCGGCCATGCTCACCACCACCGCGTACAGCCTCGCCGTCGTACTGGACCTCTTCGTCGTCCTGATCGGAGTCCGTTTCCTCACCGTGCCGGGGCCCGCCGCAGCCGGGTACGGCGTCCCGGCGCGGCCGGACGGCGACGCCGCCTACCTCACGGTCAAGGGCCTGCGCGACACCACCTTCGGCATTCTCGGACTCGCCCTGCTCGCCTTCGCGGGCGCCGGGGCCGAGGCGTGGTTCATGCTCGCCGTCGCCCTCGTACCCCTCGGGGACACGCTCGTCGTGCTGCGCCACGGCGGCACCCGGGCGGTGGCCTTCGGCATCCACTTCGCCACCGCGGTCGTCGTGCTCATCAGCGCGGGTCTGCTCTTCGCCGTGAGCGCCGGCAGCTGAGATGAGGAGGTGTCGAGGCGGTCGTGCCGGGGAGCCCGCGTCCGTCCCGCAGGTCCGGGCCCCGCAGGTCCGGGCCGCGCCCGTGCCCGGGTGGGAGGATCGACCACGGAGTACGGCGTCGGGCTGCGCTCCGGACTGGGGGAATCGGGGATGGCGCAGGATCTTCCGGAACAGGGCCACGAGGACGTCCGGGCCCACTGCGTACGGCTGACGGACGCTCCGCCGGCGGTGCCGGGTTGGTGGGAGCGGTTCACGCGTTCCTGTCCGGCCTGATGGCCGACCGGAACCCCGCCGACCTCAACCCGCCCGTGCCGCGCGGCTGTGACGGCAAGCGGCCAGGTCCGTTCATCAGCAACAACATTCAGGGCCGAGAATGCTGCTGACGGGCAGTCACCTGTCGTTCAGTGCGGCCCGTCGGCGGCCCCGTCGGCGGCCAGCCGGGCGAGGGCGGCCGCCTCCGCACTGCCGTCCGCGGCGCTGAACACGTGCACCACCAGGCCTGTTTCGCCCGGCGCGGCGGGCACGTGCAGGGTCTCGTAGTCCAGCGTGAGCAGACCCGCGGAGGGGTGCCGCAGCCGCTTGCGCCCCGCCCCGCACACCAGTACCTCGCCGGTCACCCAGATCTGCCGGAACTCCTCGCTGCGGGAGGCCAGTTCGGTGACGAGAGTGGCCAGCGGCGCATCGTCCGGCCAGCGGCCCGCGGCGACCTGCAACTGACCCACCGCCTCCACCGCCCGTTCATGCCAGTCCGGGTGGACGGTGCGGGAGGCCGGGTCGAGGAAGAGGTACCGCGCGTTGTTCCGGTCGCGGAGGCCCGGAACGTCGAGGCCACCGATCAGCTCCGCACCCAGACGGTTCCAGGCGACGACGTCGAGGCGGTGGTCGGTCGCGAAGGCCGGCAGGCCCGCCATGGCGTCCAGCATGCGCTGCAGCAGCGGACCGACCCGCACCTCGGGGGCCGGGCCGCGCCGGGCGGCGGCGAGGGTCGTCAGGTGGTGCCGCTCCGCCGCGCCGAGACCGAGTGCCCCGGCGAGTGCGTCGAGGACCTCGGCGGACGGCTGCGTGGCCCGGCCCTGTTCGAGGCGTACGTAGTAGTCGACGCTGATTCCGGCGAGCTGCGCCAACTCCTCGCGGCGCAGCCCGTGCACACGTCGCCGACGGCCGGCGGCGAGCCCCGCGCGTTCCGGCGCGACCCGTGCCCGACGGGCCCGCAGGAAGCCGCCAAGGGCCCGCCGTGCGTCGCCGATCCCGTCCGCGCCCGTGGTGCTGCGGCTGCCTGCGGTGCCGTCCGTGCGTCCGATCCGATCCGCGCCGTCCATGGGCTCCAGTATGGGTGGTCCCCGCAGTACCAGGACCGGTGTTCCGCCGGTCACCCAGGGTTCTGGCAGGCCGCTGCGTCCTGCACGAGGGTGATGGCATGACCGAATCCCCGTCGCAGCAGAAGAAGATCCTCGTCGTCGGTGCGCACCCCGAACCCCGCTCGCTCAACGCCGCACTGACGGCTTTCGCGGCCGACCGCCTGCATGCCGCCGGACACGCGGTGCAGGTGTCCGACCTCTACGCGATGAAGTGGAAGGCCGTGGTGGACGCCGGTGACTTCCCGCACGAGCCCCCGGGCGGCCGGCTGAGGGTGATGGCGGCATCCGAGCGGGCCACGGTGCGGGGCCGTCTCTCCGCGGACATCGCCGCCGAGCAGGAGAAGGTGCGGTGGGCGGACGCCGTCGTGCTGCAGTTCCCCCTGTGGTGGTTCTCCGTGCCGGCGATTCTCAAGGGCTGGATCGACCGGGTGTTCACCTCCGGGTTCGGCTACGGTCCGGCGCTCCCGCCGCCCTACGGTGAGAGCGCTCTCGGTGGGCGCCGGGCCCTGTTGTCGGTGACGGCCGGCGCCCGGCAGTCGGCGTTCTCCGACCGTGGGGCCCACGGCAGGCTGACGGACGTCCTGCACCCGCTGCAGCACGGCCTGTTCTGGTTCACCGGCATGGCGCCGCTCGACCCGTTCGTGGTGTACGACGCGAACGACCTGCCCGAGGGCAGCTTCGAGGCGGCCACCCGTGCGTACGGGCGGCGGCTCGACCGGCTCTTCACCGACGCGCCCGTGCCGTACCGGTCGCTCGCCGGCGGCGACTACGGCCGCGACATGCGCCTGCTGCCCGGCGTGGAGGCGCCGGGGACGGCCGGGCCCGACCTCCACGTGCGCCCCCGTGGCTGAGTGTCGCCTGCGGCCGCGGCCGCCGTGGGTGCGTCCCCGCCCGGACGGGGCCCGTTCCTCCCTGGGTGGGTCCTGACGGGTTGACAACTCGACGGGCATCACAGTTAGGTAAGCCTTGCCTAATTTTACTGCACGGATCGGGGTGCCCAGCCGGTTCTTCCCGAGTGCGGCAGCCTTCAACCGCACCCGCGTTCGCCCGTGCGCCTCCCCGCCCCGGGCCGGTCCCCGGCCCGGCCGGACGGCGTGGTCGCACGGCGTGGTCCGCACGGCGGGCCGCCCCGCCCCGCCCCGAGAGGAAATACGTCCCCCGATGCCCGAGAACCCTCCGCCGCCCACATCCCTCTCCCCGGACCGCATCCGGCGAGACGTGGCCGACCTGCTCGACGTCGACCCGCTCGAACTCGAGGACGACGAACCGCTGCTCGACCAGGGCATGGACTCGATCCGGCTGATGACGCTGGTCGAACGATGGCGCGCAGACGGCGTCGAGGTGACCTTCGTCGACCTCGCCGAGAAGGCGACCATCAACGGCTGGTCGGACCTGCTCGGCGCCGTCCGGTCCGCCGGACCCGCCACCGGGCCCACCCGCACGTGAACCGGAAGGAACGCGATCTGTGAACACCGCAACCGAACAGCCCCCCGTGCAAGAAGAGTTCGACGTCGTCGTGGTCGGCGGGGGGCCGGGCGGATCGACCGCCGCCACGCTCGTCGCCAAGCACGGCCACCGGGTCCTCCTGCTGGAGAAGGAGACCTTCCCGCGCTACCAGATCGGCGAGTCGCTGCTCCCCGCGACGGTGCACGGCATCTGTCGCCTGCTCGACGTCCAGGAGGACATGGAGCAGGCCGGATTCATGGTCAAGCGCGGCGGAAGCTTCCGCTGGGGCACGAATCCCGTGCCGTGGAACTTCCTCTTCGCCCTCGCCCCCGAACTCTCCGGACCCACGTCCTACGCGTACCAGGTCGAGCGGATGAAGTTCGACGACATCCTGCTCCGCAACGCGGCCCGGCACGGCGTGGACGTCCGGGAGAACGTCGCGGTGCACGAGGTCCTGGAGGACGAGGACCGGGTCCGCGGTGTGCGCTTCACCGGCGCCGACGGGCGGGTGCACGAGGTGAGCGCCCGCTACGTCGTCGACGCGTCCGGCAACAAGACCCGGATCAGCAAGCACGCGGGCGGCGAGCGCGTCTACTCCGAGTTCTTCAAGAACCTCGCGCTGTTCGGCTACTTCGAGGGCGGCAAGCGGCTCCCCGGGCCGGACCGCGGCAACATCCTCTGCGCCGCCTTCGACGAGGGCTGGATCTGGTACATCCCGCTGAGCGAGACGCTCACCAGCGTCGGCGTCGTGATCGGCCAGGGCCGGGCATCGGAGATCCAGGGCACCGCGGAGGACCAGGAGAAGGCCCTGCTCGGCTTCATCGACCGCTGCGACATCGTCCGTGACCACCTCTCCGACGCCACCCGGGTCACCGAGGGCACGTACGGCGAACTGCGGGTCCGCAAGGACTACTCCTACGCCAACACCCGCTTCTGGCGGCCCGGCATGGCCCTCGTCGGTGACGCCGCCTGCTTCATCGACCCGGTGTTCTCCACCGGCGTCCATCTCGCCACCTACGCCGGTCTGCTGGCCGCGCGTTCGATCAACAGCGTTCTCGCCGGGGCGGTTCCGGAGGAGCGCGCCTTCGACGAGTTCGAGGGCCGCTACCGCCGCGAGTACGCGGTCTTCTACGAATTCCTCAGCGCCTTCTACGACATGCAAGGTAGCGAGGAGAACTACTTCTGGAAGGCCAAGAAGGTCACCTCCTTCGACTCCTCGGACCTGGAGGCGTTCGTCACCCTCGTGGGCGGCGTGGCCTCGCGCGAGAAGGCACTGACCGACTCCACCGCCATGGCGGAGCGCTTCTCCGCGTCGTCCAAGGCGCTCGCGGACGCGGTCGCCGCCACCGGCTCGATGCAGACCGCGACCGGCGAGCGGATGAACCACCTGTTCGGGGCGAAGGTGGTCGGCGACGTCATGCAGGAGATGAACGAGATCCAGCGACGCGGCGTGCTCGGTGCCGGGATCAAGGAGAACCCCCTGCTTCCCGGAGGTCTGGTGCCCGGCACCGACGGCCTCTCCTGGGCCGAGCCGGCCGCAGGCTGAGCCCGCTCCGCCCCGCGGTTCGCCCCGGCGCCGGTCCGGGGCGGGGCGGCTCCTGATCACAGTGCAGTGCCCCGCACGGACCGCCGACCGGCCCGTGCGGGGCCGGTGCCGCCCGGTTCCGTTCCGGCGCCGGGCCGGTTCCGTGGACGAAAGGAAGGTGGGGAGCGGTGGGCTTCCCCGCTCTGGGCGAGAGTGCCCAGTGGGCCATGCTGGTGCAGTTGTCGGTGATCGTGGCCGCCGCACACACGGCAGGCGCACTCGCCCGCCGCCTCGGACAACCGGCCGTGATCGGCCAGTTGGCGGCGGGCCTGCTGCTCGGCCCGTCCGTGCTCTCCGGCCTCGTGCCCGCCGTGGGACGCCTGCTCGTCCCGACCGACCCGCTGCTCGGTGCACCTCTCAACGCGCTGGCCTGGCTGGGCGCCGCGCTGCTGCTCCTGCTCACCGGCCTCGACACCGACCTCGGCGTCGCACGGCGGCTCGGCCGCCCGGCGCTGCTGATCGGCGCCGGGGCCGTGCTGGTGCCCTTCGCGGCCGGGACCGGCCTGGCGCTGCTCCTGCCGCCGTCCTTCGCCGGTCCGGCGGGTGACCGCACCGCCTTCGTCCTGCTGGTCGCCGTCTCGCTGAGCATCTCCTCGATCCCCGTCGTCGCCCGCATCCTCGCCGAACTCGGCCATGTCAGAGCCGAGTTCGGGCAGTTGATCCTCACCGTCGCCATGGTCTCCGACGTGGTCGGCTGGCTGGCCCTGGCAGCGATGACCTCGCTCTCCGGCTCGGGAGGCGCCGACACCGGGGCCCTCCTGCGGTCGGTGCTCGGCCTGCTCCTCCTGCTGGGCGCCGTGCTGACGTTCGGTCAGCGTTCGGCCGACGCCGCCCTGGCACGGGTGCACCGGTACGGAGGCGGATCCGCAGGGGCCACCGGCGACCTGCTGGTCGCCGTCGTCCTGATGCTGCTGCTCGCGGTCGCCGCCCAGGCGGCAGGTTCCGACGGGCTCCTCGGCGCCTTCGCGGCCGGGCTCCTGATCGGCCGGTCCCCGCACGCCCCGACCCGCCTGCGCGGCCAGGTGGAGGGCGTCACCCTGGTACTGCTCGCTCCCGTCTTCTTCGCCGTGGCCGGGCTGCGGACCGACCTCGCCGCCCTCCGCACCACCGAGGCACTGCTCTGGGCGGCCGGCTATCTCGCCGTGGCGTTCGGCTGCAAGATCGCCGGAGCGTACGGCGGGGCCAGGCTCGCCCGGCTCCCGCGCCGGCAGGGCCTCGCCGTGGCCGTCGGCCTCAACTGCCGCGGGGCGGTGGAGGTGGTGGTCGCCTCGGTCGGGCTCTCCTCCGGCGTGCTCAGCACGACCGGCTACACGGTGATCGTCCTGATGGCCCTGCTCACGACCGTCGCCACCGGGCCGCTGCTCCGCGTGGTGGCTCCCCGCTCCGATCCGGCGCCGCGCGGGCCTGGCCTGCGCCTGTGCCGGGTGGGACGATCGACCACGGAGTACGGCGTCCGGCCGTGCGCCGGACCGGGGGAGTCGGGGATGGGACAGGATCTGCCGGGGCAGGGCCACGAGGACGGCCGCGCCCACTACGTACGGCCGGCGGACGCGCCGGACGCCCCCAACCCGCCGTTGGCGGTGCCGAGTCGGTGGGAGCGGTTCACGCGGTTCCTGTCCGGGCTGATGGCCGACCGGAACCCCGCGGACCTCAACCCGCCCGTGCCGCACGGCTACGACGGTAAGCGGCCAGGTCCGTTCATCAGCAACAACAACCAGGGCGGCGGTGGAGGCGGCGGCTGCTGACGGGAGACCGGTGAGCGACCATGGCGCCATGACCGGTCAACCGCCGAACGACCTGCCCCGGAACATCGGGGCGCCCGCCACCCGCGCCCTGATCGGGGCCGGGTACACCAGGCTCGACCAGCTCGACGGCGTCGCCGTGGCGGAGCTGGAGAAGCTCCACGGTGTCGGGCCGAAGGCCCTCGAACGGCTGCGAGCGGCCCTCGGGGAACAGGGCCGCTCGCTGACGTGACCCGGCCGGCCGGCCGAGGCAGGTCAGCAGGTCAGCAGGCCACAAGGTCTCCCGGGTCGGTGGTGCGCTGCAGGGCGGGCGGGCTGCCGCACGGTCGCGGCCGGCCGCCCGCCCGCGGCATCAGGTGCAGTTCAGCGTGCCGGCGCGCAGGGCGTGGCCGCCGTCGTTGCCGTCGTCGGACCAGACCACCGGCTTCTGGCCCGCGGTGCACGCCGACTGCGGTGCGACGGCGAAGCCCTCGTTGTTGTAGTCGGGCATCCCGGCCGGGCGGTCGTAGGTGTGGGTGACGGCGAACTTCCCCTGGGCGTTGATGTCCAGGGTGGAGGTGCGTCCGTTGCAGGTGTCGTCGCAGACCGCCCAGAGGTGCCCCGTGGCGGCCTCGAACTCCAGGTCCATGACCGCGGGGAAGCCGCTGGTGATGGTGGCGACCCGGGTGTATCCGCCCGTGCTCAGGTTGAGCGCGTAGGCGTAGACGGTGCCGTTGGCCTCCAGACCGGTGAAGAACAGGCCGCTGCCGTGGCTCGCGTAGGAGGCCGGGGAGTAGGCGGCGCCGGTGTGCTCGTCACGGAACCCGTGCGCGGTCAGGAAGGAGTCCGGGATCCACGAGATGCCCTCCAGGCCGCTGTTGGCGGCGACGGACGGCAGGTCGGACGTGAGGTTCCACTCGGCGGTGGCGTTGAGCGAGGACGCCGACGAGGAGGTGTCGAAGCGGAGGATCTTCGGCATGCTCGTACCGCTGTTGCTGTTGTTGCGCTCGGTGGAGACGAACGTCCCGTCGGGGGTGACGACGACACCCTCCGCGTCCGGGTCGCCGCTGCCGTTCGCGTAGTGCAGCGCCTTGCCCGAGGACCAGCCGCCGGCCGGGTCGGGGGCCCAGGTCGTGCCGCTGGGCACCAGGCGGTAGATCCGGCCCGGGCCGTTGTCGACCGCCCACAGCACGGTCGCGCTCTCGAACGACAGGCCGCTCAGGTTCGTCCCGAACACGTTGCTGCCGTCCGCGACCGTGACCGAGGCGCTGCCGGGCCAGGTCGGGCCGGACGTCCCGCCGCCGCCACCCGTCCCGCCGGGGCAGGCGTTGGCGGTGCCCTTGGTGGGGGCGGTGGTGGTGGTGAAGGCGCCGGTGCCGTCGGCGCAGCGGCCGTAGGTGGTGGTGGCGTGGGCGGTCCAGGTGGAGGAGTCGACCAGGGTGGTGCCGTCGGCGCGGTAGAGGCGGGCCTTGTCGGAGCTGCCGAGGCCGTAGGAGGTCTCGACGTCGAGGGCCCGGAAGGCGCCGGGGGCGAGGGTGGTGCCGGAGGGCACGGTCCAGGTGTGGGAGTCGTTGTCGTCCTTGACGATCCACCCGGAGATGTCGACGGTGGCGGTGCCGGTGTTGACCACCTCGACCCAGTCGCCGGGGCTGCCTCCGCTCGACTCCACCTCGTTGATCCGCACCGTGGACGTGTCCTCCGCCGACGCCGGCACCCCGGACAGGCCGAGGACGAGGACGGACAGGGCGACAGCACTGACGAGGGCTGGTCTGCGCCGGTACGTGGGCAAGGGTGGCCGCCTTCGACTCGGGGGGAAGTGCGCGGGCGAGCAGGACGCCCGCGCTCCGGGAGAGCCTGAGGTACACCGGCGACCGCGGGTTGAACGTGCTGCGAACACCACCGGTACCCCGCAGGACCGGTACCCGCACCCCGCGCCGTGGGCCGAAGCCGGGGCACCGGCCGGCGGCCGGCGGGCAGCGGACAGCCGTCGGATCTCCCAGGAGACCCGACGGCTGTCGTGCCGGCGGCGGGCCGAGCCCGCGGGGCCGCCGCCCGCCCGGTCAGGGGCGGCGGTGCGGCCCGTACGTCAGCGGCAGCTCAGCACTGCGGCCGCTTCCCGTGGTTGGCGGCATGCCCACGACGGGCCTTCTTCTTGCGGCGTCGCTTCGATGACACGTCGTGCCCCTTTCCGAGGTGGTGGTGCAACCGTCCCTCCAACGTCCCACACCTGCGCCCCTTCGGCGCGGTGTCCCACCGCCACCGGACGTGTGCGGACGGTATCCGCGACCCACCCGGGCACCGCGCCCTGCGCCCGGCCGGCGAGGAGGGGCGGGCCGCCTCGGACGTGCCCCGGCCGGACCGGGTACGGTCGGGGGCCGGGACGGGACAGGACGGGACGGCGAGAGGACGACGGCCGTGCAGCACGTGCGGGACCTGTGGCGGCAGCAGCTCGGCCACGTACCGGAGACGGTGTGGAACGAGGCGGAGCTCCGCGTCCTGATCCTCGCCGACAACGGACTCACCGCCCTGCCCGCGGAGATCGGGCGACTGCAACGGCTGACCACGCTCGACCTGGGCCACAACGCACTCACGGAGGTGCCGGAGGAACTGGGCGGGCTGACCGCCCTCCGTGACTGCCTCTACCTGCACGACAACCGCATCGAACGGCTGCCCGACGCCCTGGGCCGCCTCACCCGGCTGCGCTACCTCAACGTCGGCGAGAACGCCCTCACCGCGCTGCCCGACGCGGTGGGCGGGATGGCGGGCCTCGTCGAACTGCGGGCCCAGCACAACCGCCTCACGACGCTCCCCGACACGGTCGGCGGGCTCACCGCCCTGCGCGAACTCTGGCTGCGGGGCAACGTGATCCACCGGCTGCCTGCGTCGCTCGGCCGCCTGGGCGAGCTGCGCCACCTCGACCTGCGGGAGAACGCCCTGACCGACGTGCCCGGCGCCCTGGCCGGACTCCCGCGGCTGCGCCACCTCGACCTGCGGAGCAACCGGCTGGGCGGCCTGCCCGACTGGCTCCTCCGGCTGCCGGCCCTGGAGAAGCTGGACCTGCGGTGGAACGGCATCGACCCCGCGCTCCCCCTGGTCGCCGAACTGGAGCAGCGGGGGTGCGTCGTCCTGGCCTGAACGGGCGGGGCTTGCGGGCGCGGTTCGCGGGTGCGGGGGGCGGGCGCGGTTCGCGGGTGCGGGACGCACGGGTACGAGTGTGCCGCGGCGGACGCCCGTGCGGCGTCCGCCCCGGCAGCGGCGGGGACGGCGGGGACGGCTCAGGGGTTCCGGACGCGCGGTTCGGCGTTCTGCCGCTGGTACGGGAACAGCCGGGGGCGTCGCTTGGCCGCGACATCCTCGATCCAGCCGAAGAGCACGATGCACAGGCCGATCACGGGCCAGGCCAGCAGCATCGCCGTCCACTCGCTGTCGAGCAGCCACGGCACGTTCTCGGCGAGCAGCGGCACGCTCCAGGTGAGGCCGATCAGGCTGATCGCCGCCGTGATCGCCAGGTTGTGCCAGAGGTAGACGGTGACCGCCCGCGAGTTCAGCAGGCTGATCCAGCCGCCCCACCGGCGCAGCCGGGGCGGCCACTCCCGCCACGAGGGGGCGGCGTTGAGCAGCAGCAGGACGAAGCCGAACGACCAGACCGCCTGTCCCAGCGTGCTGTCCTCCAGGGTGGCGGGGCCGCCCATGTCGTTCGTGCCGTTCAGTGTCCACCAGAGCACGACGCCCATGACGAACGGCACCAGCGACGGCAGGAGGTAACGCGGGAACCGCCCGAGCATGCCCTCCTGGTACGCCATGCCCAGCAGCCAGCACGAGCCGTAGATGGCCAGGCCGTCCACGATGCTGTAGAGCTCGGGGCGCAGGTCCACGTAGCCGCGCTCCAGGACGACGCAGAACGCCATCGGGGCGAGGACCACCAGCCAGGAGACCCGCCGGAGCAGCCACAGCATGAGCGGCGACAGCAGGACGAACCACAGGTAGGCGCGCAGGTACCAGAGCGGCCCGGCGGCGTGCTCGCCCCAGGCGGTGTCCAGCAGCCCGTGCACGCCGGGGAGCGGGTAGCCGTACGGCGGGTCGCTCAGCGGCAGGATCCACAGCAGGATCCTGCTCCACCACTCGGTTGCGCCCTGGCCGGAGCCGGACGCCGACCAGCCCTGCAGGATCATCCCCGGCACCGCGACGGCGCCGAGCAGCCACAGCGGCGGGAGGAGGCGCCGCAGCCGCCCGCGGATCACCGAGAGGGCCGGCCGGGACAGCGAGCGGGCCATCAGGGATCCGGCCAGCGCGAACATCACGCCCATCGACGGGAAGACGATCGGCAGCCACGACCAGGCGAACATGTGCAGGAACACCACGCGGACGAGTGCGATCGCCCGCAGCAGGTCGAGGTAGAGATCCCGCCCGGGTTTCGTCCGGTCCGGCGCCGTCGGCGCGACGGCGGGGTCGGACGGCCCGGCGCCGGGCGGTGCGTACCCGGGGAGGGCTGGCGCGGTCATGATGGCCTTTCGGGTGGGCAGTGCGGTGGTGGGACGGCTGCGGCTGTGGTCCACGGCCGGCGCGGGGGCGGGCCGCCGCCGTGGGGTGCGGATACCGTGCGGGTGCGGGTGCGGGTGCGGGTGCGGGTGCGGGGCCGGATGCCGTGCGGTGCGGGTGCGGCCCGCCCGGTGGCCGACGGTGCTCAGACGGTGACGGGGACGTCGACCTCACCGGTGCGCCGGAGCTTCTGCCACCGCAGGCGGCCGCCGGTGAGGGCGGTGATCCACGACTGCAGCAGCACGAGGTACATCAGCTGGCGGTACACCAGCTGCTGGAGCGCCAGCGAGAACAGGTGCCAGGGCTTCTCCCGGTCGAGCCAGAAGGCGTAGCCGGCGCAGACGAACTGGGCGACGAGGACGGTCAGCCAGGCCGCGAAGGTCTTGGGCGCGTCGACGAACAGCAGGCCGTAGACCAGGAAGACGTCGAAGAGCGGGGCCAGCAGCGGCGCCACCACCATGAACAGGGCGACCAGTGGCAGCCCGACCCGGCCGAACCGGCCGGCCGGGCCGGAGGCGACCACGGCACGCCGGTGCTTCCACATCGCCTGCATGGTGCCGTAGCACCAGCGGTAGCGCTGCGACCAGAGCTGGCTCAGGGTGCTGGGGGCTTCCGTCCAGGCCCGGGCGTTCTCCGCGTAGACCACGCGCCAGCCGTCGATGTGCAGGGCCATGGTCAGGTCGGTGTCCTCGGCGAGGGTGTCCTCGCTCATGCCGCCGGCCTGCTCCAGGGCCTCGCGGCGGTAGGCGCCGACCGCTCCGGGGACGGTGGGCATGCAGCCGAGTTCGTCGTACATGCGGCGGTCCAGGTTGAAGCCCATGACGTACTCGACGTGCTGCCAGGCGCCGATGAGGCTGTCCCGGTTGCCGACCTTGGCGTTGCCGGCGACCGCGCCGACCCGGGGGTCGGCGAACGGCTGCACCAGCTCGCGGACGGTCGAGGGCTCGAACACCGTGTCGCCGTCCATCATCACGATCAGGTCGTGCGCGGCGTGCGCGATGCCGGTGTTGAGGGCGGTGGCCTTGCCGGAGTTGGGCTGGCTGATCACCCGCACGCCCGGCAGGGCGAGGTCCTCGACGATCCGGACGGTGTCGTCGGTGGAGCCGTCGTCGATGACGATCACCTCGATCGGGTGCTCGCCGTCGACCAGGGAGCGCAGCGTGTTGGCGATGCACTCCTGCTCGTTGTACGCGGGCACCAGGACGGTGGCCGGCCGGGTGACGGCCGGTCCCCAGGTGAAGGTCCGCCGACGTGTCCTGCGGGCGTGCTTGACGGCGAGGAAGAGCATCAGCGCGAACCGGCCGAACACGAGCGTGCCGACGACGGCGAGCAGCGCGACCAGGACCGGCATGACGTTCACCGCGCCGTGCGCCATCCAGAGGAAGGCCTTGCCCTCCCAGAGCGGGAAGCCCTTCACCTCGGACATCGAGCTCTTGGCGCCGATCGACTCGCTGACCGTGGTGAAGCGGTACCCCTCGGACTGCAATTTGGGCATGAGGATCTTGAGCGCGGCGACGCTCTGCGAGCGGTCGCCGCCGGCGTCGTGCAGCAGCACCACGTGGCCGGCGCCCGGCTTCGCGGGCATGGCGGCCCTGACGATCGCGTCCACCCCGGGGCGCTGCCAGTCCTCGGTGTCCTCGTCGATGAACGCGGTCACGTAGCCCTGGTCGGCGAGCTTCTTGATCACCGGCCAGGTGAGGTCGTCCAGCGCCGAGGCGTCGGAGGAGTACGGCGGCCGGAACAGCGCGCTGTGCATGCCTGCGACGCCGGCGAGGGCCAGCTGGGTCTGGGCCATCTCCCAGGTCGCCCGGCTGTCGGACTGGAGCGTCAGGTCGGGGTGGGTGAAGGTGTGCAGGCCGATCTCGTGGCCGTCGGCGAGGATCCGCCGGATGAGGTCGGGATGCCGGACGACCATCGATCCGGTGACGAAGAAGGTGGCCTTGGCGTGGTACTGGGCGAGCACGTCCAGGATCTGCGGGGTCCACTTCTCGTCCGGACCGTCGTCGAAGGTGAGCGCCATCGTGTGGTCCTGGGCGCGGTAGCTGCGAGGCTCCCCACTGCCGCGGGCGTCGATCACCGGCCCGCCCGTGAGCAGGGCCGGCGGCACGGTGGTCTTGTCGACGGAGACGTTGATCCGGGCGTCGTGGAAGACCTCGTTCGTCACCAGGCCGCGCAGCAGCAGGGTGAGCAGCAGGGAGAGCAGGACGACGACGGGCAGGGCGAACCGCATGGGCGGGACGGCACGGCGGCGCGGCCGCCCGGCCGTCCGCCTGCCTCGGAAACGGGACATGGCAGTGATCCTTGGAAATGCCTAGCGGGACGTGCCGGAGGCGTCGGCGGAGCCGTTCGCCTCGACCGCGTCGGCCGGGAGGGTCGGGGTGCCCGCGGGCGGCTCGGGGTCGGACGCGGTGGCGGGTGCGGAGGCAGGGGAGGAGGCGGTGGCCGTGGTCGGGGAGGAGGCCGACGCGGCGGTGCCGGGACGGGGCTTCGCGGTGACGACGGCAGCGCCGGATGCCCCTGCCGCCCGGCCGGTGGTGGCGGAGGCGCCGGTCGCGGGCCTCCCGGTGGCCACGGAGTGGCTCGCCGCGGGCGAGGCGGTGGGGCGGGCGGGTGTCCGGCTCGCCGCCGGTGCGGCCACGGAGGCGCCGTCGGCCGGGACCTTCCCCGCACCCACCACGGGGGAGGGGATCGGCATGGAGGGGGCGTCACCGTTGGATCCGGCGACGGTGGTGAGCGCGACCCCGGCGAATCCCGCGCACGCCAGCCCGGCGACCCACCCGAGGCGCCGGAGGGCGCGGCCGCGCCGGCCGCTCTGGTCGACGAACACGGCCTTGGCCGTGCCGTCGGACTCGATCAGGACGTGCTCCACCACGGAGACTGTCGGCAGTTCGGGCGCGGCCGGCCCGGACGCCCAGGGCGACCGGAGCCGGATGGTCCTGTCGTGCCGGACGAGCCCGGAGGGCGGCTCGTCGGGTATGCGCGAACGCACGGTGCTCACGGTGAGTCAACTTTCATGGCCGCGTGCCGAGTCGGCGTGCCGTCGTCGCCGACGGGCACCGATCGCGGGCCGAGTTGTGAAGGGTCCTCCCGAGGACCCCCGTGCCTCGGCCGCCGTGCGTGATCGGTGCCTTCGTCGCCACCCACCTGTCGTCCGGTGCTGGAAAGCTATCTCACCCACCTGAGAGAGAAGTGAACGAATTGATAGGAAATGTCCCCATCTGTTCTCGATCGTCACCAAGACGTGACCAAGCAGCCGGAACCTTTTTACCGTCACCTGTCAAGGCTTTCCGTGCATTTTCGGTGGGAGGATCAGGGCCGGGCGACCCTCGGGAAGCCGTCCGGGGCCGCGCACCAGCCCCTCCGTCCGGGCGTCCCGGCTGCGCGGTACGCGTACCATCCGGCGGTGATTCGTCACTCCAGGTAGTCGGTCCGGTGAGCCTCCGGACCCGGACAGGCCCCCTTCGTGCGGCCGCCGCCCACGCGGCGACCGGTGCGGCGACCGATGCGACGGCCCACGCGGTGATCCGTGCGGCGATCCGCGCGATCTGCCACAGGACGAACTGCGCGACGGGCCGCACAGCGAACTGAGCGACGAACTGAGCGACGGGCTGAGCGACGGGCTGCGCAGACGTCCGGGCGGACTTCGCGGCGGACGTCCGGGCGGTGGTGGACATCGGGACGGTGACAGGCATGACGGTCTCCTCCTCGCGATGCCGTCCGGGCTGCTTCCCGGCGGCGGGGCGTACGGACTCATCGTGCGGCCAGGCCGCACCCGCGGCTGCTGCCTGTGGAAAACCCGCTCCGCGCGCCCCGCGCGACCGCCGAACGGGTGATGTACCGCAGGGCGCAGACGCAGCGGGCGCCGTACGTGCGGCACGTCCCGGGCCCATCGCGCAGCCGTACGGGACGGATGCCCGCCGCTCACCCTTGACCCTGACCTGCGGGTGAGGGGTTAGCGTTCCGGCGCTCGCAGCGGGACGGCCGCTGCCCTGCCCGCCCGGAGCCCGCCATGCCGCTGCCCACCACCGCCCGCGAGGTCCGGCTGACCTCGACCCCCGACAGCCTGCCGACCGCCGCGCACTTCACCGTCGCCGAGACCCCGCTCCCGGCACCCGGCCCCGACCGGGTGCTGGTGCGCAACACCCACTTCCTGGTCTTCCCCGGCCTGCGCACGCTGATCGGCGGCGAGGTGGACGGGGTGCCCCTGCCGCCGATCCGCGCCGGCCAGGCACTGTTCGGCCCGGCGCTGGGCGAAGTGCTGGCCGCCCCGGCGGACGGACCGCTGCGCCCGGGCGACCTCGTGACCCACCTGCACGGGTGGCGGGATCACGCGCTGGGCGCCGCCGCGGACTTCACCCCGGTGGACGGCTCCCTGCCGGACCCGGTCGCCCACCTGTCGCCCGCCTCGGCCGGGTACGGCGCCCTGACCCGGTCGGCCGGGCTCCGCCGGGGCGACACCGTGCTGATCACCGGAGCGGCGGGGGCCGTCGGCACGGTGGCCGGGCAGACCGCCCGGCTGCTGGGGGCGTCGCGGGTGATCGGCACCACCGGCTCGCCCGGGAAGGCGAAGCGGCTGGTGGCCGAACTCGGCTACGACGTGGTGCTGGTGCGAGGGGCCGGGCCGATCGCCGACCAGCTGGCGGAGGCGGCCCCCGACGGCATCGACGTCCTGCTGGACACCGTCGGAGGCGAGCAGCTGACGGCGGCCGTCGACGCGGCCCGGCCGGGCGCGCGGTTCGCGCTGGTCGGTGCGCTGTCCGGGCAGATGGCGCCGGGCGGGCGGGGCGGCAGCTCGCCGGCCGTGGTCGACTCCTTCCGGCTGCTCGCCCTGGGCGTCTCGGTCCGCGGCTTCCGCGGGCTGGACCACCCGGACCTGGAGACGGAATGGCGGCACCGGTTCGGTGCCTGGCTGCGCGCGGGCGAGATCTCCTTCCCCCGGACGGTCGTGGCGGGCATCGATCGGGCGCCCGGGGCGTTGACCCGGTTGATCGAGGGCGACGGTTTCGGCGCCATGATCGTCGAGTTGTAGACCGCCGGCCCGTACGGGCGGTGCGGTCGCCGGGTCGAGGCCGTCCGCACGCGGGCGGCAGCGGGGAGGACGCATGCGGATCGGCGACGCGGCGGCGGCCGCGGGCACCACACCCAGGGCCCTGCGCCTCTACGAGCAGCGGGGCCTGCTGCCGCCGCCGGTCCGCACGCCGTCAGGGCAGCGCGTGTACGGGCCGGCGGAGGTCGCCAGGGTCGGGGTGATCCGTCGGCTCCTCGCCCTCGGGCTGACGATCGAGGACCTGCGCAGCCGCGCCCACCGGCTCGACCTGCTCGGGGAGGATCCGCCGGCCGTCTGCGCCACGTCCGGCGGCGGCGGGCCGGAGACGTTCACCCCCGTCGTCGAGCACCGCCTCGCCGTACTGGACACCGAGATCGCCCGGCTCACCCGGCTGCGGGACGACCTCGCCCGGCACACCGCCGCGGACGAGAGCCCGTGCGCCGCCGCGGACGGCCCGTGCGTCACCGCGGACGAGGACCCGTGCGCCGCCGCGGACGGCCCGTGCACGGACGGGGGCGGCAGTCCCGTCCCGTCCCCGGTCGGGATCCGTCCCGTCGCAGGGGCGAGCCGGAACGGCCGGCCCGGCCGACCCGGCTGACGCAGCATCACCCCCGCTGCCGGGTTTGGCGCCTGCGGGATCGGTCACACTGCTGATCATGAGTGCTGACCGCCGCCCGCTGGGGCTCCCCGACTTCTCCGCTCCCGCCGTCGACGCCCCGGTGGCCGGCCGGCGCCCGCTGCCGCCCGTCGACCGCGCGCTGTTCCTCCCGCCGCCGGTCGAGGAGCCGGTGGCCGAGCGACCTGCTCGCCGACCGCTCACCGTCGGTGCGATGGCGTTCCGGGCCCCCGGCGCCTGAGTCCGGACCCGTACCCTCGCCGGCCCCTGCCGGCCTGGCCGCGCAAGCCGGTCGTCCGGGCTGGCAGCCCGCACGGCAGCGCCGGTGTTTCGCTGCCGGAGGTGGCCCGGCCACCGGTCTAGGCTCGGTCCGTGGGGCAGCCCGAGCAGCGCGCCGAGGGCGCAGGACCGTTCACGACCCGCCTTGCCTGGCGTCTGCCCGAAGGCGGTACGGCGGTCTGGGAGTCGCGGCTCGCCCGGCGGCGCGGGGTCATCGCCGTCCACCGGCCGGGAGAGCCGGACGGCCGGCACGCCGTCGCGGACCCGGTGTCGATCAGCAGGCTCCGCAGGCTCAACACCGTCGCGGCCGTCGCCTTCGTGGTCGGCGGGGTGCTGTTCGCGGCCGGGGCGGGGACGGCGCAGTTCGGGTCCGGTGATCCCACGGAGAGCGCCTGGATCTACTTCGCGGGCGGACTCTGCTTCAACACCGGCGGCTACGTCTCGCTGCTGCAGGTGGTGAACGCCCCACGCCACGACGTCGGCACGGGCACGCTCGTCACGCGGCGCTGGCGCTGGTGGAGTTTCGAGCCGATGCGGCTGGACTGGCTGAGCGTCGTCGTGCTCTTCGCCGGCACGCTGGTCTTCGCCGTCGACCTGCTGGACTCCTTCCTGCAGGGCCTGGACGCGCAGCAGGTCAACCGGCTGATCTGGGCGCCGGACATCGTGGGATGCGTGCTGTTCCTGGTCTCCGGGCACCTCGCGTTCCTGGAGCTCTGCCACGGCCGCCGGTGCGTCCACCTGCGCAGCCTCGCGTGGTGGATCGTGGCGGTGAACCAGCTCGGCTCCGTGCTCTTCATGGTCTCGGCGATCGCCGCGTTCACCCGGCCCGGCACCGGAAGCCTCGTCAACACCGGTGTGGCCAACTGGGGCACGCTCGTCGGAGCCCTCTGCTTCTCGCTCGGCGGAGTGCTCCAGCTCTTCGAACGCCCGTAGGACAACGTCCGTAAGGCGGCGGCCCTCACCGCGGGCGCCGCGCCCGCCGCACGTGCGGCAGCGCGGCGCCCGTCCTGCTCCGATCCGTCAGGCCTCGATCCGTCAGGCGCCGACCCGTCCTGCTCCGATCCGTCAGGCCTCGATCCGTCAGGCGCCGACCCGTCCTGCTCCGATCCGTCAGGCGCCGTCGGGGGCACCGCCGAAGCGGGCGGTCCAGGCGGCGAGGTCCTCGTCGGTGATCTTGGCGAACAGTACCGGCGGGACGGTGAAGGGCGTTCCGGCGGGGACGAGGTCCAGGGCCGCGGCCTGCTCCGCGTCCACCCAGCCCGCCGTGCGCGCGGGGTTGTCCTCGGCGAGGGTGAAGGACTGCCGGACGGCCGCGGCGGTCGCCGGGACGAACGGCTCGGAGACGACCGAGTAGAGGTGGATCAGGTTCATCGCCGTGCGCAGCGTGAGCGCGGCCGCCTCGGGGTCGGTCCTGACCTGCAGCCAGGGTGCCTTCTCGTCGAGGTAGGAGTTGCCTGCGCTCCAGAGGGCGCGCAGGCTCTGGGCGGCCTTGCGGAAGTTCAGCGCCTCCAGGTTGCCCTCGAACTCGGCCAGCAGCGCGCTGATCTGCGCGCCGAGGCGCTCCTCCGCCTCGCCCGGCTCGCCGCCCGCGGGCACCTCGTCGCCGAACCGCTTGCGGCTGAACGTCAGCACCCGGTTGACGAAGTTGCCGAGGGTGTCGGCAAGGTCCTTGTTGACGACGGAGGCGAACAGGTCCCAGGTGAAGCTGGAGTCGTCCGACTCGGGCGCGTGCGCCATCAGGAAGTAGCGCCAGTAGTCGGCCGGCAGCAGCTCCAGCGCGACGTCCGTGAAGATGCCCAGCTTCTGGCTCGTGGAGAACTTGCCCCCGTAGTAGGTGAGCCAGTTGAAGGCCTTGACGTAGTCGACCTTCTTCCACGGCCGGCGCGACCCCAGGATCGTCGCGGGGAACATCACCGTGTGGAACGGGACGTTGTCCTTCGCCATGAACTCCGTGTACCGGACGGTGTCGTCGGCCTCGTACCACCAGGACTTCCAGTCGCGGGTCTCACCGGCCGGGGCGGCGTCCGCCCACTCCTTGGTGGCGCCGATGTACTCGATCGGGGCGTCGAACCAGACGTAGAAGACCTTGCCGGCCGCGGCGAGCTCCGGCCAGACGTCGGCCGGCACCGGCACGCCCCACTCCAGGTCGCGGGTGATCGCGCGGTCCTGCAGGCCCTCGGCCAGCCACTTGCGGGCGATCGACGAGGCGAGGACGGGCCAGGAGTCACCGTTGGCGGCGATCCACGCCTCGACCTCGTCGGTCAGCTTCGACTGGAGGAGGAAGAGGTGGGTGGTCTCGCGGACCTCCAGCTCGGAGCTGCCGCTGATCGCCGAGCGCGGCTCCAGCAGATCGGTCGGGTCGAGCACGCGGGTGCAGTTCTCGCACTGGTCGCCGCGGGCCTTGTCGTACGCGCAGTGCGGGCAGGTGCCGACGATGTACCGGTCCGGGAGGAACCGGCCGTCCGTGATCGAGTACACCTGGCGGATCGACCGCTCCTCGATGAAGCCGTTGGCATGCAGCTCGCGGGCGATCTCCTGGGTGATCTCGCGGTTCTGCGGGGAGGAGCTGCGGCCGAAGAAGTCGAAGGAGAGCTGGAAGCCGTCGTACACGGCCTTCTGCCGGTCGTGGGCCTGCGCGCAGAACTCGGCCACCGGAAGCCCCGCCTCCTGGGCGGCCAGCTCGGCGGGGGTGCCGTGCTCGTCGGTGGCGCAGATGAACAGCACCTCGTGGCCGCGCCGGCGCAGATAGCGGGAGTAGACGTCCGCCGGGAGCATCGACCCGACCATGTTGCCCAGGTGCTTGATCCCGTTGATGTAGGGAAGCGCGCTGGTGATCAACTGCCGAGTCATCCTGGGATGCTCCTATGTCTCCGGCGGGCACCGTCGGGCTGCCCGCGGGCGGGTGTCGGTGGCCTGGCAGCCCCTCGACGCCGCCGCAGGGCGTCGTGATCGCCCGTGCCGCGGGAGGAGCGGGCTCCCGGCCGCCGCCATCGTACCGAAGCGGGCCGGACGGTCCGAACGGCTTTCTCCGCCGCTGTCAAGACCGCGGTGCGGCGGCCGACCGTTCCCGCCGCGCCGCGGGGTGACGCACCGTCCGGACGCCCGGCGGCCCGCGGACCGCACGCCCGGGAGCGGCACGTCCGGGGGCGGCATGCCCGGGGGCGGAGCGGGCGACGGCCGCATGCACGCCGGCCGTGTGCGCGGCGGCCGCGTGGGAGACGGGCCGTCGTCGGTGGCGAGGTCTACGATGCCATCGGCCCGGAGCCGCACCGGCACGCCGCTGTCGGCGAGCAGCGAGCGGAGGTGGTTCCGGGCGGAAGATGCTGTCCAGGAGCAGGCCCGCACCGAACCGTCCGATCCGCACGGCGGACCCGGGCAGGGCGGGTCCGGCCGGGAAGGAGCCCGCGATGTGCGGCCGCTACGTGTCCACCACCGGTCCCCAGGACCTCGTCAACCTCTTCGGCGTCACCCGGTGGGATCCCGAGGAGACCCTGGAGCCCGACTACAACGTGGCGCCCACCAAGGACGTCTGGGCCGTCCTGGAACGCCTCGACAAGGACACCGACGTCGTGCAGCGCCGACTGCGGGCGCTGCGCTGGGGCCTCGTCCCGTCCTGGGCGAAGGACCCGTCGGTCGGCTCCCGGATGATCAACGCCCGGGTCGAGACCGTCCACGAGAAGCCCGCCTACCGCAAGGCGTTCACCTCCCGGCGCTGCCTGCTGCCGGCCGACGGCTTCTTCGAATGGATGCCGCTGCCCGCCCTTCCGGGCGGAAAGGCGCGCAAGCAGCCGTACTTCATCGCCCCCGCCGACGGCAGCCTGATGGCCATGGCCGGCCTCTACGAGTTCTGGCGCGACCGGACGCGGCCCGACGACGACCCCGCCGCCTGGCTGACCACCGTCACCATCATCACCACCGAGGCCCGCGACGCCGCCGGCCGCATCCACGACCGCATGCCGCTCGCGATCGACCCGGCCGACGTCGACGCCTGGCTCGACCCCGCCCACACCGACCCCGACGAGCTCCGCACCCTCCTCCACACGCCCGCCGGCGGCGAACTCGTCACCACTCCCGTCTCCACCGCCGTCAACAACGTCGGCAACAACGGCCCGCAGCTCCTCGACCCCGTCCCCGAGCCTGCCTGAGCACCTTCCCGCGCTCCTGCCTTCCCACGCTCCTGCCGCCCCCGCGACCGTCGACCGGTCTACCGGCCGCCGGGCCTGCCGTCCGGCCCGGCGACCCCGCGCCGCGCGGCCTCCACCTGCACCCGGGCCGCCTCCGAACGGCGCTGCGCCGTGTCGCGGTCGCGGCGCACCCGGGCCTCGGCCGTACGGGCGGCCGCCAGCCGGGCCTCGGCCGCACGGAGGGCCTCGGTGGCGAGGTCGACGGCCTGCTGCGCCGCCCCGACCTCCCGGACGCGTTCCGCCTGCTGCCGGGTGAGCCCGACGACCTCACCTTCGGCGGCGTCGAGCCGCTCCTCCGCGACTTCCAGCGCCGCCCTGGCCTCGGCCTCGCCAGCCTGCTCCTGCTCCCGCTCCTGCGGCTGGTGCTTCTTCCGTTCCCGTTCCCCGGAGGCCGCTGCGGCACCGCGCACCGCGTCCCCGGACGGCTCGGACGGCTCGGGCAGGCCGGGCAGGGTGGGCAGGCCGGTGGGCATCTCGTCGAGTGCGGTGATCAGGCGGCCCGCCATGAGCTGCCCCGCGGCCTCCGTGCCGACGGTGGCGGCGCGGAGGGTCTGCTCCACCTCCCGCTGCTGCGCGTCGCCGAGGTGCTCGCCGCGGGCGGCGGCGTCCTGGGCGGCCAGGCCGGTCAGCGTGCCGATGGTCCGGTGGCGCCGGGCGGACAGTTCGCGCAGCCCGGGGCCGTCGTGGCCCTCCTGGGCCGTCCGCAGGTCGTGGCCGAGGTCGACGAGGGCAGCCACCTCCGCCGGGTGGGTGCGGGCGAGGAGGTTGAGGGCGTGCGCGGCCGCCGTCGGCCTGCGCAGGTGCCGGATGCGGTCGGCGAGGTCCCGCTCGCCGGACGTGCGTGCGCGGGCCGCCGCCCGGTCACGTACGGCGGTGAATTCGCCGGCCGGCAGGCCGTACAGCTCGTCCGCGACCTCGTCGAGATCCGTCACGACCTGCACCTTCTTCCCGCTCGCCGTCGGGCCGTGCGTACCGTTCGATCGTCCGCCATCCCCGTGCCGGATGCCAGCCCCGGCGGCCGCGGCCGCGGCCGCGACCGGTGCGGCGCCGGGCCGGGCCGGGGGAGCGGTCCGCCCGCCGTCCGCCGAGCGGGGCTCGGGGACGGCGGGCGGCTGCCGCTCCACAGGTCCTAGGCGAAGGTGAACCAGTTCAGGTTGACGAAGTCGCCCGGCTGTCCGCTGGTGAAGGTCAGGTAGACGTCCTGGGTGCCGGTGACCTTGGCGATGTCCGCGGGGACGGTGCGCCAGGTCTGCCAGCCGCCCGTGGACGCGAGCGCGAAGCTGCCGACCGGCGTGGCCGTGCGGCTCCCGATGCGGACCTCCACCAGGCCGCTGATCCCCGCCGCGGCACCGGAGGCGACGCGGGCGCTGAAGCGCGTCGCACCGGCGGTGCCGAAGTTGACCGCGCTGTACTTCAGCCAGTCGCCGTTGGCCAGCCATCCGACGTCCTGGCCGCCGCCGGTGTCGGAGCAGGATTCGACGGCGCTCCCCGACTGGGCGCCGAACGACTCGGCCTGGATGGTGCCGAAGGCGCTGACGCCGCCCGGCGGGGTGGCCGTCGCCGTCGGGGTGGGGGTCGGGGTGGGGGTGCTGCCTCCGCCGCCGGAGGAACCGCCCACGGTGATCGTGAAGCGGCCGGGGGTGCCGGACTGCACCTTGCCCTCGAAGTCGACGCCGGCCGGGTGGACGTCGTCGTACGGGAAGGCGTAGCCGAGGCCGTCGGGGGTGGTGCCGTGCAGGATGCGGGCGTAGTGGTTGGTGCGGGCGGCGGTGTAGAAGGCGGCGGGGTTCTCGGCGGTGGGCTGGTTCGGGTTGTCGAGCAGGGTGGTGCGGTTGAGTGCGGCGGCGAGCCGGGCGCTGAGGTTGCCCATCTCGTCGTTGCCGGTGGTGAACGGCGCGTCGCTGCAGGAGAAGATCGAGAGGGTGGACGGCTTGGTGAAGCTGCCCACGCCGGGGAAGTCCAGCCGGTCGCCGGAGACCCGGCCGACGACGGTGCCCCAGGTGTACTGGGTGTCGATCCGCAGGTCGGTGGTGCGGTAGCGGTCCCAGACCTTGTTGACGTAGTCGTCGAAGTAGCCGGCGAAGAGCGAGGTGTTGCCGCGGATGGCGAGGTTGGGGCTGAGCACCCGCAGGTCGGAGCCGCCGCTGTTGACGATCAGCCGGCTCCAGTCGCTGCCGTCCGCCGCCGACTGGGCGCGCAGGGCCGAGGCGACCCGGCTCAGGCCGTCGGCGGGCAGGCCGCGGACGGTCTGGGTGCCCTGGGCGGTGTCCAGCCGGAAGGCGATCGGCAGGCACACCATGTCGACGAACGTGATGTTGGCGTAGAGCTGGTCGTTGTTGTACGTGAACTCGCAGAAGTCGTGCCGCACACCGATGTTGGGGTCGGAGGGGTTGCTGACCGACGGGAGGGCCAGGCCGCCGCCTCGGTTGAGCAGGAAGGTGAGCTTCGAACCGACCGAGAAGTAGATGCGGCCGCTGTCGAGGTGCGGCAGGGTGACCGAACGGGCGCCGGCGCCGGAGGCGTTGAGCGCGATGGCGCAGTCCACGCCGAGCGGGGTCTGGTCGTTCGCGGGGGACGGCGGGTGGTAGAGCGAGGTGCCGTCGGCCTGGATGAAGGCCCAGTTACCGCCCGCGGCCGGGTCGCGGCCCAGCACGTAGGCGTAGACGGTGTTGTTGCCGGTGGTGTTGAGCAGGTCCAGCGGGAGGGTCGCCGAGGTGGAGGCGTCGGCGCTGGACTGCAGCCACCAGGCCGCCGCGGGGACGGCGAGGGCCATGCCCGCGGTGGCGGTGAGGAGTTTGCGGCGGCTGATGGGGCGCTGGTGACGGGCCGTCATGAGGGAGCACTTTCTTCCTGGTGGGTCCGCGCCGCGGGGCGCGCGGCACGGGTTTCGGTCGTGCGCGCGGGAGTCGGGGCGGAGACGGGGTGCGGGGGTGCGATGTGGGGGTGCGATGTGTGGGGGCTATGCGTGGGGGTGTGGTGCGCGGGGGTGTGGTGCGTGGGGTGTCGGGCGCGGGCCGGACCGGGTCAGCCGATGGTCCACTTCTGGTTGGCGCCGCCGGAGCAGGTCCAGGTCTGCAGCCGGGTGCCGTCGGCGGAGGAGTTCCCGGTGGCGTCCAGGCACTTGTTCGCGCCGACGTTGGTCAGGTCGTGGGCGGTGGTGTACGTCCACTGCTGGGCCTTGGTGCCGTTGCAGGTGTAGAGCTGCACCTGGGCGCCGTCGGCGGTCGAACCGCCCGCCACGTCGAGGCACTTGCCCAAGGCACGCACCGAGCCGTCGCTGCCGACCGTCCACTGCTGGGCCGGGCCGCCGGTGCAGTTGTGCAGCTGGATCGGGGTGCGGTCAGCGGTGGAGGCGCCCGCCACGTCCACGCACATTCCTCCGATTCCCTTGATCGCGCCGGTGCCGGAGGAGCTGTTCCAGGCCGAGGCGCGCACGTAGTCGACCGTCATGGCCTGCGGGAAGGAGGTGGAGGCGTCCGGGTTGCCGGGCCAGTCACCGCCGACCGCCAGGTTGAGGATGACGAAGAAGGGGTGGTCGAAGACCCACTTGTTGGCGCCGGCGTCTGCCGGGGTGCGGGTCTCGTACGTGGTGCCGTCCACCGACCAGGTGATCGCGTTCGGGCTCCAGTCGACGGCGAAGACGTGGAAGGCGTCGGCGAACGGCGCACCGTTGGGCAGGGAGTATCCGGCGCCCGGTCCGGCGGCGCCGGAGTACCCGGGGCCGTGGATCGTGCCGTGGACGGTGCCCGGCTCCTTGCCGATGTTCTCCATGATGTCGATCTCGCCGCTGGTGGGCCAGCCGACCGTGCCGAGGTCCGAGCCGAGCATCCAGAACGCCGGCCATATGCCCTGGCCGCGCGGGATCTTGATCCGGGCCTCGAAGTGGCCGTAGGCCTGGGTGAAGGTCTGGGCGGTGTTCAGTCGCGCCGAGGTGTACTGGCACGGGCCGTACCAACAGCTCAGGCCCGTGTCGGTGTTCTTGCGGGCGGTGATGACCAGGTTGCCCTGGCCGTCGAGCGCGGCGTTGTTCGTGCTGTTGGTGTAGTACTCCAACTCGTGGTTGCCGAAGCCGGATCCACCGGTCTCCAGGGTCCACTTCGCACGGTCCGGGCCTTGCCCGGCCGCGCCGTTGAACTCGTCCGACCACGTCTGGGCGCCGACGGCGGCGCTGGCCCGCGAGGTGCCGGATCCGCTCGCCGACACCAGGACCGCGGCGACCAGCGCCACCGAGAGAAGAAGGACGAATCCGCCGAGGGACCATCGACGGGCACGATGAGCAGCCATGGGCACGCACCTTGTTGTGGAGGGACGGACGTTGCGCGGGACGCGTTCCGGTTCGCGCCGAGAGCGCTCTCACGTCCAACGGGGTCGTGATCCTACGGAAGGCGCGGCGGCCCGGGCAATGACGGTGCGAATCCGGGAAACCTGCTCTGACCTGCGGTGATCCCGTGCTGGTCCACGGCCTAAGGTGCTCTTAAGGCTGAGCTAAGGAAAAAGTGTCGAGTACATGGCCGGAATGGCCGCCGAAGTGCCCTGCGGACGGACCCGGCTGACGGGCCGTCGGCGGATCCGGTCGCGTCGCCGTCCGTCACGTGGTGCGGAGCGGACGTCCTGACGGCTCGTCATGACGATACCGGTCGCCACCGCCCGGTCGCAGTGCGTGCCCGCAGTGCGTGCCCGCAGAACGTGCCGGCTCCCGGCCGCGGTCGTCGCGGGCGGGTCGTCGCCGGCCGTCGGTCACCTGCCGCCCGCGACGTCTCCCGGAGCCTGTCGCGCAGTCGCCGGGAGACGTCGCGGGCGACAGGGCAGGATGGAGGTAGGGCCTCGGCAAGGGATGGAGGGCGGCGGCGGTGGTGGAGTTCTTCGCACCAGGTGCGGTCTACCGGCATTTTCTCGACGGCCGTCCGTCGGAGCTGGGGGTGTTCGCGGTGGCGTGCGTCGGCCGCGCGCCCGAAGGGTTCGCCGTGCCGCAGGAGGAAGGCGGTGTCGCGTTCGGCTGGCGGCGTGGTGTCGACGCGGAGGGGCGCGGATGGCCGCTGGGTTCGTACGTCACCGCGGACTTCACCGGCTGGCGGGAGGTGCCCGACGCGGAGCTGCCGGGGCTCCTCGGTGACGTGCTGCCCGGCGCGGCGCGGCTCGACCTGCCGCGCCGGGTGTGGAAGCGCGCCGAGCCGGGCGGCCGCGGCCGGTGGCGGCGGAAGTCCTCGCATCCCGGCGCCTGACCCGCCCCGACGCTCGACCCCGCACCCCGGCGCCCGACCCGAACCCTGACGCCCGACCCGCACCCGGTGCGCGGCGACGGCCGCCGAGGCGGATGGTCCCGTGGGCAGGCAACGTCCGGACCGGCCGCCCACCCCCCCCGGCTGCGGGAGGCGGACGGCCGTCAGGCCAGCGCTTCGGCCTTGCGGAGCAGGACGGACCGCTCGCGGACGTTGCGGCACAGCCGGGCGGCGAGCTCCAGCTCGGCCCGCGCCTCGGTGTTCCGGCCGAGCCGCACGAGCAGTTCGCCGCGCACGGTCGGGAGGAGGTGCGATCCCGACAGCCGGCCGGAGGCGGCCAGGTCGTCCACCAGGGACAGCGCCTGCTGCGGTCCGCTCGCCATCGCGACGGCGACGGCCCGGTTGAGCTCGACGACGGGTGACGGGGCGATGCGGCCGAGCGCCTCGTAGAGGAGCACGACGCGCGCCCAGTCGGTCTCCGCCACCGAGGGGGCCGACGCGTGGCAGGCGGCGATCGCCGCCTGCAGGCCGTACGGTCCCAGGCCGCGGCCGGCGGTGGCGGCGCGGCCGAGCGCGGCCAGCCCGCGGCGGATCGCCGACCTGTCCCACAGACGCCGGTCCTGGTCCTCCAGGAGCACCGCCTCGCCGTCGGGCCCGGTGCGGGCGGGGAAGCGCGCGGCCGTGAGCTCGCACAGCGCGAGCAGCCCGTGCACCTCCGGCTCGTCGGGCAGCAGCGCGGCGAGCGTGCGGGCCAGCCGGATCGCCTCGTACGCGAGATCGGTGCGCAGCAGGCGGTCGCCGGCGGTGGCCGTCGAGCCCTCGGTGAAGATCACGTACAGGACGCTGAGGACACCGCCGAGCCGCTCGCGGCGCTCCTCGGCCGGCGGCAGCGCGAACGGCACCGCCGCTGCGGCGATCGTCTTCTTCGCCCGGGTGATCCGGGCCTGGACGGTCGGGACGGGTACGAGGAACGCCCGGGCGATCTCCTCGGTGGACAGGCCGCCGACCGCGCGCAGCGTGAGGGCGGTCCGGGCCTCGGGGGACAGCACAGGGTGGCAGGCCACGAACATCAGCGCGAGGACGTCGTCGTCGACCCGGTCGGGATCCCACGGCAGGTCGTCCGACCGGTGCTGCGGGGTCATCGCACCCGAGCTGGCCTCGCCCTCGGCCAGCACACCGGCGAGCAGGGCGTACCGCTCGTCGAGCGCCGACCGGCGGCGGAAGCTGTCGATGGCGCGCCGCCGTGCCGTGGCGAGCAGCCAGCCCACCGGGTTCGCCGGTGCACCGTCGCGCGACCACGTGACGAGGGCTTCCGCCACCGCCTCCTGGGCGACGTCCTCGGCGAGTTCGAAGCTGCCGGTGTAGCGGGCCAGTGCGCCCACGATCCGTGCGGACTCGATCCGCCAGACGGCTTCGACGGCCCGCCGCGCCGATTCGGTGCTCGGCGGGCCGTCGACGGCCGCGGGCGTCAGATCTGGCCGGTGCGCTCGCGCCACGCCCGCTCCTTGACGATCCACTCGTTGTCCTGCGGGAACTCGTCGATGCTCGGCACGCGGCGGATCTCGCACTTCGTGCCGGCGAAGGCCGGAAGCCGCTTGGCCCACTCGACCGCCTCCTCCTTCGACGCCACGTCGAGCAGGTAGAAGCCGCCGAACAGCTCCTTCGTCTCGCCGTAGGGGCCGTCGGTGACCACCGGGGTCTCGCCGTCGTAGTCGACCACCACGCCCTGCGACGGGTCGTCCAGGCCCTCGGCGGCGACGAGCACGCCCGCCCGGATCAGCTCGTCGTTGAACCGGCCCATGGTTTCGAGCATCTCCTCGAAGGGCGTCTCCATCATCTTCGCCATCGACTCGTCGGTGCCGCGCATGATCAGCATGTACTTCGCCATCGTTGTTCTCCTCGGTGCTGGGGCCGCGTTCCGACCCTCTCTATCCCAGGTCGAACGGGGACGCCACGGATCGACACGGCGGACGGACACGGACCGGATATTTTTTTCGGACCCTTCATGTCACGCCCTTCATGTCACGGTGGCCCGGGCTGGGGGTCGGTGGGTCTGCGGGTCTGCCAGGCTGGGGTCTGCCGGGCTCAGGTCCGGGAGGGCCGGCCGGTCACGGCGGTTTCACCGCCCGGGGTCACGGCGCCGTTCAGCACGACGGCCCCGTCCGCCAGCCGGTCCACGGCGATCCGCCCGTCTCCGCAGTGGGCGTTGAGCCACTGCGCCAGCTGCGCGGACGAGAACGGCCCGGGGAAGCCGGAGACCGTCCACTCGGCAGGGCCGGCGAACGCCGCCTGCTCGACCTTGCGCAGCCAGCGGGCGAGGAAGCGCCGCAGCTGCGCCGGAACGTCCTCGTGGACGGCGGGTTCGAGCAACGGGACGGCCCAGTCGGCGATCCCGGCGGCCGGCCCCCGGGCGGACAGGCCGGGACGGCCGGGGCGGGCGAACCGCAGCACCCCGAGGCCGTCCGCCGACTCCTGCGCGCTCGCGAGGGTGCCGCGCGGCAGCGGCGAGGCGCCCGCCCACATGCCGACGCGCGGCAGCGGCCCGCCGGACCAGTGGACACCGAGCTCGCCCAGCCAGTCGGCGAGTTCCTGCACGCTCGTCACGCTGCGGTCCGCCGGCAGGGCCGTCCGCCCGGCCGGGGACGCGGGCCAGGTGGCCCCGTCGGTGGGTATGTGCAGCCGCAGCCGGTTCGAGGCGTTGCCGGGCCGCTGCCGGGATTCGAGGGTGTCCAGGCACAGCAGGAGCGTGTCCCTGCGGTGCAGGAAGGTCCCGGCCAGCGGAGTCGTGCCGGCGCTCGCGGGCCAGTCGACCCTGGGCGCGGGGTCGGGCAGCACGGGAGACAACTGGCGCATCCAAGCGGTCAGTTCGTCCGGGGTGTGCAGCGGGGCCGCGATCCGGACGCGCCCGCCGACCGGGCCCGCCGGCTCCGCGTGCAGGATGCGCACCCCCTGACCGGACGGGCCCCTGTCCTCCCACGTCAGCGGGGCGATGTGCACGGTCGGCGCGTCGAGCGTCGCCCCGCCGTGGGTGTCGGCGTACAGGCCGTCGAAGCCCTCGGCGGTGAACACCTCGGCCAGCTGCGCCGGGGTGAGGCCGGAGGCGACGACGCGCCCGTAGACCTGGTCGGGCCACCGCAGATCGCCCCACACCCGGTAGCCGTCCGGCTGCGGGCCGACCACCAGCTCCGCCACCCGTTCCAGCCAGTCGGCCATCGGCCCGTCACCACACCGCCACACCAGCGGATCGCGCACTGCTCTGCCCTCCCGGATCCGGCGCCGAGTGTACGGCTCCGCCGCCGCGTGCGGGGCCGTCCGCCGGTGGGCGGAGTGCCGTCGGCGCTGCCCGCCGTCGGCCGCGCAGCAACCGGGCCGGTGGCCGATCCCGCCGGCGGCGCCGACCCGCGGCCGCGTGCGGCCGCGGGCGTGCGGCCGTGGCCTGCGGAGGTACGGCCGGAGACCCGGGCCGACCGGTGCGCGGCGGTCGGCGGCCTCCCCGCGCCGGACCCGTCCGCCACGCGGCCGGGATCGCTCGGCCGTCCGTCCGGGGACCGGCGGCAGGCGCCGCGGGCGAGCCCCTCGGGCTCCCGCGCGCCCGTCCCCGTCCCGCCCGTCCCCGCCGCTGCTCGTTCCCGTTGCTGCCCGTCCCCGCTCCCGCTCCCGCTCGGCGGCGACGGCTCGGGCGGCGGCAGCGGCGGCCCGTCATCCGGCTCCGCGCACCGCAGCACGGCCAGCACGGCCGGCACGCCAGCACGGTCCGCGCGCGTCGGGATCAGCCGGCGCGGTCGCCGTACGCGGCGCGGCTGGCCTCGATCTCCGCGATGTGTTCGATCGCCCAGCCTGCGAGTGCGAGCGCGGGCGGGATGAGGCTCTCCCCGGTGGGGGTCAGCGCGTACTCGACGCGTGGCGGGACCTCCGCGTAGGCCGTCCGGGACACCAGTCCGTCCCGTTCCAGGTTGCGGAGTGTCAGCGTCAGCATCCGCTGGGAGATCCCCGGGATCTGCCGCTGGAGTTCGGTGAAGCGCAGGCGTCCCTGGTCGAGGGTGGCCACGATCAGCAGGGTCCACTTGTCGCAGATCCGGTCGAGCACGGCGCGGATCGTGCCGCCGCCGTCGCCCCGGATCATGCACGTGTGCTCGTACTGCGACATGACAGCTCCCTGTGCCTGGCGCACATGCGTGTGCCTTTTGTAAGCCCCCGGACGGTGACCCATGATGAGGCAACTTACGCCTGGTAACTATCGTGCAAGGGGTCACTGTGGACATCGCCTACTGGATCGTCGCCGCGCTGCTGGCGGTCTTCTACCTCTACGGCGGAGGCAAGAAGGCGGTGCAGAGCCAGGAGCAGCTCCGGCCCATGATGGGGTGGGTCGACCAGATCCCGATGCCGTTCGTCCGGGCCATCGGGGTGCTGGAGATCCTCGGCGCGGTCGGCCTGATCCTGCCGCCGCTCACCGGGATCGCGCCCGGGCTCGCCATAGCCGCGGCGATCGGGCTCGTCCTGATCCAGGTTGGCGGCATCGTGGTCCACGTCTCCCGGGGGGAGACCCGGCAGATCGGACTCAACATCGCCCTGCTGGCGGCCGCCGCCGCGGCTGCCTGGCTGGGGACGACCTGGCTCTGACCGGCCCGACGCCGACATGGGCCGACGCCGACATAGCCTGTCAACGACATGGCCTGTCAACGACATGGTCCGACGGCGACCCGGTCCTCCGGCGACCCGGTCCGCCGGGAGGCTCGTCGGCGGGCCGGGCACGCGCCCCCGGTGGGCGTGCGGTGCGGCGCGGGTGCGGCCAAGCTGACTGTGGGGTCCGTTCCCGCGACGCCGTCGGCCCGTGCCGTCGGCCCGGCAGGGGACCGGGTGCCTGGAGGAGCGTGCCGCGGCACCGCCGCCGGTGCGGTGGTGCGGCGTGGTGAGGAGATTCGGATGGCCAGGCCTATGTGGACCGGAGCCCTGACGTTCGGACTGGTCACCGTGCCGGTCGGGCTGTACACCGCGACGGAGAGCCATGCGGTGCACTTCCACCAGCTGGAGCGCGGCACCTTCGACCGGGTGCGCAACCGGCGGGTCAACGAACGCACGGGCGAGGAGGTCGCCTTCTCCGACATCGTGAAGGGCTACGACACCGGCGACGGCGAGTACGTCGTCATCGAGCCCGAGGAACTGGAGCAGATCTCGCCCGGCCGCTCGCGCACCATCGACGTGTCAGGGTTCGTCGAGCTCTCCCGGATCGACCCGATCTTCTTCGACAAGACGTACTACCTCGGCCCCCAGGGCAAGGAGTACGCCAAGATCTACCAGCTCCTCGCGAAGGCCCTGGAACGCTCCGACCGGGCGGGGCTGGCGATGTTCTCGATGCGGGGCAAGGAGTACCTGACCGCGGTCCGCGCCCAGAACGGCCTGCTGGAGCTCCACACCATGCACTTCGCCGACGAGGTCCGCGACCCCCGCGAGGAGATCGACGACCTGCCCGGCGGGAAGGAGCCCATCAGCGGCCAGGAGCTGCAGACCGCCGAGCAGCTCATCGGCATGCTCGCCGTCGACTGGGATCCCGGCGACTACCACGACACCTTCGAGGAGCAGGTCCACAAGCTCATCGACGACAAGCAGGCCGGCCGCGAGATCGCCACCTCCGCCGGACCCGCCCCCGAGGGCACCAACATCGTCGATCTGATGGACGCCCTGCGGCGCAGCCTGGACAGTGTCCAGGGCATGGCCGAGCTTCCGCCGGCCGACAAGCCCGACGAAGCTGGCAAGGTCGACAAGGCGAACAGGGCGAACAGGGCGAACAGGGCGGGCACATCGGCCGCATCGGGGACGGCCGGGCGGGCGGCGGGCGAGCGGAGCCGTCGCACCCCCAAGGCGGTGGCGGGCAAGAAGTCCACCTCCGCCTCCAGGACGTCCACTTCCAGGACGTCCACCTCCAGGACGTCCACCTCCGAAACCGGCACCTCCGGGACGGCCGCGCCGTTGAAGAAGCGTGCCACCACCGGGCACGCGGCCAAGGAGGACCTCTCCGCCCTGACCAAGGCCGAGCTCTACCGGCGTGCCACCGACCTCGACATCGCCCACCGTTCCACCATGAGCCGCGACGAACTCCAGGCCGCCGTCCGGAAGGCCGCCGGCCACCGCCGGCTGCGCACCGCCTCCTGACAGCCGCCGGGCCCCGGTCGGTAGGGGGTGGCTCAGTGGCGGAGCGACCCGGTGGCGTCGACGCGTTCGCGGACCCAGTCCAGGAAGGCCCGCACGTCGGCGGGGGGCAGCGGGACCGCGGTGCCGCGGGGGCGCTCGAAGCTGGCCAGGGCGGCTTCGACGACGGGCCTGAACCCGGCTTCGGACGCGGCGATCTCGCGTGCCGCGGCCCGTTTGGCCGTCCAGCGGCCGGTGCGGCAGAACACTGCCGAACGGCAGCCGTTGAGTACACGGTTGTCCGCCAGATGGCCCTCGCCGTCGGTGTGCTCGCGGACGGACGCGCGGAGCGCGGCGAGCACGTCGGCATCGGCCGGGGCCGCGATCACCTGCTCCGCCGGTGCGCCGAACAGCGGGCGCCCGGCCTGGCGGGCGATGGAGCGGTCGAGGACGTACCAGAAAGCCGGGGACCGGGCGGGGTCGAAGCTCGCCCGGTTCGGCAGCAGCGGGCCGGTGTTGAGGTCCAGCAGGTAGCCGGCGCCGCCGGAGGGGCGGCCGACGGCGTCCCGGTCGTGGACCACCAGCTCCAGCCCGGTCGCCGGGCAGGGCAGCGCGGGGTGGGCGAGCACCCCGGCCAGCCCGGCCAGGGCGGCCCCGGGCAGGGTCGGCGCCACGACCACCATCACGTCGATGTCGCTGCGCCCGTGCCGGTAGTCGCCGAGGGCGATCGAGCCGACGGTGAGGACGCTCACCAGGTGCGGCCCGCAGACGGTGCGGGTGCGCCGGACGAGTTCGTCGAGGTAGGCGCGGACGTCGGCCGGCAGGGGCGCCGGGCCTTCCGGGGTGCGGTGCATGCGGCCAGTCTCCACCGGGACGCCCGCGCCGTGCCCGGGGGTCAGGGCGTGCAGTTCGTGAGCGGGCGGGTGTCGCCGGCGGGGCGGCCGCAGACGCGTTCGACGAGCGGTGCGCCTCCGGCGACCGGGCGCACCCGGATGAGGTGGATGCCGTGTCCCGGCTGCGGGCCGTCGACGAGGGGGCGGGTGTCCCGGAAGTCGACGGTGCCGACGGCGCGGTTCTTCATCTCGACGGCCCGCAGGCCCGCCATCACCGACCCGACCCCGCCGTGCTGGGAGGCTCCGGCCATGGCGGCGCCCGCCTGCAGGGCGGCCGTCGCGTCGTAGGCGAGGGCGAGCGCCCCGTCGGAGAACACGTCGTCCTCGTACGGGTTGTCGTGGCGGGGCGCGAGCTGCAGGTAGGTGGCGGCCACGACGGCGAGGTCGGAGGTGCGGGCGGTGACCGTGGGGTCGGCGAGGGCCGTGTAGTAGAGGGTGGCCTGTGGGGCCATGGCGGTGCCGCCGGTGCCGAACTGGGCCTTCGTCAGGTCGTCGCCGGTCAGGACGGTGAGCGGATGGCTGCACCCGGCGTCGGCGGCCAGGCGCTTCATCAGCTGGTCGACGTCGTCGGCGCGGCCGGCGAGGTAGACGACGGAGGGCTGGTGGTCGGAGTGGCAGCTGGTCCGGAGGGCCTCCTCGAAGTCGGGGTCGCCGTTGCTGGTCAGCCCGTACTCCAGGGGGCCGCCGGCGACGAGCCGGAACCCGGCGGCGGCGAGCATCTCCGAACCGTACCGGGCCTGTTCCGGGCTGTACCGGTCGTCCCGGCCGGCGCGGCGGGTCAGCACCGCCGCGTACCGCTCGGCGGGCGGCAGGGCGAGCCCGTCCACGACGAGGCGCAGGGCGGCCGCCTCCTCCTGGTCGGTGGCCGCGAGCCCGAAGTAGTTGACGTGCCTCCTGGTCAGGTAGCTGGCCGAGTTGGTGGTGCTGACGACCGCGAGGCCGGCGTGCTGGAGGAGGTCGAGGGTGCTGTCGCTGTCGGCGGTGTCCCGGCCGAGGCCGACCACGCCGACGACGGAGGGGTCGCGCCGGGCGACGGCCACGATGCGTTCGACCATGTCGGTCTGGAAGTACATGTCCTGCCCGCCGTTGGCGACCAGGATCTTGATCTTCACGGGTTCGCCCGCGTTGTTGCGCCGCTGGGCGAGGTGCACCCCGGTGAGTTCCTTGAGGCTGTTGAGGGCCCGCGACTGCTGCCCGGCCGTGGTGGTGAGCGACCCGGCGTAGACGATGGTCACGAAGCGGACGTCGGGAAGGGTGTCGACGCGGGCGTTCTCCCGGCGGATCGAGTCCTCCAGCGTGCGCAGGCCGACGCCGGCGCCGGTGCGGTCGGCGTCCCCGCCGGGGAGCTCCCCGCTGAGCCGCACGCCGTCGTCGTCGCCCGCGAGCGACACCCCGCCGGTGGCGACACCGATGCACTCCCGGGTGCCGCCCGGATCGGTGCGCCACACGGTGTCCGTGTTGGAGCCCGCCAGCCGGGCCTCGCAGTACCGGTCGGACAGCTGGCCGACGCGCAGCACGCCGCCGCACGCGACCAGCACCAGGACCGCGAGGACGGTCCAGCGCGACCAGAGGACCCACCCGGAGCGGCGGACGGCCACCGGGGCCAGCCGGGTGGTCTCGCCGGCGACGAGCTGGAGGCGGGTGAGCCGCACCGGAAGCGTCCAGGCCAGCGCACGCCCGCGGCTCGGCGCCTGGCGCACCCGGAGGTCGCTCACCCAGCTCTCGTACGGGCCGCGGCGGCGCGGGCCGACGGAGTGCACGGTGACCGGAGCCGTACCGGCGCCCTCCAGCCAGGCGGCGACATCGGCGTGCGCCACGCCGGCGAGCACGAGCAGCGGGTCCTGCTCGCTGCGGCGGCTGCGGACGTCGCTGATCGCGCCGAGCACCCGGAGCGCACCGTTGTCGTGCCCGGCCCGCGGCACGAACACGACCGGCGGCACGCGCCGCTTGCGTCCCCGCAGGTCGGGCGCCCACGACCGGTGCGCCCAGCGGAGGTCCTCCAGCAGCGCGAGGGTGCGCAGTTGGAGGTGGAACTGCTGCGCGCGGTCCTTCTCGTCCTCGGGGATCCCGGGCAGCTCGGCGCGGAGGATCTCCCCGGCGACCTCGCGGGCACGGGCCTGGGTGACGTCCCAGGACATCCGGGGCCGCCACAGCGACCAGGCGGCGGCCTGCCGGCCCGACGCGGCGAGGAAGGTGGTCGTGGCGAACCACCGGCTGGCCTGGCCCAGCCAGGAGAGCGGCGCCGTGTTGCGCCGCACCCAGCCGGTGAGGCCGAGGAGCAGCAGCAGGCCGACCACCACCAGGAGGACGACCTGCCAGTGCGCCTGGGTGAGCAGGCTGGTCACGCCGGCGAGGACGAACGCCCCGATGAGGGTGGTCGAGTTGAGCACCGGTGACAGCGCGCGCTGGAACTCGCCGCCCGCGGGCCGCGGTTCGGGCCGCCAGTGCAGGTCGCGCAGGCGGGCGAGGACGGCGTCGGTCAGCTCGTCGTCCGTCCGGGAGCCCGGGTCCGGGTCGGCGGCGACCACGTGCCGGGCCGCCGCCTCGATGGCCGCGACCAGCCGCGACCGCGGGGAGGCGTACGCGCGGTACCAGGACTGCCCGCGGCGGGCCCACGGCCCCTTGGCCAGCCCGTCGAGGATGGCCACGGCGTTGCGGTGCGGGTCGTCGCCCCCGGTGCCCGCCACGACGTGGTAGGGCAGCCCGCCGCCCTCCTGCGCCTCGTGGACGGCGCGCACCACCTCCTCGACCTCGCGGTCGAGGACGGGGTCGTCGTCCTCGGAGTACACCACCACCACCGGCATCGGCAGCCGGGCCCTGCTGAACTGGTCGATCAGATCCCTGACCAGCGCGTCGACCTCGTACCTGGCGGTCGTGCGTACACCGCCGACCGGCGACCCGCCGAGAACCCCCTGTGCCATCGGCCCCCCATAGCCGCCCCCGCGGGCCGCCCGCAGGCACCCCGCCCTGACCTGGAGTCAGACCGCGAGTCTAGACCTCGGGTCCGACACCGCACACGGCTGTGCGGGAAGAGGGTGCCCGGCCGGGTCCGCCCTCACGCGGCCCCGGCGCACCGAGGGTACGTACCGGGTGCGTCCGGGTGTCGTGCAGGTGCCGTACGGGTGCAGCGGCCCGGTGCGCGGACGGCCGGTGCGTGGACGGCCCGGAAGGCCGGGCCGCGGTGGCGTCGGGGGCGCTGCCGGTGACGGAGCGTACCGCCGGACGGGTGAACCGGCCGCCGGACCGGCGGGAGCCCGTGGCGGGCTCCGCCGCCGGGTGCGACGACCGGGGCCCCGCACCGGCCCCGGCCCCGGCCGGCCCACCGGCAGCGGCGGCAGCGGTGGCGGCACGGTGCCGCCCGGGGTTTGCTCGGGGAATCGGGTGGTTCGGTCCGACCCGCCGGAGGGAGTGGTTCCCCCGTGAGTGGCATGAACGGCCTGCCGGGCCCGCCGATCGCCGGCCCGCCCGGGTCGCCGGAGGCGGCGCTGATCGCGCTGTCGCCGGTCGGCCTGCACCTGCTGGACACCCGCCTGCGGCTGGTCCGGGCCAACGCCGCGGGCCGCCTGCTCCGCGACTTCCCCGTCGACCGCATGCTCGGCCGGACCCTGGCCGAGGTGCTGGAAGCCTGCAACGTGACCGGGCCGAAGGCCGTCGAGCGCGCGATGCGACGGGTGCTGGAGACCGGCCGCCCGCTGCCCGGCCTGCACGTCCGGGCGCGCAGCCGCACCCGTCCCCCGCTGCAGGTGACGGTCTCCGCCGCCTGCTTCCGCCTGCAGAGCGCCGACGGCACGGTGCTCGGCCTGGCCGTCTCCCTCACCGACATCACCGCCCGCGTCCGGGCGGAGGCCGGACTGCGCCTGCTGAACCGCGCCGTCACCGGCGTCGGGACGACCCTGGACGTGTTCCGCACCGCCGAGGAGTTCTGCGACGTCGCCGTGCCGGAACTCGCCGACACCGTCGCCGTGGACGTCATCGACCCGGTGCTGCGCGGCGAGGCCCCCGCACCCGACGCCGTGCTCGCGAACGCACCGCTGCGCCGCGCCGGCTTCCGCTCGGTCGCCGACCCCGACCGCCAGGGCGTGCCGATCGTCGGCGAGAGCGGCACCTACCCCTTCGGGACGCCCTACCGGAAGGCGCTCGCGGACCTGGCCCCGGTGCTCGTCGACGACCTCGGCGCGCAGGGTGACTGGCTCGACCCCGCGCGGCGGCGCGACGCCCGGCTGCTCGCCGTCGGCGTCCACTCGATGATGGTGGTGCCGATGCGCGCCCGCGGCGTCGTCCTCGGGCTGGCCTGCTTCTACCGCTGGCGCAACCCCATGCCGTTCGACCGCACCGACCTCGCCCTCGCCGAACAGCTGACCGCCGCCGCCGCGCTCTGCCTGGACAACGCGCGCCTCTACAGCCGTGAACGCTCGGTGGCCCGGATCCTCCAGCACCAGCTGCACCACGCGCCCACCCTCGCCGACGCGGCCGTGGAGACCGCGCACGCCTACCTCCCCGCCGGTGCGGGCGGCGGCTGGTTCGACGTCGTCCCCCTGTCCGGCGCCCGCGTCGCCCTGGCCGTCGGCGACACCTCCGACCGGATCGTCAACGCCGCCGGTGCCATGGGCGAGCTGCGTGCCGCCGTCGCCGCCCTGTCCGACCTCGACATGCCGCCCGACGAGCTCCTCGAACGCCTGCACGACCTCGCGGGCCGGCCCGTGCCCGGCCCGGCCGACCGCGGCGCCGGGCCCCGCCAGAACTGGCCCGCCAGCTGCCTCTACGCGATCTACGACCCGACCACCCGGATCTGCACCGTGGCGTCCGCCGGCCACCCGCCGCCCGTCCTCCTGCACCCGGACGGCGAGGTCGAAGTCCTCGGCCTCGCCCCCGGCCCCCTCCTGGGCCACGGGAACGCCCACTACACGGCGGTCGAGCACACCCTGCCCGAGGGCAGCACCCTCCTCCTGTACAACACCGCGCTCTTCGGCGCCGCCCCCGGCCCGCACCCCCCGGACATCCCCCTCGACCGGCTCCGCGCGGTCACCACCGCGCCCCGCGGACCCCACGCCACCCTGCAGGACACCTGCGACGCCGTCGTCGACGCCCTCGCCCCCGAACAGCCGTTCCAGGACGCCGTCCTGCTCCTCGCCCGCACCCGCGTCCTCGACGCCGCCCACACCGTCGCCTGGACCCTCCCCAACACCCCGCAGGCCGCCGCCGAGGCCCGCCGGTACGCCACCGCCCAGCTCGCCGACTGGGGACTGAGCGACCTCGCCGACGAGACCAGGCTGATCGTCAGCGAACTCGTCACCAACTCCGTCCGCTACGCCCGCGGCCCCATCGAGCTGCGCCTCATCCGCGACCGGGCGCTGATCAGCGAGATCACGGACGACAGCGGTACCGCCCCCCGGCTGCGCCGCGCCGACGACACCGACGAGGGCGGGCGCGGGCTGTTCATCACCGCCCACCTCACCGACCGCTGGGGTGTGCGCCCCCGGGGCCGCGGCAAGACCATCTGGGCCGAACAGGTGCTCCCGGATCCGCCGGGGCCCGAGCCCGAGCCCGAGCCGCCCGAACCGCCCGAGCTGCCCGAACCCGCGGCCCCGTCGGGCTGAGAGCGCTCTCAGCGGCGGGCGGCGGCCGACGCGCCCGCCCGGGGACGCCGCCCGCAGCCCGCAGTCCGCCGGTCGACCGTCCCGGGCGGCACCGCGGCCGAACTGCGTGGCGACCCGGGAGGAGGAGCGCTATGCTCCCCGCCCATGACCACTCACTCCGTTCCCGGAACGGGGGTCCTGTCCGCGCAAGGTGAGTGCTGATGCTCACTCAGACCGCGAACGAGGAAACCCGCCTCTCCTTCTGGCTGCACGTACGCGAATTCGCCGTGCCGCCCTCCATGATCGAGGCTGCCACCGCCCGCCGCCTGGCCGGTGACTGGGCAGCGGCGTGCACCGCCGCGCACATCGATCCCGACGTCGACCTGCGCTCCCTGGCGCGCACCCGCGGCGCCGACCTCGCGGCCCGGATCCGGGCCGACCTCCGCCACCTGGCGCCCGACCTGCTGCGCTGGCACATGCCGCGGATCGCCCCCCGGGGCCTGCTGCGCCCGGGTCTGACGATCACGCTGGCCCGGTACGCCGTCGCGGACCGCGACGGCGGGCGCCCGGTGCACCTCGTGGCCCGGACACCACCGGCCTGGGCGGACGCCGGTCAGCGGATCAGCCTCGCGCTGTGGGACGGCTCCCACCCCGAAGCCTTCGCCCCCGGCCACCCGCACCCGCATCCCGACCCGCGGTTCCGCCTCGACCTGCACCCGCACCTGTGGGACGCCCGCAGGGCCGCCGAGCTGCGGACCCGCTCCGGAGCGGACCGGCCCCCCTCGGACGGCGACCCGGCCACCGCCCCTGCCCTGTCGGCGACCCTGCCGCAGGGGCACGGCTGCGCCGTCGACCGGTGGGCGGCCGAGGCGGCGATCCTGCTCCACGCCGAGAGCCGGCCCGCGGACAGCGCCGCCGCCACCGGCCCGGGCCCGGGCCCGGGTATCGCCACCGCCACCGGCGCGGTGGCCGGCACGGTGGCCGTGCGGCTCGGGGCGCGACGGTGGCTGCACCTGGACGTGGACCCGGGCCCGGACGGCATCCGCCCGGGCCCGGCCGTCCTGCGGAACGCCGCGGCGTCGACCGGCAGGCACGCGCTGTCCGTGCTGCCCGACGCGGCGACATGGGTGCTGCCCGACCTCGAACTCCTCCGCTCCGGCGCCGTCGAGGTCGACCGGCTGCACCCGCTGGTCGCCCCGGCCCTCGTCCCGGGCCATGTGCCGGCCGGACCGTCCGGGGCCCAGGCCGCGGCCGGGCAGTCCCGCCTCGTCGACTGCCGGGGGGCCCGGCACCGGATCGGCCTGGTCGACGGGGTCCTCGTCCCGCTGGACCACGGCCCGGCCGAGATCCGCCGCGAGGAACTGCTCGCCGCACTGACCGGCACACCGTTGCCCTGTCTGCAGGCGATCGACCGGGCGCACCGCAGCCCGGAGAGCCTCCCCGACGTCCGGGAACGCCTGCGCCACGGCGACATCACCGGTGCGCTGGCCGTCGTCGAGGGTCTGCTGGGCGCCGACGCGCGACTGCGCAGCGGCGCCCTGAGGGACGAACTGGAGGCGGCCGCGCAGCGGCGCGTCACGTACGGGCTGTTCAGGGCCGGGCTGTTCAGAGCCGGGCTGACCGGGCCCGGCCAGGCCGCGCCCGACCGCCGCCGTCCGCGGGAGCGCCGCTCCCACCCGCGCCACGTGCGCTTCCACTGACTCCGGGAACCTCCCTTCCCCTGCCGCTCCGCGGCCCACCACGACTCCTGAGGTGATCGACCATGCCCATGGCCATGCCCGCGCACACCCTGCCCACTGCCACCTTGTCCACTGCCGCTCTGCCCGCCCACACCCTGCCCGCCCACACCCTGCCCGCCGCCGCCCTGCCCGCCCTGCCCGCCCCGACCGCCCCGACCGGCACCTGTGCCGACCCGGCCCGGGCCTCCCGGCTCGACGTCGCCGGCGACCTGCTGGCCCTGCTGCGCACCCACACCACCGAACCGCGCCCCGACGTCCAACTGGAGGCCCTGACCCTGGCCGTGGCCGCCGACCTGCCCGTCCTCCTGTGGGGGGAGCCGGGCATCGGCAAGACCGCGGCCCTCACCCAGCTCGCCGAGGCCCTGGAGCTCCCGCTGACCACGGTGATCGCGAGCGTGCACGAGCCGTCCGACTTCTCGGGACTGCCGATCCTGGGCGACGACCCCGCGGAGCAGGGGGTTCCGATGGCCCCGCCGGACTGGGCCGTGCGGCTGGTCCGGGCCGGCCGGGGGCTGCTCTTCCTCGACGAGCTGTCCACCGCGCCGCCGGCCGTCCAGGCCGCCCTGCTCCGCGTCGTCCTGGAACGGCGGATCGGCGCCCTGCAACTGCCCCCCGGCGTAAGGATCGTGGCCGCCGCCAACCCGCGGTCCTCGGCGGCCGACGGGTGGGAGCTGAGCCCGCCGCTGGCCAACCGGTTCGTCCACCTGCAGTGGACGCACGACCACGACGTGGTGGTGCGCGGCCTCGGCGGGACCTGGCCCCGGGCCACGCTGCCGCAGCTCGACCCCGCCGGGCTCCCGGAGGCCGTGGACCTCGCCCGCCGCGCCGTCTGCGGGCTGCTGGCCGCCCGCCCCGCGCTCGTGCACCGGCTGCCCACCACGGAGACCCGCCGGGGCGGCGCCTGGCCGTCACCCCGCAGCTGGGAGATGGCCCTCTGCCTGACCGCCTTCGCGACGGCCGCCGGCGCCTCCCGCGAGGTCCTCTCCGTGCTCGTCCGGGGCGCGGTCGGTGACGGCCCGGGGCTCGAACTGCTGGCCGCCATGGACCGGATGGACCTCCCTGACCCCGAGTCGCTCCTCGCCGACCCGGCGGGGGCCGAGCTGCCCGAGCGCGGCGACCTGCGCCAGGCCGTGCTCGACGGCGTGGTGGCGGCGGTCCGCAACCGTCCGGAGAAGTCCCGCTGGGACGCGGCATGGACCCTCCTCGTGCGGGCGCTGGAGACCGGCGCCCCCGACCTGGTGGTCGTCCCCGCGACCACCCTCGCCGCACTGCGCCGGGAGGACTGGGACGTGCCGGAGGCGATCGAACGGTTCGCCGGGGCGGTGGCGCTCTCCCGGCGGGCCGACCGTACGGCGGACCTGGTGGCGGCCCGGACCGGGTCCGCGACGAAGGTCGGCCGGTGACGCCGGTGACGCCGGTGGTGCAGGTGACGCCGGGCGCCCCGGAGACCACCGGAGCCCTGGACCTCGACAAGCTCTACGCCGCCCGGCTGTACGCCGCCCGGGTGCGGCCCTACATGGCGACGGCGCTGTTCGCGCTGCACACCGTGGAGTCCCGGACGGTGCCGACGATGGCCGTCGACCGGTACTGGCGGTGCTACGTCTCGCCGGCGTTCGTGGCCCGGACACCGGTGGACGAACTCGCCGCGGTGTGGGTCCACGAGGTGTCGCACCTGCTCCGCGACCACCACGGACGCAGCGACCGGGTCGCCCGGGAGCTCGGACTCACCGGGCCGGCCGAACGGCTGCGCATGAACATCGCCGCCGACTGCGAGATCAACGACGACGCCTACGGGGAAGGGCTCGTGAGCCCGGAGGGCGCCGTCCGGCCGGGCAACCTGGGGCTGGGCGACGGGGCGCTCATGGAGGACTACCTCCGGCAGTTCCGGCTCGGGCCGTGGACCCAGGACCTGGCCTGGCTGGACTGCGGCAGCGGCGCCGACGGGCACGAACGCCCGTGGGACCTCGGGCCGGACGGCGCGTACGGCCTCAGCGCCCAGGAACGGGACGCGGTGCGGTTCCGGGTCGCGCAGGGCATCACCGCCCGGCCGGGGAGCACCCCGCAGGGGTGGAAACGGTGGGCCGAGGAGGCGTTCCACCCGCCGCAGCAGTGGCGGGAACTGCTCGGTGCGGCGGTCCGCTCGGCGGTCACCGGCTCCGGCGCGGGTGACGACTACACCTACGGCCGGCCGGCGCGGCGCTCGGCCGGACTGCCCGGCGTGGTGCTGCCGAGCCTCCGGCGCAGACCGCCCCGGGTGAGCGTGGTCGTCGACACCTCCGGTTCGGTCAGCGACACCGAACTCGGCAGCGCGCTCCTGGAGGTCGCCGCGATCTCACGGGCCGTCGGCGGACGGCGCGACCTGGTCACCGTCCTGTCGTGCGACGCGGCCGCCCGGGTCGTGTACCCGCTCTGCCGCGCCGAGGGCATTCCCCTGGTGGGCGGTGGCGGCACGAACCTCCGGACGGGCTTCGCCGCAGCCCTCCGGGCGCAGCACCGACCGGACGTCATCGTCGTGCTGACCGACGGCCAGACGCGCTGGCCGGCCACGCGTCCCCCCTGCCGGACGGTGATCGGCCTGTTCGACCGGCCCGGAAGGAGCCGCGCCCGGGACGAGGACGACCCCGACTACGTGCCGGACACGCCACCCGACTGGGCGCGCGTGGTCACCATCGGCTGAGGCCGTGCGGCCGTGCGGCCGTGCGGCCGATCGTCGCCCGGGCCGCCGCCCGGGAGTCGCCGTCCGGGGGCCGCCGCCCGGGTCCGTGACCGGCGGAACGACCCTCCAGAATGGACCGACACGCCGACCGAACCCGGGAGACCGATCATGACCGCCGAACCCCGTTGGACCGTCCGCCCGGCCGAGAGGGGCGACTTCGCCGTCTGGCGTGAACTCTTCCGCCAGTACGGCGAGTTCTACCGCGTGGAGATCCCGGACGAGCGGTTCGCGCTGGTCTGGTCGTGGATCGGCGATCCGTCGCACGAGGTGAACTGCCTGGTCGTCGCAGGGGCCGACGGCACGCCGGTGGGTCTGGCCCACTACCGGCCGTTCGCCCGGCCGCTGGCCGGCGGGGTGGGCTGTTACCTCGACGACCTCTTCGTGGATCCCGCCGCACGCGGCGGCGGCGCGGTGGACGCCCTGTTCGCCCGGCTGCGCGCGATCGCGGTGGAGCGGGGCTGGAACACCGTCCGCTGGATCACCGCCGACGACAACTACCGGGCCCGCTCCAAGTACGACCAGGTCGCCACCCGCACGCCGTTCCTCACCTACGACATGGCGCCGGAGGCCTGAGCCGTCGTCCGGCCCGCCGCCGGCGGGCACCGGCTGCCCCGTGAACAGCCGGTGCCCGCCGACGGGTTCACTCGGCGACCGGCACCGCCGTGCGTCGCGGCGGTGCCGGCGCGTCGTCGTCGTTGACGGCGGCGAGGACGGCGAGCCGCTCGGGGGTGTCCTCCGGGCGGAGGAAGCCGATCAGGGTGAACAGCACGAGGGAGGTCAGCACCGGAGTCGCGGTCGACACGGACGTCGGCAGGCCCGTGATGCCGTAGTTGGTGAGCCAGAAGGCGAACAGGCCCACCGACCAGGAGGTCAGGGCCGCGGTCGGGCCCGAGCGGCGGAAGAACGGCAGGGTGCCGAGCAGCAGCGGGATCGAGATCGGGCCGATCAGCCCCGCGACCCACTTGATCACCACGGTGATGATGTCGTGGAACGTCGGCGAGTTGACCTGCGTGGCGACCGCCATCGACAGACCGATGAACGCGACGGTGGCGATCCGGGCGGCGAGCAGCCCGGCGCGTACGTTCCAGGCGCGGGCGGCGCGGGAGAACACCGGGATGACGTCGCGGGTGAAGACGGCGGCGATGGCGTTGGCGTCCGAGGAGCACATCGCCATGGTGTGCGAGAAGAACCCCGCGACCACCAGCCCGAGCAGGCCGTGCGGGATCAGCGTCTCGGCGAGCAGCGCGTACGCGTCGGAGGCGTCGGGGCGCTGCGCGTGCACCAGCAGCGGTGCCACCCACATCGGGAAGAACAGCACGGCGGGCCAGACGAGCCAGAGCACCGCCGAGAGGCGGGCGGCCCGCTTGGCCTCGGCGGCACCGGGTGCGGCCATGTAGCGCTGCGCCTGGTTCCACATGCCGCCGTTGTACTCCAGCGACTTGATGAGCAGGAAGGCGAGCAGGAAGCCGGTGGTGTACGGGCCGGCGACGGGATGCGCGTGGCCGGCGGGCAGCTTGTCCCACACCGTCCAGAAGCCGGAGATGCCGCCGATCTTGGCGAGGACGGCGATCAGCATGACCAGCCCGGCGATCAACTGGATGACGAACTGGCCGAGTTCGGTGAGGGCGTCGGCCCAGAGCCCGCCGACCGTGCAGTACAGCGCGGTGACGGCACCGGTGAGGACGATGCCCTCCAGGATGGAGAGGCCGGTGAAGGTGGCCAGCAGGGTGGAGATGGCGGCCCACTTGGCGCCGACGTCGACGACCTTGAGCAGGCCGCCGGACCACGCGATCGCCTGCTGGGTGGGCACGTTGAAGCGTGCGGCGAGGAACTCCAGCGGCGAGGCGACGCGCAGTTTGGAGCGCACCCGGTTGAGCCGGGGCGCGAACAGGGTCGCTCCGGCGCCGACGCCCAGGGCGATCGGGAAGGCCCACGTCCAGTAGGAGGTGGCGCCGTAGCGGTAGGAGATGCCGGCGTAGCCGGTGAAGATGATCGCGCTGTAGCCGGACATGTGGTGCGAGATGCCGGCGAGCCACCAGGGCATCCTGCCGCCGGCGGTGAAGTAGTCCTCGACGGTGCCCACGCGGGCGTGGGACCAGGCGCCGATGGCCACCATCACGAGGAAGTACCCGCCCAGAACCAGCCAGTCCAGGGTGTGCATGTCGTTCGGCCTCCCGGCTCTCCGTCGGCCTGTGGCCGTTGCCGCTGCCGCCCTGCAGTGATTCACATGTATGGACGGCGTTGACCTATGTGAATTGCCGGAAACATAGCCACTCCCCGACCCGGTGTCCACAGTCCTGACAGGATCAGGTCGAACGGTCGGACATGTCCAGCACGGGAGGTGTGCCCCGGCGTCCCGGGAGGCGTGCGGCCCCACGGCGGTTCGCCCGCAGGGGAGTTCACGTATGTGGGGTACGGTCGACGGCCTGCGCGTCCGGCCGGCCGGGGCGGTCCTGGCCGGACGGCCCCGGCCGGCCGGACGCGGTCACCGGCGGACGACAGCGGGGCCGACCCGGGTGGGAGGGCCCGGGGGGGTCGGTATCGGTGATGTCGGTATCGGTGATGTCGGTGTCGGTAGTGGTGTCGGCGAGCGGGGGAGGGGCTCAGGTGAAGTCGAGCGAGCCCGTCCGGGTGCGCTTGAGCTCGAAGAACGTGGGGTGGCCCGCCAGCAGCCGTACGCCGTCGAAGACCCGGACCGCTTCGTCGCCGCGCGGTACGGCCGTCAGCACGGGACCGAAGAAGGCAGTGCCGTCGACGTGGAGGGTGGGTGTGCCGACGTCCTCGCCGACGGGGTCCATGCCCTCGTGGTGGCTCTTGCGCAGGGCGTCGTCGAACTCGGTGCTGTCGGCCGCGGCGGCGAGGTCCTCGGGCAGGCCGACCTCCGCCAGCGCCTCCCGGATGACCTGGTCGTCGGCGGCGCGGCTCTCCGGGTGGAGGCGGGTGCCGAGGGCGGTGTAGAGGTCGCGGAGCACGTGGTCGCCGTGGAGCTGGGCCGCGGCGATGCACACCCGTACCGGGCCCCAGCCCGTGTCGAGGAGCCGCCGGTAGCGCTCGGGGAGGTCCTCCCGGCCCTCGTTGAGCACGGACAGGCTCATGACGCGGAAGTTCAGGTCGAGCTCGCGGTGCCGTTCGACCTCCAGGATCCAGCGGGAGGTGATCCAGGCGAACGGGCAGATCGGATCGAAGTAGAAGTCGACTGTGGTCTTCACCCGGCCGAGGCTAGGGCCCGGAGTGGACCGGTCGACAGGTCCATTTCCGCACCGGATTCCTGGGCCATTTCTGCCCCGCCGGGTGCGGCGCACCGCCTCCACCGGAAGGCCGCCCGGGGCGGACGGGCGGCGGCGGGATCCGGACGGCCCGCCGGACGAAGGCTGCTGACGGGACATCAGTGCCGACCGGTGCCGTGCAGTGCTCGGCCTGTCGCGCCCCCGGAACGCGGGCGGCGGCGCTACGGTGACCGGATGATCACGCCCGTCTCCCAGCATGCCGACCTCCTCGCACAGGGGCTCCGCGAGGCAGCGGCCGCCCGGATCGCCGCACTCCGTACCGTCCTGTGCGCGCCGCCACCGCCCCGCGAGGCCGATCGTCACCGCTGGGAGCTGCTCCTCGACGACGAGCAGCGGAACGCCCTGGCGGAGACCTCCGACCTGGTCCGGCTCCGCGACGAGGCGGGGCGCGCCTGGGTGGAGGACCGGTGGGGCGACCTCGCGGATCTCGCGCACCGGCACCGTCGGCAGCTCCCGCTCGGCGACACGCTCATGGACTCGGTCCGCCGGATCGAGGACGCCACCGGTGCCCGGCGCTCCGACAGGTTCGAGCCCGCGTCCTGAGCCCGAACTGAGGGTCCGAGCTGAGGGTCCGACCCGAGTCCGCCTCAGGGGCCGGAGGACGCGGCCGGGTGGCCGGGTGGCCGGGTGGCCGGGCGGCCCGGCGGCGGAGGCCCGGTGGAGGGGCAGCGGCGCAGGTGGAGCGGCTGTCGGGCCCGCCGGTCCGGCGACAGCGCCGCGACCCGGCCGGTATACAGTCCGAAGCGGCTTCCCCGGAGGAGGGCCGGTCCGCCCCCACGAGGACCGCACCAGGGTGGACCGGGCCGGGCCGCGCGCCCGTCCGATCCGCGGAGCCCTGCCGTCCTCCAGCCACCCCTGCACACGCCACGGCCTTCCGAGGGACCATGTCAGCCATAGCCTCGCCCGCCTCGCCGCACCCCTCCCCGGCCGTCCCGCCGCGCCACGGCGCCGTCACCGTCGCGCTGGCCTGCTTCGGGATCTTCGTCGGGTACCTGCCGGTGGTCGGCGTCTCGGCGTCGCTCCCGGTCATCCAGCAGGGGCTCGACGCCTCCACCGAGGGGCTCCAGTGGATCACCGACGCGTTCATCCTGCCGACCGCGGCGCTGCTGCTGACGTTCGGGATCATCGGTGAGCTGTACGGCCGGAAGAAGACGTACGCCGGCGGCCTGGCGGTGTTCTCGCTCGGCTGCCTGGTCTGCCTGACGGCCGAAGGCGTCGTCCAGGTCTGCGTGGGGCAGGCACTCGCCGGGGTGGGCACCGCCGCCCTGTTGCCCTCCACGCTCGGGCTGATCAGCCATGTCCGTCCGGACCCGAGGGCGCGTGCCACGGCGATCGCGCTGTGGACGGCCTCCCTCGGCCTCGGCCTGACGCTCGGCCCGCTGATCAACGGTGCGATCGTCGAGCACGCCACCTGGCGGTGGATCTTCCTGCCCTCGCTGGTGCTCGGCGTGCTGTGCCTCGCGGTGGGAGCCGTCGTGCTGGAGGACTCGCGTTCGACGCGCGAGCGGCACCTGGACGTGCCCGGGCAGATCCTCGCCGCGGTGGCCGTCACGGGGCTCGTCTACGGCGTCATCGAGGGCGGCAGCGCCGGCTGGGGGTCGGGGCCGGTCGTGGCCGCGTTCGTGGTGGCGGCGGTCGCCCTGCCGGCCTTCGTCGTGGTGGAGCTGCGGTCGCCGTGCCCGATGCTGGACATGCGGCTCTTCCGGTCGCCGGCGTTCTCCGGGACGGCGGTCGTGATGGCGCTCGTCCTGTTCACCCAGGTCGGCCTGGTCTTCTCGCTGAGCCTGTACTTCGGGCTCGTCCACCACGCCTCGACGTGGGACATCGGGGTGCTCCTCGCCGCGCTCAACGGCTTCACGGTCGTGCTGGGCCCGGTCGTCGGCCGCCTGATGAACCGGACGTCACCCGGGCAGGTGCTGGTGGCAGGCCTCGTCGTCGCCGCGGCAGGGGCCCTGTGCGTGCGCCTCTTCGACGCCTCGACCACCATCGGCGGCGCGAGCCGGGTGACGGCCGTCCTGGGCATCGGCATCGCGCTGGCCATGGCGCCGATCACCACGATCGCGATGAACAGCCTGCCGCACCACCTCGCGGGGACGGCCGCGGCCTCCAACAGCGCCCTGCGGCAGATCGGCAGCGCGTTCGGCCCCGCCGTCTTCGGCGTCCTCCTCACCCACCGCGTGCTCGCCACGCTGCCGGCGCATCTCGCCGACTCCGGACTGGGGGCCGCCGACCGGAGCCAGGCCCTCGACGTGGTCTCGCACGCCGGCATCCACGCGGGCGCGTTCCTGCACCTCGACACCCCGGACGCCACCCGGCAGGCCCACGCCGCCTACGCCGAGAGCTTCACCGACGCGCTGCACACCTGCGCGCTGGTCGGCGGGGCCGGTCTGCTCGCTGCCGCGCTGATCGCGCTCGTCACGGTGGGGGTGCGTCCGCGCGCCGCGGCCGGCCGGGCGCGGGCGGAGCAGCGCGACTGAGACCGGCCCTGCAGGTCCCGCGGGCCCGAAGCCCGCGGGCCGCGGACCGCGTACCGTCCCGGCCGGACCGCCACCGGTCACCCGCCGGGTGCTCGCGGCGCAGGCCCTGGTGGCCGCGGCCGCCGCGGTGCTCGCCTTCGCGGTCGGCGCCGTGCTGCGCCGCGGCCGGCTTGCGATCCCCGTCTCGGTCGAGGCGGTCGTCGTCCCGTCCGCGGTGGCCGTCGTCCCGCTGTTCGCCGACGGCCTGGCGCAGCGGCTGCTGCGGGTGACACCGGCCGCGGGTTTCGCCGTGCAGCAGACCCTCGTCGCCCATCCGCAGGTCGTCGCGCCCCACGTGCCGTCGGAGGGGTGCTTCCCGCTCCCGTGGTGGGCCGGACCGGCCGTGCCGGCCGCGTACGCGATCGCGGTCCTCGGCCTTGCGCTGCACCGGCTGCCGCGCACCGGGCCGGGCAGGGGACGGACGGCAGCTGACGCCGCCACCGCCCGGTCAGCTGCCGGGCGAGTCGGAGGAGGCCTCGCGCAGCTGCTCCACCTCCGCCTCCAGCTCGGCGACCCGGGCCTCCAGCCGCTGCACGTCCTGGGCCGCGGCCGAGTACGCCTTCTTGTGGTTCTGCGCCACGTGGGAGAGCGTGTCCACCCGGTCCGCGAAGGCGTCGCGCTCGTCGGCGATCGGCTGCACCACGTGCACGGTGACGGCCTCGGCGATCCAGTCCACCCACGCGGCGATGTGCTGCGCGCCGTCGCTCCCGTGGAGCGTCGCGCCGTGCAGCCCCTCCAGCATGGCCGGGCGGATGGTGTCGGCGATGCGCCGGTGCGGGCCGGACGGCTCGGTCACTGCTGCTCCTGCATGACGGTGCGGAGGCCGACGGAACGGCCCCGGGTACGGACGAAGCCGATCATTCCACGCTCCGCCGCCCGCCCGCCGGGCCCGCCCTCCGCCGCGCCCCCGGGGACCGCTGCGCAGTCCGGGGATCCTGCGCTTCCTGGCCGAACAAAACCTTTTGACCTGCGGAGAACCCGCCGCGGTAGGGTGCGCCGACCGGCCGCCGGACATCGATGGACAGCGCAGGACAGATGACGACCGAACACGACGAAGACACCGCCGCCGCAGCCGTCCTGGCCGTCGGACTGCTCCGCTCGGGCGATCCGGGCGGCGCCCGCCGCGCGGCCGAGGAGGCGCTGTCCGCGCACGGGCCGGACACCGCGCTCTACCTGCTGCTGGGCCGGGCCCACCTCGCGGAGGACGACGACGACCACGACGACCTCGCCGCGGCCGCCTACCGCGCGGGCCTCGAAGTGCTGCCCGACGACCCCGACCTGCTCGCCGCCCATGCCGACCTCTGTCTCCGGAGCGACCCCGCCCAGCGGCCGGGCCGCTACGCGCACGGCTTCGTCCTCGCCGAGCGGCTCGGTGCCCTCGCCCCCGGGTCGCCGCAGGCCCTGCGGATCGGAGAGCTCGCCGCGGACAAGCTGGGCTCGGCCCCCGGCCGGCCCTCCTTCCGCCGCATCCAGCGGTACGACGCCCGCCGTGCCCTTTCGGCGGCCCCGGATGCAGGGGTGCCGTCCGACGCCGCGGTGCAGGCCGCCGGACCGGCCGACCACCGACGGCACGCCGTGCTCGCCGAGACCCTGGCTGCACTGTCCCGCCCCGGCGGTCGACTCCTGAGGCCGCTCCTTCGGGCGCCGTCGGCCACCGGGTCCGCCCTCGCCGTGGGAGCGGGTCTGGCGATGCTCGCGATACCGGCCTTCCGCTGGCCCGGCTGGGTGCTCTGTCTGCTGCTCCCGCCGTTCGTGCTGCCGCCGTACCTCCTCCGCCGGCTGCTCCGTGCCGCGGGGCTGCGGGCCGAGGCCGACGTGGTCCTGATCGCGGCGCCCGTTCCGGTCCCCGGCGCCGAGGAAGCCGTCACCGCCGGACCTGTTGCCGAGGAAGCCGTCGCCGCCGGACCCGGCCCCACGGAACCTGACACGCCGGCACCCGGGGCCGCGTCCGCGCCTGCCGCAGGCCCCCGGCTGCCGTTGCCGCCCGTGCCGCCCGTGCCGCCCGTGCCGCCCCGCTCCGTGCGGGAGAGGGCGGTCGCCGTGCTGATCGTCACTGTGATCGTCGGGTCCGGGGTGGGCGCTGCCGCCTGGTCCGGTGCCCGCTACCGGGCGTACCCGCACTACGTGGCGGACCCGCCGCCCGTCCTGCGGCAGTGGCAGCGGCAGTCCGGTACTCCCGCCGCGGCCGTCGCCGAACACCTGGGCTCCGTCTGGACGTCGGCCGGCAGCCGGTCCTTCGGCGCCGCCTACGGGGACGATGGCACGGGCACGGCCAAGGTTGTCGTCGCGGGCGCGGTGGGCGACTTCCACAGTCTGCCCAGCCGTGTGGTGGAGGGGTCCGAGGCCTACCGGGACGACACGGTGATCATGGTCAACCAGCCGTGGGAGGCCGACCCCGGCCCGTACGGCGGCCGGATGCGGTGCTTCTCGTTCACCGGCGCGTCCCGCCAGGAGGTGATCTCCTGCACCTGGGGCGACCACGGAAGTGTCGGCACCGTTCTCATGGCTGCCGACGGCATGTCCCGGGCCGACGCCGCCGAGCTCGCCCGGGTGACCCGCCGACTGGTCCTGCGAAGGGTCGACGGCGGCTGACGTCCCGGGCGGCAGGGGCACGGCCGTCTCCGTGTGCTCGGCCCGGAGGGGGTCAGGGTGCGGCGAGCCGTACGGCCGGGCCGGCCGGGCTCTCGCGTCCGGCGCGGTCGACGGCGGTTGCCGCGTACCAGGCACCGGCCCAGTCGTCCGCCGGCCGGTGGCGGTCGGAGGTGAGGGCGGGCAGCAGGGCGGCCAGGCGGTCGGGGTCCGCCGCGGGGTGCGGGCCGGGGTCGGTGTCGTACCGGTAGAGGGCGTACTGGAACGGCAGGGGACGCCCGGGGCGCGGGGAGGGCACGACCTGCACGGTGCGGCGGTCGGCGGCGAGGCGTACGGACGGGCGCCAGGGTGGGTCGCCGGCTGCGAGGCGCGGCAGCAGCGGTACGAGGGCGGGCCGGGCCCAGTGCTCGGCGGCCAGCTGCCGGATGGCGCCGATGCGGTCGGCCTGGGCGGTGCGGGCGCTGAAGAAGAGGTCGCCGCCGATGCGCGGCAGGGTGGCGTTGAGCGCGAGGTGGCGGGAGAGCTCGGCCGGGTCCTGCCAGGGGGCTGGGCGTCCCGGGGCGCCGGGGCGGGAGGCGGACTGGCCGATCCACAGCTGGGTGTCGGTGCCGGCCGTCTGCTCGGCCCACCACGGCGCGAGGACGGCGTAGTCGGCGATGTCGAAGCCGATGTGCCAGTAGAGCTGGGGTGCGATGTAGTCGACCCAGCCCTGGCGCACCCATCGGCGGGAGTCGCAGTACTGCGCGCTGTAGGCCTCCAGGGCGGTGGTCGCGGAGCCTGCCGGGTCGGAGGCGGCGTTGCGCCAGACGCCGAACGGGCTGATGCCGTAGGCGGCTTCGGGCCGTACCGCGCGTACGCGGTCGCGGAGCCGGCGGACCGTCAGATCGATGTTGTCGCGCCGCCAGGCGGCACGATCGGTGAAGCCGCGGCCGTGCGCGGCGAACGCCTCGCCGTCGGGGAACTCCCGGCCGTCGTGCGACGGATAGGGGTAGAAGTAGTCGTCGATGTGGACGCCGTCGACGTCGTAGCGGGTGACGGCGTCCATGATGGCCCGCCGGACGAAGGAGCGGACGGCGGGGACGCCGGGGTCGTAGTACAGCTCGCCGTCGTAGGAGACCGTCCACTCCGGGTGGAGCCGGGCCGGATGACCGGGCACCAGGCGGGCCGGGTCCGGGTGGATCGCGATCCGGAACGGGTTGAACCAGGCGTGGAAGGCGAGGCCGCGCTCGTGCGCGGCACGGACCATGAACCCCAGCGGATCCCAGCCAGGGTCCAGGCCCTGGACGCCGGTGAGCCACTGCGACCACGGTTCGAACGGCGAGGGCCACAGCGCGTCGGCGGTCGGGCGCACCTGCACGAACACCGCGTTGAACCCGGTGGCCCGCGCCCGGTCGAGGATCGCCGTGAAGTCAGCCCGCATCACCTCCGGGTCCAGCCGGTGGCGGCCGGGCCAGTCCGTGTGGTTCAGGCAGGCGATCCACAGGCCGCGCATCTGCCGTTTCACGGCGGGCCGCTGCGCGCCGTCCGCCGGGGGAGGCGCCGCGACGGCACCGGCCCGGTCCTCGGCGGCGCGCGCGGTGGTGGTGGTGGCTGCGGCGGTGGCGGCGACGCCCAGGGCGGTCAGGAAGGCACGGCGCCCGGTGCGCCGTGCGGACGGCAGGTTCATCCGGCTGCTCCTGGGGACGAGGCGGACCTGTCTCCGGTCGGCAGGGCCGGGACGGGGCTCGCCGGACCATCCCCGCGGGAGGGCCGCCCGGTCGGCCGGTCCCGCGCACGCTCGCCCGGACGGACCAGGGGATACCACCGGATGCCCGGCCGGAACGGGCCCGAGGGGGCGGCGGCGCCGGTGGCCCCGGTGGCTCCGGGCCGGTGACGGTCCGTCCGCCACGACGGTTGCGCTACCGTGTCCGCACCCGCGGCCGGTCCGGCCGTCGTACGAGAGGGACACCATGGACACCGTGCTCGGCCTCCTCCACACCTCTCCCGTGCACGTCGCCACCTTCGACGCCCTGGGAGCCGAACTCGCGCCCGGCATCCGCCTGGAGCACCGGGTCGCCGAGCACGTGCTGGAGCGGGCGCGCCGGGACGGCCCCGCCGCGGTCGCCGGCGCCGTCGGTGCCCTGGTCGACGACCTCGTGGCCGCCGGTGCGACCGCGGTGCTGTGCACCTGCTCGACCGTCGGTGCGGTCGCCGAGGCCACGGCCTCCGGCGCGGACCGGTCCGGCACACCGGTGCCCGTGCTCCGGGTGGACCGGCCGATGGCCGCGGCGGCGGTGGCGGTGGCCACCGGGCCTGCGCCCGCCGCGGGAGGCCCGGCGGCCTCCGGCCCCCGGATCGCCGTCGTGGCAGCGCTGCCCGACACCGTCGGGCCCACCGCCGGCCTGATCGAGGAGGAGGCGGCCCGGGCGGGCCGGGCCGTCACCGTGACGGTCACCCTCGTGGAAGGCGCCTGGGAGCGCTTCGAGGCCGGTGACCGGGAGGGGTATCTCGCCGCCGTCCGTGAGGCCGCGGGCCGCCTCGCCGACGCCGACGTGATCGTCCTGGCGCAGGCGTCGATGGCCGAGGTCGCGGAGGGCTGGTCCGGGACGGTCCCCCTGCTGTGCAGCCCCCGGCCGGGGCTTCTGGCCGCGGCGGCCCTGGCGTCCGTCGGCCCGTCCGCCCCGGTGGCCGCCGGAGCCTGACGGCCGGACAGCTCCGCCGGGAGACCTGCCCCCTGCTTCCGTCCCCGCTGCGCCTCCGTCCCCGCTGCGCCGTGTCAGGGGCGGGGCCACGGGCGGCCGCCGATGCGGCGCTCGATGCCGCTGTTGAACCGCTTGAGGTAGCCCGCGAACGCGGCGATGTCCGCGTCCGGCCAGTCGGCCATGATGTCGTCGAGGATGCCGACCATGGCCTCGCGCTCCTCGTCGAGGTTCCGTTCGCCGTCGGCGGTGATGCGGAACTTGCGGGCCAGGCCGCCGTCCGGGTCGGGGATGCGCTCCAGCAGCCCCGCGCGGACCGCCGCGGCGGTCTGCCGGTTGAGCGTGGAGGCGTCGAGGGCGAAGGCGTCGCTCAGTTCGCCGATGGACATCGGCCCCTGCACGCGGATGCGGCTGAGCAGGATGTACGCGCTGCGCTCCATGCCGCCCTCTTTTCGGCGGCCGCCTCCCTGGCTGAGGAGTCCGTGGCGGCTGAGGAGCATCTGCTCGTACTCGACCTGGCGCGTGGGTCTGACCATCGGTGTGCCGCCTCCTGACCTGGCCGTGACCCCGGTGTTCGCCGGTGTTCGCCGGTGAGCGGGGTGCGGGTGCGTCCCTCCATCGTGCCACAGACTTGTGCATCTGCCACATGACGTGCATGATGCATTGGATGTGCAGTATGCACATTCCTGCTGTTCCGAGTAGCCGAGGAGTCCGAGTGGACGCCCCCCAGACATCGACCCGCACCGGCGGCGTGGTGGCCACGCTCGCCCTCGCGGGCACCACCGCGGCGATCATGCAGACGCTGGTCACCCCGCTCATCGCGGAGTTGCCGCAGATCCTGCACACCTCGTCGTCGAACGCCGCCTGGGTGATCACCGTCACCCTGCTGGTGGGCTCCGTCTGCGTGCCGATCTCCGGACGCCTCGGCGACATGCTCGGCAAGCGCCGCATGCTCCTCGTCTGCGCCGTGCCGCTGGTGGCGGGCTCGGTGGTCTGCGCCCTGGCCTCCTCCGTCGTCCCCATGATCGTCGGACGCGGACTGCAGGGCATGGGCATGGGCATGGTGCCGCTCGGCATCGCCCTGCTGCGCGACGTGGTGCCGGCGGAGAAGCTCAGCTCCTCGGTCGCCCTCGTCAGCGCCTCCATGGGCATCGGCGGCGGCCTCGGCCTGCCCATCTCCGCCGCCGTCGCCCAGTACGCCGACTGGCGTGTGCTGTTCTGGGGCTCCGCGGTGATGGCACTGGCCATCGGGGTCCTGATCTGGTTCCTGGTGCCCGAGGTCCCCGCCGCCGCCAGGGGTCAGCGCTTCGACCTGCCGGGCGCGCTCGGCCTGGCCGTCGGCCTCGTCACCCTGCTGCTGGCGGTCTCCAAGGGTGCCGACTGGGGCTGGGGTTCCGGCACGATCGTCGCCCTGTTCGCCACGTCCGTCGTCGCCCTGCTGGGCTGGGGCGTCTGGGAGCTGCGCACCCGTGACCCGCTGGTCGACCTGCGCACCACGGCCCGCCCGCGCATCCTGGTCACCAACGTCGCCTCGATCTTCGTCGGCTTCGGCATGTACGCGAGCATGCTGATCATGCCCCAGCTGCTGCAGTTCCCGAAGGCCACCGGCTACGGCCTCGGCCAGTCGATGCTCGCCGCGGGCCTGTGGATGGCGCCCGGCGGCATCATGATGATGATCGTCTCCCCGTTGGGCGGCAAGCTCACCAACGCCCGCGGCCCGAAGTTCACGCTCGTCTGCGGCGTCCTCGTCATCGCCGCCGGCTACGGCCTGGCACTCCCGCTGATGGGCACCGCCTGGGGCATCATGCTCGTCGGCATGACCGTCAACAGCGGCGTCGGCCTGGCCTACGGCTCCATGCCCGCCCTGATCATGAGCTCCGTCCCCCGGTCGGAGACCGCCGCGGCCAACGGCTTCAACACGCTCATGCGCTCCCTCGGCACCTCCACCGGCGCCGCCGTCATCGGCGTCGTCCTCTCCCAGATGACCGTCGACCTCGGCGGGCACAGCCTCACGTCGGAGAGCGGCTTCCGCACCGGCCTGATCATCGGCTGCGGCGTCGCCCTGGTCGCGGCCCTGATCGCCGCCACCATCCCCGCCGTCCGCCCGGTCGAGGCCGAGGACGCGCCCGCCGGGGCCTCCGTGGACCCCGCACCGGCCGCCGGGGCCAAGGCCTGACCGAACCCGGTCCGACCCGGTCCGACCCGGTCCGACCCGGGCCGATGCGCGGGTGGGTGAAGTCCCCGTGGACCGGCGCCCGGCATCCCACGGACAGCACCCCGAGGACGGTTCGCCCGCCCGGCATCCCGCCGGGCGGGCGAGCCGTCCGGTGCGTCAGCGGCGGCCGAGCAGCCGGGCCAGCAGGCCGCGGGAACTCCGGGCGTCCTTGCTGCACGCGCAGCGGTCGGACTTCGGCACGCCCGCCAGCACCTGGTCGACGTGCAGGCCGCAGCCGGCATGGGTGGGCTTTCCGCAGGTGCGGCAGGTGACGCGTCGGCACATGGTGCAGTTCCTCTCGGTACGGCCCGCGGCGGGCCCTGCCGCAACAATACCCCCCTGGGTATTTGGCGGGCCGTACTCGAGACGTCCTTCCTCGCCCTCGGCTGACGCGACGGCTCCCGGTGCGGGTGCGGGTGCGGGTTCGGGTGCGGCTGGCCGGCGCGGGTGTGCGGCGGGGTCGGCGTGAACGCGGCCGGTGATTTCCCCGATGCGTCCCCCGGGCGCAGCCGCGACATTGGTCCCGCCAGCCCCCACGGCGGCACCGACCGGCAGCGGGAGAGTGCCCGGGCCCCCACCAGGGCTCGGCGCGTCCGGTGCGGTGCCGCCACGACCGAGAGGACGACTCCGTCGTGCACCAGCAGGACAGCGACACCACCCTCACCACCCGCACCCCCGCCGAGGGCGGTGCCGACGCGCAGGGCGTCGTCGCCGGCCCCCGTCACCGGAGCCGCGCGGGCCGTTCGCGGACCTTCGTGGCGGGCCTGACGGCGCTCCTGGCGTTCGGCGGCCTCGGTGCCGCGGTGGCGCCCGGTGCGCAGGCCGCGGGCAACCCGTACGAGCGCGGCCCCGCGCCGACCACGTCGAGCATCGAGGCCACGAGCGGCCCGTACGCGGTGTCGCAGACGACCGTCTCCTCCCTGCTCGTGAGCGGGTTCGGCGGCGGCACCGTCTACTACCCGACCTCCACGGCCGACGGCACCTTCGGCGCCGTGGTGATCGCGCCCGGTTACACCGCCTACCAGTCGTCGATCGCCTGGCTCGGCCCCCGTCTCGCCTCGCAGGGCTTCGTCGTCTTCACCATCGACACCCTCACCACCCTCGACCAGCCGGCCAGCCGGGGCCGTCAGCTGCTGTCCGCGCTGGACTACCTGACGCAGACCAGCAGTGCGCGGACCCGGATCGACACCAGCCGGCTCGGCGTCATGGGCCACTCCATGGGCGGCGGCGGCACCCTGGAGGCCGCGAAGAGCCGGCCGTCGCTCCAGGCCGCGATCCCGCTCACTCCCTGGAACACCGACACGACCTGGCCCGAGGTCCAGACGCCCACCCTGATCATCGGCGCCGACGGCGACACCGTCGCACCGGTGGCCACCCACGCGGAGCCGTTCTACCAGAGCCTGCCGTCCACCCTCGACAAGGCGTACCTGGAGCTGAACAACGGGACGCACTTCTCGCCGAACTCGGCGAACACCACGATCGCGAAGTACAGCATCTCGTGGCTGAAGCGCTTCATCGACAACGACACCCGCTACGAGCAGTTCCTGTGCCCGCTGCCGCAGCCGAGCCTGACCATCGACGAGTACCGGGGCACCTGCCCGCACACCTCCTGACACCCGCCCCTCCCGCCCGCCGCGACCGGCGGCAGGACCGCCACCACCCGGTGGCCCTGCCGGCGGTCGCGGCGCCGCGGCGCCCGGCAGAAGCGGTGCGGCGCGGTGCGTGCCGGTGCGGCACGCGG
>NZ_BPRL01000060.1:0-2153 GCF_045862635.1 Kitasatospora sp. NE20-6
CCCCCCCCCCCCCCCCCCCCCCCCCCCCCCCCCCCCCCCCCCCCCCCGCCCCCCCCCCCCCCCCCCCGGGGGCCCCGGGGGGGGCCCCCCGGCGCCGCGGCGCCCGGCAGATGCGGTGCGGCGCGGTGCGTGCCGGTGCGGCACGCGGCGGTGGTGTCGGCGGTCCGGGCCGCGTTCACCGGCCGCGTTCACGGGCCGTCCGGCTCCTTCGGCCGGCGGGAGCGGGAGATCTGCTTCCGGGCGCTCTGCCACCGCAGGCGCATCTGGTCGATGACGTTGTTCCATTCGCGGCGCACCTCGTCGTCGGGCGGCCGTTCGCCCCTGCGGATGTGGACGAGCTCGTCGTGCACCTCGCGTCCCAGTGCGGCCGAGCCGACGGCGACGAGCATGACGCCGAACATGGCCGAGAGCATGGCGAACACCGCGCCCATCGCGCCGTACCGGGAGGCCGAGGAGCTGAAGAGGTGCGGCAGGTACAGGGTCGCCCCCATCGAGTACGCCCCCTCCAGGAAGCCCGCGATGACGCCGAACGGCAGCAGGTCGCGCCAGGTGATCCGGTGCGCGCTGAGGACCCAGCCGCTCCAGACGAGGAAGGCCGTGGTCACCGGCACCTCCACCGCGGCCGCGCCCAGCTGGAGCCGTCCGTGGCCGAGGAGTCCGTACACCAGGCCCGTGACCGCCAGGTAGCCGGCGAGACCGAGCTCCCACAGCAGGTCGTTCAGCGTGTTGCGCACGCTGAGCGGGCTGAGTTCCCAGGTCTGTTCGAACAGCCGCTGCATCGCGCGCGCGAAGCTCAGCACCGAGATCACGAGGAAGAGCGCCCCGAAGACGCCGACGGTGGCGCTCGCCTCGGACGGCGGCGCGAGGATCTGTTCGACCGCCTCCGCGCCGCCGCCGGTGAGGTGGTAGCGGCTGATGAGTCGTTCCGCCGCGTCCTGGTGGCCGCTGCCGGCCAGGATGGTGCCGGAGATGATCGACAGCGGGATCGTCGCCGCCAGCGCGCTGGCGGCCAGCGCCATCGAGCGGTCGAAGCCCACGATCCGCTGGAAGCGGGCGAGGCAGCGCAGCGCGAAGCCGGGCCGCAGCCAGAACGTCAACGTTCTGATGATCTGTTCGCGATCGGTCTGTGCCGTGCTGCTCTCCTCGGTACCCGGCGGGTGTTCCCGGTCGCGAGCGTAACCCGCCGGTCCGCCGCGTCCTGGCACGACGTGGCCGGTTCTTCCCGTCCGTGCGGGCGGTCCGGGCGGTCCGGGTTGTCCGGGCCCGCAGGGTCAGAGCCGGCGGTACATCAGGTGCAGCCCGACCAGGCCGTGCTCGGGATGGTCGAAGGCCTCCGGCACGGTGCCGACGATGTCGAACCCCAGGGACGTCCAGAGGTGCACCGCGGGGGCGTTGACCTCCACGACCGCGTTGAACTGGATGCCGCGGAAGCCCTCCGCACGGCTCCAGTCGATGACGTACTCGCCCAGGGCCCGCCCCACGCCCCTGCCCTGGTGCGCCGGGTCGACGAGGAAGGAGGCGGTGCCGATGTGGGAGCCGCGACCGGGCCTGTTCGGCCCCATCTTGGCGGACCCGACGATCTCCCCGTCCCGGACGGCGACCACCGTGCGGCCCGGTGGCCGCTCCATCCACCACGGCTCCGCCTCGTCGAGGCTCTGCTGTTCGGGGAACGGGTAGGTGCGGCCCTCGGCCATGATCGTCGAGTAGAACCGGTGGACGGCAGGCCAGTCCTCGCGGGTGGCGATGCGGATGTTCATCCGGCCGAGCCTACGCCCCCGTCGCGCGGCGGCGTCCGCGGCCCGGGACGGCTGCCGCGGCGGTGCGCGGGCCGTCCCGGGCCGTACCCGGCCGGGATGCGGTGCGTCAGCTGACGTTGACCGCGGTCCACGCGGCGGCGACCGTGTTGTACTCGGTGGAGCCGGAGCCGTACAGGTCCTTCGCCGCGTTCAGGGTCGCCGTGCGGGCGGCCTTGTAGTTCGTGGTGGAGGTCATGTAGACGGACAGCGCGCGGTACCAGACCTGCAGTGCCTTGGCGCGGCCGATGCCGGTGATCGCGGCGCCGTTGTAGGTGGGGCTGTTGTAGCTGACCCCGTTGATGGTCCTGGCGCCGCTGCCCTCGGCGAGCAGGAAGAAGAAGTGGTTGGCGACGCCCG
>NZ_BPRL01000061.1:0-70912 GCF_045862635.1 Kitasatospora sp. NE20-6
CACGACCGGACGTCAACCGGTGGGAGCGGGGGTCAGTAGTCCCAGGACCACTTCTGGGCCGAGGTGCCGTTGCACGTCCACAACTGCAGCGGAGTGCCGTTCGCGGTCTTCGCGCCCGTCACGTCCAGGCACAGACCGGACTTCTCCGCGACGATGGTTCCGTCGCTCCTGACCGACCACTTCTGGGCCGAACTGCCGTTGCACGGCCACAGGTCGACCTTGGCGCCGGACGTGGTGGAACCCTCGTACACGTCGAGGCATTCGGTGGCGCCCATCGTGCGCAGCTCGCCCGAGGAGGTCGGCGAGAACAGCTGGTTGATGCCGCCGTTGCAGTCCCAGATCTGCTCCTTGGTACCCGGGAAGTACACGGTGCCGCCGGCCGTGTCGACGCACTTGCCGGACTGGGCGCTCACCAGTGCGCCGGTGCCGCCCGTGCCGGACGTGGCGACCGCGGAGATGAGGGCGACGCCGCCGGCGGCCACGCTGGTGGTGTAGGTGCTGACGGTGCCGAGCGGCTTGTCGTTGTTGATCATGTCGGTGATCTTCGCGGTGCCCGTGAGCCCGAGCTGGGCCAGCGGGAGGCTGAAGGTGTGGCTGGAGGAGGTGTCGGTGTTGAACACACCGATGTACCAGGTGCCGTTCTTCTCGCGCTTGGCGAAGACCTGCTCGTTGTCGGTCTTGACCACCCGGGCGGCGGGGATGCCGTCCTGGTCGATCGCGATGAGCCGCTTGTTGGCCAGCAGCGCCTTGTCGCCCGCGTCGAGGTGGGTCAGGTCGGCACCCAGCATGTACTGCGAGCTGGCCAGCGCCCACAGCGCCATGTTGGTCTGCCGCTGCGGCGGGGTGATGCCGTCGTCGTCACCGTTGCCGACACCGAACGAGTCCAGGTCGTTCCATCCGCCCTTCCCGGCGTACGGCTGGTACGTGGCCGCGTCGTCGAACCGCCTGGAGACGTTGGCCCAGCTGGTGAGCGGGAAGCTGTAGCCCTTCGGGCTGGCGCCGATGTCGCCGTCGATGCGCCAGGAGTTGGCCAGCGACGACCAGGTGGCGCCGTTGGAGGCGGACAGGCTGGCGGACAGGTTGAGTGCGATCGGGCGGCCGGTCTGCTTCAGCGCCTTGGACCAGGCCGTGACATCGGCCGTCTTCGACGCACCGACCCCGTCCAGCTTCAGGTAGTCCACGCCCCAGTCGGCGAACTGGTCGGCCCAGGAGTTGATGAACTCCTGCGCGCCGGGCTTGCTGAAGTCGATGTTGCGCATGCCCTTGCAGTTGAAGTTGCTCGCGCTGCTCGTCGTGGCGATCTGGTCCGCGGTGTACGACGTGCCCTTGATCTTCGTCTTCCTGGCCACCGCCTGGGCGGAGATGCCCGGCGTCACGTAGAGGCCGTACTTCAGTCCCTTGCTGTGCACGTAGTCTCCGAGGACCTCCATGCCGTCCTTGCCGTCACTGCCCGGGAACAGCGATCCGTCGGTCACCCAGCGGCCGTCGGAGTCGACGTCGGGGCCCTGACTGCCCGGGCACTTGTACCAGAAGTCGTCCATGTTGGCGTAGTTGTAGCCGAGGTCCTTCAGCCCGCTCGACACGAGGGCGTCCACCTGGGCCTTGAACTTGGCGGCCGAGGGATCCCGCTGCAGGAACCCCCACCCGCTCCAGCCCATCAGCGGGGCGTTGACGGCGATGCCGTTGTCCGATGCCCGGGCCGTCTGCACCAGCGCCTGCGGACCGGCCAGCCCCACGCCGACGGCGGCCGCCAGCGCCACTGCCACCCATCGAGATCTCATCTGTCCTCCACGGTGTACGAATGCCTTGGTTGTCAGCGGTGTGCGGGTCACTTGAAGGTCCACTGCTGGTTGTTGCCGCCGTTGCAGGTCCACAGCTCCAGGCCGGCGCCGTTGGGGTTGGTGGTACCGGTGACGTCCAGGCAGAGGCCCGACTGGACACCGGTGACGGTGCCGTTGCCGTTCCTGTTCCACTGCTGGTTGCTCCCGCCGTTGCAGTCGTGGATCTCGACGTGCGTGCCGGGGGAGGTCTCCTTGTTGTGGGCGTCGAAGCACTTGCCCTCGATGCGCAGGGTCTTGTCGGACGTGCTGTAGGTGACGTTCTGGTTGGGGCTGCCGCTGCTGCTGCAGTCCCAGACCTCCAGCTGGACCCCGTTGTAGGTGGTGCCCTGCGGGGAGTCGGCGCAGCGGCCGGAGAGCTTGCTGACCAGCGGGGCGCCGATGGTGCCGTGGCCGGCGGCCGGGGTGACGCGCAGCAGGCGGGAGCCGTGGCCGGGGACCGAGGCGGTGAACTTCCCGCCGGAGGTGCCGAGGTCGGTGTGGCTCCACAGGTCGCGGACGGTGGCGTTTCCGGTGAAGCCCAGGTCCGACCAGTTCGCGGTGACGTTCGCGGTGGAGCCGCCGAGGTTGAACAGGCCGACGGTGTAGGAGCCGTCACTGGTGTGGGCCCACCAGGTCTGCTGCTGCGCGCCCTGCACCACGGGGTGGGCGGGACGGCCCGCCCGGTCGACCGCGAGGACCTCGTCGTTGGTCAGCAGGGCCAGGTCGCCGGCATCCATGTGGGTCAGGTCGGTGCCGAGGAGCAGCGGCGCGGCCGAGATGGCCCACAGGCTGAGCTGCGTGCGGCGTTCGTCGACGGTCAGGCCGGTGGCCGCCCCGTTGCCGACCTCGATGGAGTCGGGGTCGCCGTATCCGCCGGAGGAGTCGTACTGCACCCAGGCCGGCAGGGTGTTGAACCGCTGGGAGACGGCGTTCCAGTTCGTCAGGGTGCTGCAGTAGCACTCGATGTCACCGCCGACCCGCCAGCCGTTGGAGTACTGCTTCCAGAACGGGCCCTGGTTGATGTCGAGGGCGTTGGACAGCTCGAAGTGGATGGTGCGCCCGGACCGGTCGAGCGCCTGCGACCAGTGCTGGACGTCGTCCTTGTCGGAGGTGTGGACCCCGTCCATCTTCAGGTAGTCCACGCCGTAGGAGGCCAGCAGCTTCGCCCACGAGTTGAGGAACGCCTGCGCGGCGGCGGGGTTCTTGGCGTAGTCGATGAAGTACATCGAGCCGTCGCGGAAGTTGTAGTTCGTCTCGTAGTGCGTGGTGTCGGAGACGATGTCGCGGGCGTGGAAGGACGTCCCCTCGATCGGGGTGTTCCGGTTGTACGCCGCCACCGGGATACCCGGGGTGAGGTACAGGCCGAACTTCTCGCCCTTGCCGTGCACGTAGTCCCCGACGGCCTTCATCCCGTGCGGGAACCTGGCGCTGTCGACCACCCACCGGCCGTAGGCGTCGACGTCCGTGCCGGGGTCGAGGTAGTAGAAGTCGTCGATGTTGACGTAGGTGAAGCCGTGGCTCACCAGGCCGGTGGAGGCCAGCGCGGCGGCCTGCGCCTGGATGTTCGCCTCGGTCGGGTCCTTCCGGATGAAACTCCAACTGCTCCATCCCGAAATGGGCTTCGCTCCGGCGCCGTTGGTCGACGCGGCGGCGGGCGGAGCGGCCGAGAACGCCGTTCCGAGCAGGGCCGGGGTCAGCAGCGCGGCTGCGGCGAGCATGCGCCGGCCGCGGTGGAGGGAGCCGGCCGTGCGGTGCGGCCCGTGCGGTGTCGATGACGTCATGGGGGTCCTTCGCCTTCCGGCATGCGGGGGTCAGTTCGAGCTGCGGGCGACGAGCTGGGTGGGGTTGACGAAGCGGAGGGAGACGAGGAGGAGGACGGCCATGGAGGCGGTGTAGATGACGGCCATGGCGTCGATGGACTGGGGGGTGCGGATTCCGGCGGAGAAGACGGCGGAGAACAGGGACACGATCAGGGTCTGGCTGTCGGGGCCGGAGGTGAGGAAGGTCAGTTCGAACATGCCGAAGGTGCGGACCAGGACGAGGATGCCCGCGGCGAGCATTCCGGGCAGGAGCAGGGGGCCCAGCACGCGGACGAGGACGGAACGGGTGGAGGCGCCGCACATCCGGGCCGCCGCTTCGAGGCGGGGGTCGATCTGCTCGATGAAGGGCGTCATGGTGAAGACCACGAAGGGGATGGAGGGCACCAGGTTGGCCAGGACGACGCCCGTGAGGGAGCCGGCCAGGTGGAACTTGTACAGCACGGTGGCCAGCGGGATGCCGTAGGCGATGGGCGGTACCAGGATCGGCAGGACGAACAGCGTGGTCAGCAGGCGTTTGCCGGGGAAGTCCCGGCGGGCCAGGGCGTAGGAGGCGGGTACCGCCAGGAGCAGTGACAGCACCACCACGAGGAAGGAGACCTCGACGGTGACCCACATGACCGGGCCCAGGTCGAACTCCTTCCAGGCCTCGCTGTACCAGGTGGTGGTGTAGCCGCGCGGCGCCCAGCCGGTGAACCAGGTCTTCCCGAAGGAGTTCAGGACGACGGAGCCGATGACGCCGAGGAGGTTGACGAAGAAGAACGCGAGGGCGGCCCGGACCAGCCAGGTTCCCGGGCGCAGGGTCAGGGTGCGGCGCCGGCGTCCCGCGTGCTTGGTGCCGGTGCCGGCGGGGGGAGCGGTGGTGGCCGCGGTCGTCGGGGTGCTCATCCCTTGCCTCCTGTCGAGCCGCGGTAGAGGAGGGAGCGCAGGCCCATGGCGATGCCGATGACGGCGAGCATGAGGGCGGTCATGACCATGGCGATGGCGCAGCCCTGGGAGTAGTCGAAGCGCTCCAGGGCGACTTCGTAGGCCTCGACGGAGATGACGTGGGTCTTGCCGTCGGGATCGCCGACCATCATCGCGGAGGGGAAGACGGCGAAGGCCAGGACGAAGGTGAGGCAGAACGTCGTCAGGAGCCCGGGAAGCAGCAGGGGGAAGGTGATGTGGCGGAAGCGTTGCTGCCGGCCGGCGTCGAGGGTGGCCGCGGCCTTCTCCAGAGCGGGGTGGATGCCGGAGAGGTAGGAGTGCGTGAGCAGGAAGGCGAAGGGGAAGCCGCTGATGATCAGGGAGAGCAGCACGCCCCAGTAGTTGTAGGTCAGTTGTACGGGTGTGTCGGCCAGGCCCAGCGCGTGCAGGGTCTGGTTGAACCAGCCGACCGGGCCGAAGAACTCCACGATGCCCTCGGCGGTCAGGACCGTGCCCAGGGTGATGGGCACCACGAGCAGGGTCAGCAGGAGGCGCTTGCCGCGGAAGTCACGGCGCATGCCGTAGGAGACGGGCACGGCCGCGCCGACGTTGATCAGTGCGGCGGGCAGGGCGAGTTGGAAGGTGATGCCGATGGAGCCGACCGCGAAGGAGTTGCCGAAGAAGGCGCGGTAGGAGCCGAGGAAACCGCCGGTGTCCGGATGGAAGGAGATCTGCAGCCCGTAGAGGAAGGGGTAGCAGAACAGCACGACCACGGCCAGCAGCCCGGGCAGCAGCAGGAGCAGGGTGCGGTCGACACCGCGTTCGGCCAGGCGGTGCCGCAGCGCCGCGCGGTCCCTCACCGGGCCGGGTGCGACTCCCGGCGGCGACAGGGTGGTGGTCATGCGGCCGTCTCCTGGGGGTTCCGGAGGAAGACCATGGCCCGTTCGGCGGGGATCGTCAGCGCCACGGTGTCGTGCGGGCGCACGGAGGCGGCGGTGGTGAAGTGGATGCGGTCGCCCTCGCGGGTGAGGGCTTCCACGTGGAACTGCCGCCCGTGGTACTCGACGATCTCGGCGACGGCCTCCACGTCGGCACGGCCGCCGTCCTGGGCGAGGTGGATGTCCTCCGGGCGGATCGCGACGACGACCTCGTCACCCGCGACGAGCCGGCGGCCGGCGACCGGTGTGCCGTGCATGGCCATTCCCCGTCCGCGGGCCAGCACGCCGTCGGTGTCGGCGGAGGCCACCTCCAGGTGGAACAGGTTGCGGTAGCCCATGAACGCCGCCACGTGCGGGTCGGCGGGGTGCTCGTACAGGTCGGCGGGAGTGCCGATCTGGCTGACGCGTCCCTCGTGCAGGACGACCAGGCGGTCGGCCAGCGACAGCGCCTCCTCCTGGTCGTGGGTCACGTACAGGGTCGTCAGGCCGAACTGCTGGTGGATGCGGCGGATCTCGGTGCGCATCTCCAGCCGCAGCGCCGCGTCCAGGTTCGACAGGGGCTCGTCCATCAGCACCAGCGGCGGCTCCAGGACGATGGCACGGGCGATCGCGACACGCTGCTGCTGACCGCCCGACAACTGCCCCGGATGCTTGCGGGCCTGTTCGCCGAGCCGGACCAGCCGCAGCACCCCGTCCACCCGGCGCTCGATCTCCGCCTTGCCGACCTTGCGCATCTTCAGCCCGAACGCGACATTGGCCCGCACGCTCAGGTGCGGGAAGAGCGCGTAGTTCTGGAAGACCATTCCGAAGCCGCGCTTCTCCGGCGGCAGCGTGTCGATCCGCCGCCCGTCCAGGAGGATCTGACCACCCGTCAGCGGGAGCAGGCCCGCCAGGCAGTTCAGAGCCGTCGTCTTGCCGCACCCCGAAGGGCCGAGCAGGGCGACGAACTCACCGCCGTGCAGGGTCAGATCCAGCGGCTGCAGCGCGGTGTGCGCACCGTAGGCGCGGGTGACGCCCTCCAGCCGGAGCTCACGCAACTGCGACCCGGGACGGTCGGCAACCGGTGACGGCCCCTCCGCCGGCGGACCGGGGACCGGGCCGGACTTCTGATCGGATGCGGTACGGGTCATCGGGGACACCTTGCTCACTTCGTCGAGCCGATCCGGCGGTCCCACAGGTCGAAGGCCGTGACCTGGGTGGTGGCCGGCAGCGAGTTCTTGATGGGGTACTGCTTGATCCACGCGTCGAAGTCCGGCTCCCCGAACTTCTCGACGACCTTCTGCGAAGCCGCCGGGGCCTTGCTCAGCGGCACGTCCTTCACGGCCGGACCCGGGTAGAAGTAGCCCTCGTCGTAAGCGAACGCCTGCTGCTCCGGGGTGAGCATCCACGCCAGCAGCCGCAGCACCGCGGTCAGCACGTCGGCCTCGACGCCCTTGGGGATCACCCCGAACTGGGCGTCGCTCACCCAGGTGAACGACGAGAACTTCGCGACCTTCATCCCGGCCGGGACGGTGCCCAGCGCACGCGGATTGACGTACCAGCCCGTCGTCGTGGCGACCATGTGGACGGTGCCGGCGGCGAGGTTCTTCATCGTCGCGGTCGTCCCCGCCGGGTACGAGTCGACGTGCTTGTTCAGCTCCGTCAGGTACGCCCACGTCTTGGACCACCCGTCGGCCGGGTCCGTGGGATCGGAATCACCCAGCAGGTACGGCAGGCCCATCAGGAAGGTCCGCCCGGGACCGGAGTTCGCGGGCCGCGCGTACTGGAACTTCCCCGGGTTCGCCTTCGCCCAGTCCAGCAGTGCGTCCGCGGTGGCCGGAGGCGCCGAGACCTTCGCCGGGTCGTACTCCAGCAGCGGCCCCGACGGGTACCAGACCAGCTCGATGCCCTGGTCCTCGGCCAGCGAGGTCATCGCCGCCGCAGCCGGCTGGTAGTTGGCCATCAGGCCCGGGAAGAACGTGTCGTGGTACGGCTTCAACCCGTACCACAGGCCCTTCTGGATGCCGGAGGCCAGACCGTCGGTCCCCGTGAGCACCAGGTGGATCTGCACGTTGCCCGCCTGCTGCTGCGCCTGGACCTTCGCGGCCAGCTGAGGCGCGGTGCCGGTGCTGTACGTCACCCGCGAGACGATCTCGGGGTGCGCGGCCGTGAACGCCTCGATCATCGGCTTGGTCAGGGCCAGGTTCCCCGCCACGTCCAGCACGTTCAGCGTGACCGGTTCGGCGGGCGTGTCGGCGAGCGAGCCGGGCGCGGCCGAGGCGCTTCCGCTGTTGGGGCCGCTCGGAGCGGAACAGGCCGCAAGGAGGGGCGCCGCGACGCCGGCGGCGGCGAGAGTGGACAGCACCCGGCGGCGCGAGGGGGCGGGGAGGCTCAGTCTGCTTCCGGGGAATTCGGGCATGGAGGGTGATGTCCTTCGCTGTGTGGTCGTGTCCCGCCGGGCGTGTTGCCCGCCTGACGGGACGGAGGATCGCGTGAACTGTCGGGCCTGTCCGGCTCGACCCGCTGCAGGATCGGACGGGAAGCCGCCGCCCCTCGCGGGGAGACGGAGGGTCAGGACGGGGACCGTGGTGCGGTTCGCGCGGGACTTCCGACGGTCGCCGTCGTCGCCGCGTCCTGGCGGTGCTGGTCCAGGCCCGGAATGTGCCCTTCGCCCAGCGAGGGGATGGGCCAAAGTGTGCTGTCCTGTTTCTTCCAGGGTCAAGACTCAAGACAAAGAAACATTTTCCGACATGCGGGCCGGGCAAGAAGCCGCAGGCCGGAGCGTCGGAGCCCGTGGGATGTGAGGATGGTCATCACGCGGCGCGTTCACCCATGTGAAGCATGAGGGGTCCGGCTGCACTCGTCGGGATGGAACTACTCGCTCACGCAGCAGGGTTGACCCTGGGAGTCGCCCCGGCCTAGCCTCGCCTCTCACTAGAGTTCATATTGCAGATCATCGTTCACGTATGTGGCCCAGTGGTTCCAGCCTGAGCCTCCCCCCGCACGGCACGGAGTCACAAGCCGTCCGGGACCGCATCCCCCACCCCCCGGGAAGGCATGCCATGCACGAACTCCCCAGCCGCCGCACGGTGCTCGGCACCCTGGCCGGCGGCGCGCTCGCCACGTTCGCCGCCGGCGGCGGCACGGCCGGTGCCGCGCCGGCCGCCGCGCAGACCTACACCCCGCCCGCATCGCGTACCTGGCTCAGCCTCAACTCCGACTGGCGTTTCCACCAGGGCGACGTCGCCGGCGCGCAGGCCCCCGCCTTCGACGACGGCGCGTGGAGCGCTCTCAGCGTGCCGCACACCTGGAACGCCCAGGACGGGGCGGACGGCGGCGGCAACTACTACCGCGGCGTCGGCTGGTACCGCAGGCGCATCACCGTCCCGGAGGACCTGTCGGGGAAGATGCTCTTCCTGCAGTTCGCCGGGGCCAACCAGGTCGCCGACGTCTGGATCGACGGCACCCACCTGGGCCGGCACCAGGGCGGCTACTCCCGCTTCCGGTTCGGCGCCACGGCGAACCTCACGCCGGGCAGGGAGAGCGTGCTGGCGGTCAAGGTGACCAACGCAGACAACCCCGACATCGCACCGCTGAGCGCCGACTACACCTTCCAGGGCGGCCTCTACCGCAACGTCAGCCTCTACGCGGTCGACAAGCTCGCGGTGCGGATGCTCGACCACGCCGGCCCCGGCGTCTACCTGCGCCAGCGCAGTGTCACCGCGGCCTCGGCGACGGTCGACGTGCGGGCGACGGTCTTCAACAACAACACCACCAGCCGCTCCCTGGTGGTGCGCGCCGTCGTCACCGACGCGAACGGCACGATCGTGGCCGACCGCAGCAGCGCACCGCAGACGATCGGGGCCGACTCCGGCGCGGACGTCGTCCAGACGCTCACCATCGCCGACCCCCGCCGGTGGAACGGCCTGGCCGATCCGTACCGGTACAGCGCCACCGTGGAGATCCGGGACGCCGTCGCGGGGAAGGTCACGGACGTCGTCACCGAGCCGCTGGGCCTGCGCAGCTTCAGCCTCGACCCCGCAGGCGGGTTCTCGCTCAACGGCAAGCACCTGGACCTGCACGGCGTCAACCTGCACCAGGACCGCGCCGGCGTCGGCTGGGCCGAGAGCGACGCCGACCACATGCAGGACTTCGCCCTCATCCGCGAACTCGGCGCCACCGCCGTCCGGATGGCGCACTACCAGCACGACCAGAAGGACTACAACCTCGCCGACGCCACCGGCGTGGTGGTGTGGGCCGAGGTGCCGCTGGTCAACGGCACCACGAACTCGGCGGCCTTCACCGCGAGCACGCAGAACCAGCTGCGCGAGCTGATCCGGCAGAACTACAACCACCCCTCGATCGTCTTCTGGGGCATCGGCAACGAGCAGCGCACCGACGACACCGCCACCAACAACCTGCTGGCGAGCCTTGCCGCGCTGGTCAGGAGCGAGGACCCGGACCGCCTCAGCGCCTACGCCAACAACCTCGGCAACGACGCCAAGGTCGCGGGCCACGCGGACACCACCGCGTACAACAAGTACTTCGGCTGGTACGGCGGCTCCTACAACGACCTGGGCGGCTGGGCCGACAGCCTCCACAAGGCCGAGCCGAATCGCACCTTCGCCCTCTCCGAGTACGGCGCCGGCGCGAACATCACCCAGCACGCCCTCAACCCGTCCGGCTACGGGAGCGGTTTCCACCCCGAGGAGTACCAGGCGCTCCTCCACGAGGCCTCCTGGAAGCAACTGGCCGCCCGGCCCTTCGTCTGGGGCAGCTTCGTGTGGAACATGTTCGACTTCGCCTCCGACGGACGCAACGAGGGCGGCCAGCGCGGCATCAACGACAAGGGCCTGGTCACCCGCGACCGCTCGACCCGCAAGGACTCCTTCTACTGGTACAAGGCCAACTGGTCACCCGAGCCGACCCTCCACATCACCAGCCGCCGCTGGACCGCACGCACCGACGCCACCACCGAGGTGAAGGTCTACTCCAACGCCACCGAGGTCACCGCCGTGCTCAACGGCACCTCGCTCGGCAAGCGGAACAGCTCGGACCGCATCTTCAAGTGGACCGGCGTGAAGCTCCGCCAGGGGACCAACACCCTCACCGTCACGGCCTCCATCGCCGGTGCCACCCACACCGACACCGTGACCTGGACCCTCGCCGGGGCCTGACGGACCGCCCGGCTCCGGGGAGCACGGCAACGCGCCCCGCCCCACGCCACGCTGCTCTGCCCCGCCCCGCCCCGGCTCGGGCCGGGGAGGCCTTCCCCGGCGGCCTGCACGACCACGCCATGTCGCGGGACACCCCCAGGAACGCCGTCCCGTCGAAAGCTCACCGCCTCACTTCGCGCACGTCACAGGGCCCCCGCGCCCACCCGCACCCTCACCCCCCACCCCCACCCGGAACGAGGGAAGACATGAGACTTCACACGGCGGAACACGCCGCGGTGAGGACGACCGCGCACGCACCCGGTGTCATGGACGGCAGCACGACCGCACCCGGTGACCGGGACCGCGGGACGAAGCGCCGGCGCAGGGCCATGGTCCTGCGCTCGGCCGTGACGGCCACGGCCCTCGGAGCGTCGGCGCTGGCCGGATCGGCCGGCACGGCGTCGGCGGCCTCACCCGCCGCAAACGGCGCCGCGGCGCTGATGAAGTCCTACGACCCCGGCACCGGTCAGATCGGCACCGGCTGGTGGAACTCCGCGGTGGCACTGAGCACGATCGAGACCTACCAGCAGACCACGGGTGACACCCAGTACTCGTACGCGATCTCCGGGGCCTTCGACAAGCACAAGGCGTCGAACTTCGAGAACGAGTACATGGACGACACGGCCTGGTGGGCGCTGGCCTGGGTCCAGGCGTACGACATCACCGGGAACCCCGCCTACCTGCAGATGGCCAGGACCGACGCCGACTACCTGCACGGCTACTGGGACTCGACGTGCGGCGGCGGCATCTGGTGGAGCACGGCCAGGGGATACAAGAACGCCATCCCCAACGAGCTCTTCCTCCAGCTGACGGCCGCCCTGCACAACCGCATCCCGGGGGGACACCACCTACCTGAACCGGGCCAAGCAGGAGTGGAACTGGTTCAAGGGCACCGGGATGATCAACAGCTCGCACCTGGTCAACGACGGCCTCGACGCCTCGTGCAGGAACAACGGCGCACAGACCTGGTCCTACAACCAGGGCGTCGTGCTGGCCGGCCTGTCCGAGCTGTCCGAGGCCACCGGGGACACCGCTCTGCTCACCACCGCCCGGCAGATCGCCGACGCCGCGATCTCCCACCTGTCCAGGAACGGCGTCCTCACCGAGCCGTGCGAATCCTCGGGCTGCGGCCCGGACGCCGCCTCGTTCAAGGGCATCTTCGTGCGCGGACTGCGGACGCTGGCCACCGCCGCCCGCACCACCGCCTACGACGCGTGGCTCAACGCCCAGGCGAGCTCGATCGCGGCCCACGACACCAACAGCAAGGGATTCGGCGTCTCCTGGGCCGGCCCGATCAGGGAGCTCTCCTCCAGCAGCACGGCGAGCGCCGAGGACGCACTCGTCGCGGCCCTGCCGGGACCGGGCGGCAACCCCCCGGACCCGACGGGCCCGGTGAGGTCCGGCATCGCCGGCAAGTGCCTCGACGACTACAAGGCATCGACCGCACCCGGGGCCAAGGCCCAGATCTGGGACTGCAACGGCGGACCGTCCCAGCAGTGGACCGTCAAGGGCCAGACCCTGCGCGCCAACGGCCTCTGCCTCGACATCACCGGCAACGACACCGCCAACGGCACCCTGGTGGAGTTGTGGACCTGCAACGGCGCCGCCAACCAGAACTGGAAGCCGGCCAACGGCGCCCTGGTCAACCCCGCCACCGGCAAGTGCCTCGACGACCCGCACTCCAGCACCACCAACGGCACCCAGCTCCAGATCTGGACCTGCAACGGCGCCACCAACCAGAAGTGGACGCTGCCGCCGTCGAGCTGACCCCCCGTACGGCGCTGCCGCGGGCCGTCCGCCCCTTCTCACGGGTGAGGACCGGCGGGCCTCCGGCAGCGCCCGGCGCCGTCGGCCGCCGACCCGGTCGGCGGCGCCGCCGCACAGTGCCCCGGTTCCCGGCGTCAGTCCCGCCGGGAACCGGGCGGTGACCGCTTTCGAATCGACGCTCCTGGCCGACGACAACCCACCCCGACCGGTCGGCGACGACCCCGGAGAAGGCAGAAACCATGCGGAAGAACACCCCCGGGCCGGCGGTGCTGCTCCGGCGCACCGTGGCGGCACTGCTGCTCCTCGCGGCGACCCTCCTGGGACCACTGCCCACCGCCCGCGCGGCGGACGTGAGCACGTTCACCCCGGGCGCGGCGTGGAAGGACCAGAACGGCAACCGGCTGCAGATGCACGGCCTGGGGATCGTCAAGTCGGGCAGCACCTGGTACGCGTTCGGCGAGGACAAGACCGGCGAGAACTCCTCGGACACGTCCTTCCGTGCGATCCCCTGCTACTCCTCGACCGACCTGCGCACCTGGACCTACCGGAGCACCGCGCTGTCCCGGCAGGCGAGCGGCGACCTGGGGCCGGGCCGGATCGTGGAGCGGCCCAAGGTGATCCACAACGCCTCGACCCGCACCTACGTGATGTACATGCACATCGACAGCCCGTCCTACTCCGAGGCGAAGGTGGGTGTGGCGACCAGTTCCACCCCCTGCGGCCCGTACACCTACCGGGGCAGCTCCCGGCCGCTGGGCTTCCAGAGCAAGGACCTGGGCCTGTACCAGGAGCCCGACGGCACCGCCTACCTGCTGTCCCGGGATCCGCAGCACGGCCTGCGCATCGACCGGCTGTCCGCCGACTACCTCTCCGCGGCCTCCACCGTCGCCCTCCTGCCCGACTACGAGTCCCCGGCGATGATGAAGTCCGGCGGCCGCTACTACCTCCTCGGCTCCCGCCTGACCGGCTGGAACCTCAACGACAACGTGTACGCCAGCGCCACCTCGCTGAGCGGGCCGTGGACGACGCTCACCGAGTTCGCACCCGTCGGCACCTCGACGTACAACACCCAGACCGCGAACATCATCCCGGTCAGCGGCTCCTCGGGCACCACGTACATCTACGCCGGCGACCGCTGGAACCCCTCGGACCTGGGCAGCTCCGCGCTCGTCTGGCTGCCGATCACCTTCTCGGGCACGACGCTGAACGTCGGATGGTTCTCGTCCTGGTCGCTGGACGTCTCCGCGGGCACCTGGACCGCCGACGCCTCCGTGCCCGGTGCGGCCGGCCACGTCCTCACCAGCGCCGGCAACTCGCAGGTCGTCGACGTCGACAAGGCGTCCACGAGCGACGGCGCCGGCATCATCCAGTGGCCCGCCACCGGCGGCACCAACCAGACCTGGAACCTCCGCCGCGCCCACGGCAACGTCTTCAGCCTCGTCAGCGCCAAGAGCGGCAAGTGCCTGGACGTGTCGGGCGCCTCCACCACCGCGGGCGGAAAGCTCATCCAGTGGCCGTGCTCCGGCGCGAGCAACCAGCTGTGGGCCTTCGACGCGGTCGGCGACTACGCCTCCGCGTCGAACACCTCCTACGTCCTCAAGAACCTCCACAGCGGCCTGGTCGTCGACGTGCCGAAGAACTCCACCACCGCGGGCACCGCCCTGGACCAGTGGAGCGGCAACGGAGGCTCGAACCAGGTCTGGCGCGTCTCCTGACAGGAGCCGCGCCCCGACAGGGCCGAGTCCGGCCACCCCGGCAGCCACACCTATGGGAGACACCATGGAACCCGGACAGATCAAGCGCAGGACCCTGCTCTCCACGGCCGTCGGCGCGATGGCCGTGGGCGCGGTGAGCACCGTGCCCACCCGCGCGGCGGCTGCGGCCCCGGAACAGCTCGCCGACTACTCCAAGCACACGGCCGACAGCCGGAGCGTCACCGTCACCAGCACGACCGGTCAGCAACTGCGCCTCACCGCGTACGGGGACCAGATCGTCAGGGTGCACGCCGCCCGCGCCGGGGAGAGCTTCTTCGCGGACACCCGCTACGAGATGGTGGTGCCCGGGAACCACTCCGCCATGGGCGGCAGCCTGAGCCTCACCGTCACCTCGGACACCATCGAGGTGCACACCGCCGCGGCCGACGGCCTGCGCGTCGTCCTGCGCAAGCGGCCGATGCGGCTGGAGTTCTACTCCCGGGCCACCGGCGCCCTGCTGGTGAAGGAGGACGCCACCCGCGGCATCAGCTGGGGCGGCACGAACGCCACCATCGCCACCCAGGCATTCGCCCCGCCGTCCTCGGGCGAGCGTTTCCTCAAGGCCGGGCACGGCGTACTCGGCCGTGCACCGCGGCTCGACCGCACCGGCGACACGCTCTCCCACAACTACGCCGACGCGTACGCCGCCGCCCACAACCCGATCGACCAGGCGCCCGCGATCGTGCCGTTCTATCTCTCCAGCAAGGGGTACGGGGTGTTCTTCAACACCACGTTCGACACGACCTTCAACTTCGGCGGCAGCAACGGGTACGGGTTCTTCGCCGACGGGCACGACGCCGGGGGCGCACGCCCCCAGGTGGACTACTTCCTGATCAACGGTCCCCGGTTCGCGCAGCTCCTCGACCGCTACACCCGGCTCACCGGCCGCCCGCGACTGCCCCAGCAGTCCATCTTCGGACTCCACATGTCCGACAAGAGCTTCGCCGACGTGAGCACCCAGGACTGGTGGCGCGAGAAGATCGGCCGGCACCGCGCGGCCGGCTTCCCCTTCGACCACCAGGTCAACGACAACCGCTGGCGCGCCGGTTCGGGCTCCTGGTCCGGCTCGTGGTTCGAGTTCAGCCCCGACCGCTGGCCCGACCCCGCCGGTTACCGGAAGTGGGCCGCCGCGAACGGCGTCACCGTGACCCTGGACTACAACCGCAACAACACCAACGAGATGGCGGGGTGGAAGGCCGGCCCGCCGCCCGGCTACAGCCTCGCGGCGGCCGACCTGAAGGACGTGAAGGACAGCAACGCCGTCCCCGACTGGACCAACCCCGCCACCCGCGCCTGGGTGTGGAAGGTCTTCTGGGACAAGGCCCTCGACCCGAGCCTCGGGTACCCCGGTGACGGTCTGTGGATCGACGAGACCGACGACCTCGGAGGGATCCCGTACACGGCGAGGACGGCCGACGGCCGCACCTGGGCCGAAGGGCGCAACGCCTACTTCCTGAACCTGCACAAGGGGGTCGGCGGAGAAGGCTGGGACCCCTCGGGGAGCGGGCACATCGGATCCGCCAAGCGCCCGTGGACCTGGAGCCGCGGCGCGACCGCGGGCCAGCAGCGCTACGGGCACTACTGGACGGGTGACATCAGCCAGACCTACGAGGAGATGCGGAACCAGATCCGGGGCATGCAGACGGCCGGTCTCGGTGGCTTCCCCTTCGCCAACATCGACGGCGGCGGCTTCGACGGCGGCACGGTCTCCGACGCCTTCTACCGCAACTGGCCGGTCGCCTGGTCCAGCCTCTCCCCGATCTGGCGCCCCCACACCTCCGCCTCGACCGCCCAGTACGGCACGAAGGCATCGCGCTGGCCGCTCGACCAGGGAGCGCAGGCGCAGGCCGACTTCGCCCGGTACGGCCAACTGCGGTACACCCTGATGCCGTACATCTACACGCTCGCCCACCAGGCCGCCGCCACCGGCATGCCCATGGCACGGGCCATGGTGATCGACCACCAGGACCGGCCCCAGGCCTACACCCACGACCTGCAGTACATGTGGGGCCCTTCGCTCCTCGTCGCACCCCTCACCTCCGACGGCGGGGGCGTCCAGCAGATCTGGCTGCCGGCCGGAGCCACCTGGTACAACTTCTGGGCGGACATCAAGCACACCGGATCCGACACCGGCGACTTCGCCTGGACCACCCGTACCGGCGAGACACCGCTGTTCGTCAAGGCGGGGGCGATCCTGCCCAGGTACCCGTACGCGCAGAGCACCGCCTACCTCACCAAGCGGCAGCTGGAGATGGAGGTCTACGCGGGGGCCGACGGCGCCTTCGAACTCGTCGAGGACGACGGGGTGACCGAGGCGTACCGGGCCGGTGCCCAGAACACCAGCGTCACCCGCCTCACCTACACCGACGCCGCGACCCGCGTCGTCGTCGCGCACCCGCAGGGGACGTACCAGGGCGCGCCCGACAGGCGCCGCTACCTCGTCCGCTTCCACGGCCTCGCGAAGCCCGTGGGGATGCGGGTCAACGGCGGTGCCACCCTGCCGGCCTTCACCAGCGAGGCCGCGGCCCTCATCAGCGGGAGCGCGGGCGGCAGCGTGTGGGACGCGCAGGCGAAGGTCCTGACCGTCGTCACACCGGAGATCCCCGTGAGCGGGAACGGCGGCACCGCCGCGACCGTCGAGCCCAGCGGTGCCTCCTTCCCGGCCGTCGGCGGCGGCACGGTCCACCAGGCCGAGAGCGCGCGGTTCGACAGCACCTTCATCCTCGACACCCGCCATCCCGGCTACACCGGCACCGGCTACGCCGACTTCGACGGGACGTCCGCAGGGGCCACCATCGCGTGGACGGTAAGCGTGGCGTCGGCCGGGAACAGGCAACTCCTCATCCGCTACGCCAACGGAAGCGACACCGACCGCCCCGTGACCATCGACGTCAACGGCAGGAAGGGCTCCACCCTCGCCCTGCCGCCCACGGGCAGCTGGGACACCTGGGCGACGGCCTCCTGCACCGAGAACCTCCCGCAGGGGACGAACGTCACCGTCCGCGCGACCCTCACCAAGGCCACCGGAGCGAACTTCGACAGCCTGACCGTGCTGTAGCAGGAGCCGTCCCGTCAGTCCCGGCCCCGCCGCCCGAAGCCCGGTGCGGGACACGACCGGTGCGGGACACGACCGGTGCGGGACACGACCGGTGGACGAGCGTGCCCGGCACGTCCGGGCAGTGACCGAAGGCTGCCGCCCCCGTGCGAAGGGGCGGCAGCCTTCGGCGTCGCGGTCGGCTCCCGTGAGGGTCCGCACGCCCGTCCGTCCGGCCGGAAGCGTGCGCAGGAGCGGCACGCGGCTCCGACGGGGGTGACCACGCCCTCCGCCGGCCCCGTCGACCGGACACCGGTCCGGTGTCGGAATGTGTGTGAAACCGGCCCGGTGTCGACACGCGTGGGAATCTGCAGGTCAGCTGCCCGCGGGCCCGTGAAGCCGGACACCGCCGGCGGGCGGCGGCTGGTTGATTGATCAACAGGCATGCCAGTTTAGGTTTTTGGCTGAACGAATGCGATGGGCCGAAACGCGCGTGACAGATGGTCACGAGCAGATATCGGTCCGTCCGCCCCCTTGACGCCGTTGCGCGTCAAGGATGTTATGTGTTGCATACCGTTTGAACGTGTTAGTTATTGGTGGAACGGGCTGCCGCAGTCCGCGGACGTCTCCGGAGAGGCCCTGCCCTCCCCATCCCACCGCGGTCAGCCATGCGTTCCCGGTACCGCCGCCTTCCCCCGCACACCAGCGCCGACACCGGCGCATGCTCAAGGAGCTGTCCATGTTCCGCACCACCCGCCGCACCGTCGCTGCGACCGGCCTGCTGCTCACCCTCGGCCTGGCCACCGCCTGTTCCACCGGGCAGGAGTCGGTGACGTCGGACGCCGTCCCCGCGGCGCCGGTGAACGGCAAGATCTCGATTACCTACCTGCAGAAGCAGGGCGACCAGGAGTACTTCGTGGGCGAGGCGGCAGGCGCCAAGGCCAAGGCCGCCGAACTGGGCATCGACCTCAAGGTCGTCAACCTCGGCAACGACGCCAACAAGACCGTCAGCGAGGTGCAGTCGGCCATCGCGCAGAAGACCAACGGCATCATCATCGTGGTGCCGGACCCGGCGGTGGGGCCGCAGGTCGTGCAGACCGCGAAGGACGGCAAGGTGGCCCTGCTGACCTCCGACGACCAGATCTGCGCCACCGGCCCGGACCCGTCCGCGTGCGGCAAGGACGACCTCGTCGCCCGGATCGGCTTCTCCGGCCAGCAGATGGGCACCGAGGTCGGCAAGCGCGCCGGCGAGGAGTTCAAGAAGGCCGGCTGGAACCAGGCCGACACCCGCATCGTCTCCGCCTGGAAGCAGGACGTCACCGTCTGCGCCGACCGCGTCAACGCCGCGAAGGACGCGTTCATCGCGGCGTCCGGCGCCAGCGTCCAGAAGATCGACGTCGCGACCGACAACACGCCCACCGGTGCCCAGGACAAGATCGCCGCCACGATCACCGCCAACGCGGGCGTCAAGCACTGGGTGGTGTGGGGCTGCAACGACGAGAACGTCCAGGGCGGCGTCACCGCCATGGAGAACGCCGGCATCGGCGCCGACAACGTCATCGGCGTCGGCCTCGGCGCCTACCTCGCCTGCAAGGACTGGAGCGGCAGCAAGCCCTCCGGCATGAAGGCCGCGCTCTTCATCAACGGCAAGGACGTCGGGGCGCTGGCCGTCCAGACCATGTACGACAAGCTCAAGAACAGCAAGGACTTCCCGAAGGAGGCCTTCGCCGCGACCACCATGGTCGACGCGACCACCTGGAAGTCCGCCGGCGTCACCTGCAGCTGACACCCGGCCGGACACCGGCCACCACCGCCCCGGCACCCCGCCCCCCCGGCGGGGCCGGGGCGGCGACCCGCCACCCATGTCACCGGCCCCCGCGTGACAAGCGCCTCCCGTCTCCCGCACAACCCGAAGGTGACCACCGTGAGCACAGCCCACGACACGAACCCGGATCCCCGCCCGCCCGCCGCACCGACCCCCGGCAGCGCCGGCGTGCAGAACGTCGTCAAACGGTTCGGCCCGGTGCAGGCTCTCGGCGGCGTCACCCTGGACTTCCCGGCCGGCCGGATCACCGCCCTCATGGGGGAGAACGGCGCCGGGAAGTCGACGCTCCTGAAGATCCTCACCGGCGACCACCGGCCCACCGAGGGCAGCGTCGTCCTCGACGGCAAACCCGTCCAGTTCGCCACACCGACCGACGCCCGCCGCGCCGGCATCCGGATCATCCCGCAGGAACCCGAGATCATCCCGCACGTCTCCGTCGCCGAGAACGTCTACGCCGGCTCCCTGCCCCGCAAGGCCGGCCGGCGCCTCGACCGCGCCGAACTGCGCCGCCGCATCACCGCCGACCTCCGACGGTACGGCTTCGACAAGGTCCTCGACCCCGGACTGCTCGGCTCCCGGCTCACCCCGGCCCAGCGCCAGCTCGTCGAGATCATGCGCGCACTGACCGAGGACGCGAAGATCGTCGCCTTCGACGAGCCGACCTCCTCGCTGTCCGAGCACGAGGTCGACGCGCTCTTCACGCTGATCCGCCGGCTCCGTGACGACGGCGTCGCGATCGTCTACGTCTCCCACCGCATGCAGGAGATCTTCCAACTCGCCGACCGCATCGCCGTGCTGCGGGACGGCGCCCTCGCCGGTGTGCAGAACGCCGCCACCACCAGCGAGGGCGAGCTGGTGCGCCTCATGGTCGGCCGCGACCTGTCCGCCATGTTCACCCGCGAGCGCGTCACCCCCGGCCGCCTGGTCCTCGACGTCCAGGGCGTCACCACCGACGCCGTGCGCGACGTCACCCTGCAGATCCACGCGGGCGAGGTCGTCGGCCTGGCCGGCCTGATCGGCGCCGGACGCTCCGAGCTCGCCCTCGCCCTCGCCGGCGACCTGCCGGTCCGCTCCGGCACCGTCACCCTCGACGGCCGACGGCTGCCCCCGGGAAAGCCCGGAGCCGCCATCCGTGCGGGCCTGGGCCTCGCGCCCGAGGAACGCAAGGCCCAGGCCCTCTTCCTGCACCGCTCGATCCGCGACAACACCTCGCTGGTCGTCCTGGAGCGCCTGCGCCGCTTCCGCTTCGTCCGCCGCTCGGCGGAGCGGGAGCTGGCGCAGGAGTACGCCGACCGGCTGCGGGTGCGCACCCCGTCGATCGAGCACGAGGTGCGCAAGCTCTCGGGCGGCAACCAGCAGAAGGTCGTCCTCGCCCGCTGGCTGGCCCACAAACCCAAGGTGCTGATCCTGGACGAGCCGACCCGCGGCATCGACGTCGGCGCCAAGGCCGAGATCTACCGGATCATCGCCGACCTCGCCGAGCAGGGCGTCGCCATCCTCGTCATCTCCTCCGAACTCCCCGAGGTCCTCGGCCTCGCCGACCGCATCGTCGTCATGCAGAACGGCCGCATCACCGGCGAACTCGACCGCGCCGAGGCCACCGAAGAAGCCATCCTCAACCTCGCCATGGCCGACGACATCGCCCCCGTCCCTGGAGCATCCGCATGAGCACCACGACCACCCGACCGGCCGCCGACAGCAGCCCCGACCGGCGCAAGGGCTCGAACCCGCTGACGTTCCTCGCCACGATCGGCGGTCAGAACCTCAGCCTGATCGGCGCCCTGGCCGTCGTCCTCGCCCTGTTCGGCGTGCTCAACGACAACTACCTCAGCGTCAACAACATCCAGGTCATCGCCGAGGCCGCGACCATCACCGGCCTGCTCGCCGTCGTCCAGACCGTCGTCATCATCTGCGGCGGCCTCGACATCTCCGTCGGCTCCCAGGCCGGCGTCGCCTCCGTCGTCAGCGCCATGGCCTTCACCAGCGCGGGCGCCAACCCGTTCGTGGGCATGGCCGCCGCCGTCGGCGTCGGCATCCTCATCGGCGTCCTCAACGGCGTGGTCATCGTCTACGGCCGGGTCAACCCCACCATCGCCACCCTCGCCGGCCTCGCCGCCTACAAGGGACTCGCCCAGCTCGTCTCCAACGGCCGCGCCCAGGGCTACGTCCTCAACAACGACGTCTTCGTCTTCCTCGGCCGCGGCAAGATCGCCGGCCTCCCCGTCATGGTCTGGATCCTCATCCTCACCTCCCTCGCCGTCCACCTCCTCCTCAAGTACACCGACATCGGCCGCAACATCTACGCCATCGGCGGCAACGACACCGCCGCCCGCCTCGCCGGCATCAACATCAACAAGTACCTCGTCGCCGTCTACGCCCTCATCGGCACCGTCGCCGCCGTCGCCGGCATCCTCCTCACCGCGCGCACCGGCTCCGGCCAGCCCACCTCCGGCAGCGAAGGACTCGAACTCAAGGCCATCACCGCCGCCGCCCTCGGCGGCTGCGCCCTCCGCGGAGGCAAGGGCGGCATCGGCGGCACCCTGCTCGCCGTCGCACTCCTCGGCGCCCTGGAGAACGGCCTCACCGTCCAGGGCATCAACTCCTTCTGGCAGAACGTCGCCCAGGGCGCGCTCCTCGTCATCGCCGTCGTCATCCAGCAGCGCCGCAACGGCGAACGCGCCATCGGCCTCCCGGCCTGACGGCCGGCGTGCCGGCGGTCACCGGAAGAACCCCGCCGGCCCCGCCCGGGGGAGTCCGGCAGGCCTGACGACGAAGCCCGACCGGTGTGCCCCGACAGGGTGCGCCGGTCGGGCCTCGTCGTCGACGCGGGTGAGTCGCCGACCACCGGGGTGTGCACGTCGCCGCCCCGGCCGGGCCCCTCGTCCCGGGTGCCGGGGCGGACGGCCCCGCCGCGGACGCGGGTCCGTCCGGGGCGGTTCGGGTCAGGCGGGCGGGAGCGGCGGCCGGGACGGGTGGCCGTGCGTCCGCCGCCGGTTCAGCAGCCACCACGCGGTCACCAGGTCCTCGGTGTGCCGCAGGTTCAGCCCCGTGAGCACCTGGAAGCGGTTGACCCGGTAGCGCACGGTGTTCGGGTGGACGGCGAGCCGTTGCGACGTCTCCCGGACCTCCTGGTCGCACTCCAGGTACACCCGCGCGGTCTCCTCGATCTCGCGGTTCGACCGTCCCGTCTCGTCGAGGGCCGCGAGGTGGCGCGCCGAGAGCAGGTCGGCGGTTCGGGCGGCGGAGCGGACCAGGGGACGCGGCCCCAGGTCGGAGAGCCGTACCAGCCCGGTCATCGCGAACCGCTCGGCGGTCTCAAGTGCCACCACCGCCTCGTCGAAGCCGTGGTGGAGTTGTTCGAGGGGCAGGGGCGGGCCGGCTGCGACCAGGTGGTGGGCGGTGCTCGCGGGGGCCTTCGGAACGATGAAGCCCAGGCCGGGCCCCACCTGGGCCAGCAGGAGACGGTCGGCGGGGACACCGACGGCGGACGCGACGGCGCGGCGGACCGCGTCGGCGTCGGCGGCGGACGCCGCTCGCGCGGCGAGGGCGACGTGGGGGAGCTGGAGGTCGAGCCCGAAGAGAGGGGCGTCACGGTGGATCCGCTCGGTGGTGAACGCCCCGCCGAGCACGCCCCCCGCGAAGGCGGAGCGGCGCTCGGCGTCGAAATGCGCGCGCTCCAGGGCCAGGTCGTGCTGGACCCGGGCGAAGACCGAGGACGCCTCGTTGGCGAACTCCCAGGTGCTGTCGTGCACCGCGAGCAGGAGTCCGGAGGGCAGGTCGACCTCTGCGGCGACCTCGTCGATCAGGGCGAGCATCTCGCGCGAGCCCAGCTGGTAACCGATGGCGAGGACGTCGAGGGGGACTCCACGGGCGACGCGCTCCAGGGCGTACTCGCCGAGCATGTCGCGCAGCGCACCGTCGGGAACCCGCAGGGCCGAGAGCTCCCCGATGAGGATGTCCATGAACCGGCGGGCCGACGCCCGGAGCTCGTCGTCGGACAGGACCGCGTAGCCGGGAACGTCCGACCGGACGAGGGCCAGGAGGCGGTCGGCGAAGACCCCGCGCAGCGCGCGCAGACGTTCCACGGCCGCCACCACCGTGGCGCGCGTCGGGCCGTCGAGGGCGGAGAGGTCGGGCATCCGCCGCCGTACGGGCCAGGCGGGCGGGGTCTCGTGCTCCATGAGGGGTTCGCCTCGATCCACCGTCTCTACCGTCAGGTTTGTCGGCCGGCACAAGGTCGGCGCTGCGATGTTATCGGAGGATCCGTATGCACCGGGCCTGATCGCGGCCACACTGTGGCCAGGCTCGTGGCGCCCTGTTCCGGCCGCCGGTCCGAGCGCTCCTCATCGGCGAAGGGACTCCTCGTGGCACGTCCGCCCACCCGGCCCCCGGGCGCCCGGGCGGCCCGCCGGCCGATTCCACCGGCTTGCCCATTCCTCCCCGGTGATGTTGAGGCCTATCCTGTGTCTGTTCGGTTCCGGTGCTTTCGGTCCGATGTCACGGCGTGCGGTGTGTGCGACAGGGGATGGTCATGGCGGATGCGGCGATGCTGGCGTCCCAGAGACGTTCCCTCATCATCGACCGCGTGCGCCAGTCAGGTGCTGTCCGGGTGTCCGACCTCGTCGAGCAGTTCGGGGTCTCCGACATGACCGTCCGACGCGACCTGGACGCACTCGCCAGAGCCGGGGCGGTGCAGAAGGTCCACGGGGGCGCCGTGGCCAATCCCGGCGGGGCCGTCGACGAACCCGGTTTCGAAGCCAAGTCCGGCCGGGAATCCGCCGCGAAGGCCGCCGTCGCCGACGCGGCCGCCTCACTCGTCGAGACCGGCACCGTGATCGCCCTCTCGGCCGGCACCACGACCTACGCGATCGCCATGCGGCTGCTGAACATCCCTCACCTGACCGTGGTCACCAACTCGCTCCCGATCGGCGATCTCCTTCGCACGACCGCTCAGGAACGGGGCGGGACCGCACCGTCGCTGCTGCTGACCGGTGGCTCGCCCACGCGCTCCGCGGCGCTGGTCGGCCCGATCGCGGACCAGGCGATCCGCACCCTCCACGTCGACCTGCTGATCCTGGGCGCCCACGGCGTCTCGGACCGGGCGGGGCTGACCACGCCGAACCTCGCGGAGGCGCAGACCAACCGCGCCCTCATCTCCTCCGCCCAGCGGGTCGCGGTGGTCGCCGACCACACCAAGTGGGGGATCGTCGGGCTCAGCAGCTTCGCCCGGCTCGACGAGGTCGACCTCTTCATCACCGACGACAAGCTCGAACCCCAGGCCCAGACCCTGCTCGGGGACGCCGTGGGCAAGCTGATCGTGGCGAGCGCAACGGACCCTGTCGGTCCGGCAGTTTCCCGTGCGACCGGTGCAGAGGGCGTCACGGGCGTCGCCAGGTTCGGATGAACCGCCCCGTCCCGGGCGCGCAGCGGCACGGGCACCTCACCGGACGGCGTGTCCGGCCCGGCGGACCGCGCCGGGAATCAGTGGGCGACGGAGAAGAGGTGGTCGCTGATGAGGCGGGTCGCGCCGATGACGCCCGCGGTGGAGCCGAGTTCGCTCAGCACGATGGGGAGGTTGCCGGTGGCCAGCGGCGGGGACTGCCGGTACACCTGGGTGCGGATGCTGGCGAGCAGCGTGTGCCCGAGGCCGGTGAGGCCTCCGCCGATCACCACCATGGCGGGGTTGAAGAAGCTGACCAGGCTGGCGATGACCTGACCGGTGCGGTGGCCGCCCTGCCGGATGAGTTCGAGGGCCGCGCTGTCCCCCGCGGCCGCTGCCGCGGCCACGTCCGCGAGCGTCAGCGCACCGGTGGATGCCAGCCGCGCGGCGAGTTCGGGCGAGCGGGCGTCGGCGGCGAGCGCGCGGGCGTCGCGGATCAGGGCGTTGCCGCCGAAGTAGGCCTCAAGGCAGCCCTGGTTGCCGCAGATGCACAGGTGCCCGTTCGGCTCGACCTGGATGTGCCCGATGTCGCCGGCGCTGCCGGTGACGCCGCGGTGCACCCGGCCGTCGGCCACGATGCCGCAGCCGATGCCGGTGCCGATCTTGACGAACAGGAAGTCGCCGACGGAGCGGGCCACGCCGGCGTGCTGTTCGCCCAGCGCCATCACGTTCACGTCGTTGTCCACCAGGACGGGGCAGCCGAGCTCCTGGCCCAGGACCTCGCGGAGGGGGTAGCCGTCCCAGCCGGGCATGATCGGAGGGGCGACCGGGATGCCCTCGGGGAAGCGCACCGGGCCCGGCACCCCGACCCCGGCCCCGTCTAGGTGCTCGGCATGGCCGGCGGCGCGGAGCTCGGCCACCATCGCCAGCACCCGCTCGCACACGGCGACAGGTCCCTCCCGCACGTCCAGCGGTTCGGCGAGGTGGCCCAGGATCTCCAGCTCCGCGTTGGTGATCGCGACGTCGACCGAGGTGGCACCGATGTCTATCCCGAGGAAGCGCAGGTCGGGGGAGAGCCGGATGTTGTGCGAGGGACGTCCGCCGCGCGAGGCCGCGACGCCGTCCTGGACGACCAGGCCGGTTTCCAGCAGCCGGTCGATCTCCACGGCCAGCTTCGAACGGGAGAGGTCGATCACCTCGCCCAGAACGGCCCGTGACTGAGAGCCCCTGTCCCGTAGCCGGAGAAGCAGCGTGCTCTGGTGGGAGTTGGCGACCCGTGCCGTCATCCGCCGCACTCCACCTCTCCTTTCCCCGCGACTCGGTAGCGTCCCAGCCCCCGGCTGTTCCCGTCGAACCTAGCAGTCACGCTTCGTGTCCGGAAAGGGTATTGGCTGAACCGATAGCGCCTTTGTCTCTCCACGAGACGAACGCCGGGGTTCCGTGCCGGAGTTGTTCCTGCGGCGGATCGGTCCTGGAACAGCCGTCCGGTGGCCACCGGCCGCCGGGGTGGCCACCGGACAGTACGGGCGGCCGGGTCTCAGGCCGCTTCGGCCTCCGTTTCCGTCGTGGCCTCCGGTACGGCGGTCCAGGAGGAGCTGTTCGTCGCGCTGCGCTCCACGGCGTCGATCACCAGCTGCACCTGGAGCGCCTCGGCGAACGAGGGCCGGGGGTCGTGCCCCTCGGCGATCGCCGCGACCAGGTCGCGGGCCTGGTGGGTGAAGCTGTGCTCGTAGCCGAGCCCGTGGCCGGGCGGCCACCAGGCGGCCAGGTAGGGGTGGTCGGGCTCGGTGACCAGGATGCGCCGGAAGCCCTGTTCGGCGGCGGGCTGGGCGGTGTCCAGGAACTCCAGCTCGTTGAGCCGCTCGAAGTCGAAGGCGGCTGAGCCGAGCGACCCGTTGACCTCGATGCGCAGCGCGTTCTTGCGGCCGGTGGCGAACCTGGTGGCCTCGAAGGTGGCGAGGGCGCCGCTCTCCAGCCGTCCGATGAAGACCGCCGCGTCGTCCACCGTCACCCGTCCCAGCTCGGGCGTGGCGGCAGCCTCGGCGGTGAGCCCGCCGCTGCCGCCGTCCCGGTCGGCGGGCAGCGGCCGCAGGTGGACGAAGGTCTCGGTGACCCCGGTGACCCCGGTGAGCCGGCTGCCGGTCAGGTAGTGCGCCAGGTCGACGATGTGGGCACCCACGTCGCCCAGTGCGCCGGATCCCGCCCGTTCCCTGCGCAGCCGCCAGACCAGGGGGAACTCCGGGTCGGTGATCCAGTCCTGGAGGTAGGTGGCGCGCACGTGCCGGATCTCACCGAGGCGGCCGTCGGCGATGAGGTTGCGCAGCAGCGAGAGCGCCGGCACCCGGCGGTAGGTGAAGCCGCACATGGAACGGATCCCGCGGGCGGCGGCCCGCTCGGCGGCCGCGGTCATGGTGCGGGCCTCGTCGACCGTGTTGGCCAGCGGCTTCTCGCACAGCACGTGCTTGCCCGCCGCGAGTGCCGCCACGGCGATCTCGGCGTGGCTGTCGCTGGGAGTGCAGATGTCGATGACGTCGATGTCGTCACGGGCGACGAGCTCACGCCAGTCCGTGAGGTGCCCGGCCCAGCCGAGCCGGTGCGCGGCGGCCTCGGCCTGGTCGGGGTGGAGGCCGCACAGCGCCGTCTGCTCGACCCGGAGCGGCAGGTCGAAGACGTGGTTCAGGGTGCGCCATGCCTGGGAGTGCACGGCGCCCATGAAGGCATGCCCGACCATGCCGATCCGAAGTCGTTGAGTGGACAATTTCTCTCCCTGTCGTGGAGGGACCGGCGCGGCGCCGGCACCCCGGGCGTGCGTCAGAAGCCGAGCGGCAGGTAGTTCGCCACGTTCTCCTTGGTGATGGTCTCCGAGGCGAGGCGGATCTCCTTGGGGACGCCGAGCTCCGCCAGGTCGCCCATGCCGCGGCCGTTGGCGACCAGCCTGGCCAGGGACACGGCCGAGGCGGACATGCTGGGGCTGTAGGTCACGGTGGCCTTGAGGACGCTGTCGTCGTCCCGGATGTGCTCCATGGCCTTGCGGGAGCCGGCGCCTCCGACCATGAAGAACTCCTTGCGTCCGGCCTGGCCGATGGCGGCGAGCACGCCGACGCCCTGGTCGTCGTCGTGGTTCCAGAGCGCGTCCAGGGCGGGGGCGGCCTGGAGCAGGTTGGCGGCGACCCGCTGGCCGGAGTCGATGGTGAACTCGGCGGCGGCCCGGTGGCCGACGGTGAAGCCGTAGCCGGCGAGCGTGTCCTTGAAGCCCTTGCTCCGCTCCTGGGTGAGCGGCAGGTTGTCGATCCCGGCGATCTCGGCGATGACCGGGGCGGTCTTGCCGGCGGCCTTGAGCCGACCGCCGATGAAGTGGCCGGCGGCCACGCCCATGCCGTAGTTGTCGCCCTTGACCAGGACGCGGAAGGCCAGTTCGTCGGAGAACTCGCGGTCCAGGTTGATGACCGGGATGCCCGCCTGCATGGCCTTGCGGCCGGAGGCGGTGAGCTGCGCGCCGTCGTGCGGCAGCACGATGATGACGTCGGGCTTGGACTGGATGAGGGTCTCCAGGGCGGCGCGCTGCGCGGTGGCGTCCTCGCCGGCCTCGACGGCCTTGAAGGTGACCTCCTTGTACTGCTTGGCGCGGCCCTGGGCGTTGGAGGTGATGGCGGCCATCCAGCCGTGGTCGGCGGCCGGCACGGAGAAGCCGACGGTGATGGCCTTGCCGGGGGTGCCGCTGGTGGCGGCGACCGGGGCGGCGGCGACCGGGTCCTCGTCGCGGTGGTTGGAGGTGCAGCCGGCCACGAGTGCGCCGGCGCCGGCGACGGCACCGGTGAGGAGGATCCTTCTGCGGGAGAGCGGCTGGGGCTGAGCGTTCATGGCATGTCCTTCGCGAGTGGAGGGGGTTGACGTGCGGCCGGCGTCCCGAAGGCCGCGCGGCAGGGGAGGAGAGGTGGTTCAGCGCCGCCGCAGCAGTTCACGGGGCTGGAACTCCTGGACCAGGACGGCGCCGACGATGATGGCGCCCTTGACGATGTTCTGGACCTCGGTCGGCAGGTTGTTGAGGATGAAGAGGTTGGTGATGGTGGTGAACACCAGGACGCCCATCAACGAGCCGACGACGCTGCCGCGGCCGCCGGTGAGGGCGGTGCCGCCGATGATGGCGGCGGAGATGGCGTCCAGCTCGTAGAGGTCGCCCTGGCCGGAGGACCCGGCGTTGGCCTGGGCGACGACCATCACGGCGGCGATGCCGCAGCACAAGCCGCAGAGCGCGTACAGGTAGACGGTCTGCCGGCGGACGTTGATGCCGGCCAGCCGGGCGGCCTCCGCGTTGCCGCCGACCGCGACGGTGCGGCGGCCGAAGGTGGTGCGGTTGAGCAGCACCCAGCCGGCGGCGGTGACCGCGGCGAAGACCAGCACGAGTGCCGGGACGCCGGCCACCTTGGCCTCGGCGAGGCGGTTGATCGCATCGACCTCGACCGGCTGGGTCTGCTTGTCGGAGATCTTGGTGGCCAGGCCGCGGGCGCCGACCATCATGGCCAGGGTGGCGATGAAGGGCACGAGGCGCCCGTAGGCGACCAGCAGGCCGTTGACGGCGCCGGCCAGCGTGCCGACCACGACGGCGGTGAAGATCATGCCGGTCGCGCCGTAGTCCTGGGTGGCGACGGTGGTGCACCAGATCGCGGCGAGGGCGGTGAGCGCGCCCACCGAGAGGTCGATGCCGCCGCCGATGATCACGAAGGTCATCCCGAGGGTGATGACGCCGATGGCGGAGGCCTGGGTGAGGATGTTGAGGATGTTGCCGCTGGTGAGGAACTGGTCGGAGGCGCTGATCATGCCGATGATCACCAAGGCGATCAGTACGGCGGCCAGTCCCAGGTTGCGCCGGACCGGCTCGCTCGCGTCCCCCTTCCACCAGCCGGGCTTGGTCGCCGGCACGTGTGCCGGGGCGAGATCGGTCACTGGACCGCTCCTTCCGAGAGGGACCCCGCCATGACGAGGTCGAGGACCGTGGGTTCGTCGATCTCCGTCGCGCGGGCCTCCCGGACGATCCGGCCCTCACGCATCACCAGGACCCGGTCGGCGAGACCGAGCACTTCGGGCACCTCGCTGGAGACCAGCAGCACCCCCACCCCGCCTCCGGCCAGTTCCCTGATCACCCGGTAGAGCTCGGCGCGGGCGCCGACGTCCACGCCGCGGGTGGGTTCGTCGAGCAGCAGCAGCCGGGTGCCGCCGAGCAGCCAGCGGCCGACCACCACCTTCTGCTGGTTGCCGCCGGAGAGGGTGCGGACCTTGCGGCCCACGTCGCGCGGGCGCAGCTCCAGCCGGTCGGCGACCTCGGTCGCGGCGGCCCGCTCGGCGCCGCGGCGGACGAAACCGGCGACGGCGTGCCGACTCAGCGTCGCCAGGCCGATGTTCCGCTGCACGGGCTCGCCGAGCAGCAGCGCCTGGCTCTTGCGCTCCTCGGGGGCGAGGCCGAGACCCGCCCGCACGGCGGCGGGTACGCTGCCGGGCCGCAGCCGTACGCCGTCGACGCTGACCCGGCCGGTGTCGGGGCGGCGGGCACCGAAGACGGTCTCCAGCACCTCGGAGCGGCCGGAGCCGACCAGCCCGGCGATGCCGACGATCTCGCCGGGTCGCACGGTGAAGGAGACGTCGGCGAACTCCCCGCGCCGGCCGAGGCCTTCGACCCGGAGCAGTTCGCCGCCGGACGGCGGCGCCTCGGGCCGGGGCGGGAAGACGTACTCCAGCGAGCGGCCGGTCATCCGGGAGACGAGCTCGTCGGCCGGAGTGCGGGCGGGCAGGCCGGCGGCGGTGGTGCGGCCGTCCTTGAGGACGGTGACCCGGTCGCAGATCTCGCGGATCTCCTCCAGGCGGTGCGAGATGTAGATGACCGCGATGCCCTGGGAGCGCAGTCTGCGGATCATCCGGAAGAGGTTCTCGACCTCGTCGTGGGCGAGCACCGCGCTGGGCTCGTCCATGACGATCAGCCGGGCGCTGCCCGAGAGGGCCCGGGCCATGCTGACGATCTGCTGGGCGGCGGCAGGCAGTCTGCCCACCGGACGGGTGACCGGGATCTCTCCGTGGCCGAGGCGTTCGAGTACCGCCCGGGCGCTCTCCCTGACGGCGCCGCGGTGGACGAAGCCGGCGGTGCGTGGCTCGTGGCCGAGGAAGATGTTCTCCGCGACCGTCATGTCGGGGACCAGGTCGAGTTCCTGGTAGATGGTGGCGATCCCGGCCCGCATGGCGGCCTGGGGGCCGGTGAACGCCACGCGCCGTCCCTGCCAGCGCAGTTCACCCGCGTCGGGCCGGTGCACCCCCGAGAGGACCTTGATCAGGGTGGACTTGCCGGCGCCGTTCTGGCCGAGCAGGCAGTGCACCTCGCCGGGGCGCACGGTCAGGTCCACGCCGTCCAGGGCGCGGACGCCGGGGAACGTCTTGACGATGCCGCGCAGGGTGAGGAGTGGTGCTTCTTCGGCACCGGCGGCGGTGCGGTCCGCACGGGCGGGGGCCGGTGGGTCGGTCATGAAGGTCTCCCGTAGACGAGTTCGCTGGCCAGCAGGGCGGCGCCGACGACGCCGGCCCGGGAACCGAGTTCGGACAGGACCACGGGCAGATTGCCGGTGGCGAGCGGCAGCGAGCGCTGGTAGACCACGCTGCGGATCTCGGCGAGCAGCAGGTGGCCCAGCCCTGCCAGCCCTCCGCCGATGACGATCATCGACGGGTTCATGAAGTTCGCGAGCGTGGCCAGCGCCTGGCCGACCCGGCGACCGCCTTCGCGGATCAGGTTGACGCAGACGATGTCGCCGGCCGCCGCGCCGGCGGCGACGTCCTCCGCGGTGAGGGCGCCGGCGGCGGCGAGCCGCTCGGCCAGCGCCGGGGCCAGGCCGGACCGGGCCGCCGCCGTGGCGTCCCTGGCGAGTGCGGTGCCTCCGAAGTACGCCTCCAGGCAACCGGTGTTGCCGCAGGCGCAGACGGGTCCGCCGGCCTCGACCTGCAGGTGGCCGATGTCGCCGGCGCACCCCTCGGCACCCCGGTAGATCCGGCCGTGGATCTGGATGCCGCAGCCGATGCCGCTGCCGATCTTGACGAAGAGCAGGTCGTCGACGGCCCGGGCCACGCCGCTGTGCTGCTCGCCGAGAGCCATCACGTTGACGTCGTTGTCCACCACCACGGGGCAGCCGTGTCCGCGGGCGAGTTCGTCGCGCACCGGGAAGCGGTCCCAGCCGGGCATGATCGGCGGGGAGACGGGGACGCCGTCGCGGAAGCTGACGGGCCCCGGGATGCCGATGCCGATGGCGCTCAGACGGGCGTAGTGGCCCTGGGCGCGCATCGTGTGCAGCAGTTCGCCTATCCGGTCCAGCACGGCGCCGGGACCGGAGCGGATGTCGCAGGGTTCGGCGCGGGAGGCGACCGGCTCCAGCCGGCCGTCGGTGATCTCGACGTTCACCCAGCCGGTGTCCAGGTCGACGGCGGCGAAGCGTACACCGGGATGGAGTTCGACAAGGGTGGAGCGGCGGCCTCCCCTGGACAGGGCGGGCCCCGCCTCCAGCACGTGGCCGGCGGCGACCATGCGGTCGAGTTCGGCCAGCAGTCGCGGACGCGGCACCTCCAGCCGGCCGGACAGCTCGGCACGGGACAGCGGGCCGAGATCGCGCAACAGGCTCAGCACTCCGTACCGGACGCTCACGGAATCACCTCCTTCGAAGGAACGGGGGGGGTCGGCCGGGGTCGCGAGAGCCCTCGCGCCTGCCGGGTGGACGGGGACCGTGCGGGATGTCGGCAGGGTGCGTGCACCTCTGCATCCGGGCATCGGCGGGCCGGTGGATCGATGGATCGGTGAATCGGTGGACCGGGCGGATCGGCGTCGTGGTGCTGCCGGCCGGCCGTGCGGACGCCGTCCGACCGGCGGCCCGCGGCTTCACCGGCCCGAGCCGCACTGCCAGACCGTAGGGACGGCGCCGCGGCCTGTCCAGATCTTTGACAGAGAACGACGAAACTTTTCTACGAGTGAGCCAAAAGTATGTCGCACCGGATGCGCCTTTAAGTTCGTTCCCTCGTTAGTCTCTTGACAGTCCATCACCGGAGCGCCACGCTCGTGACGCCGCTGTGGTCCCCCGCGGACACCGCGGCTTCCCCGCGTACCCGCCCCTCCCGCACGGAGGCTCCATGCCCACCGGACTCTGGTTCATCGGTGCCCGCGGTTCCGTTGCGACCACCTCGGTCCTCGGCCTGCTGGCCCTGAGAGCAGGCCTGGCCGCGCCCGACGGCTGTGTCACCGAACTCCCGCCCTTCGCCGCTGCAGCACTGCCGGAGTGGACCGACCTGGTCGTGGGCGGCCATGACAGGTCCGACCTGCGACTCCTCAAGAAGGCCGAGGAACTGGCCGACTCCGGTGTCGTCCCCGCCCGGCTCGTGGCCGCGCTGGCCGCCGAACTGGCCGAAGTGGAAAGCGAGTTGCGTCCCGCCCCCGAGCCCGGCGACCACCCCGACCAGGCCTCCGCCGTCCGCGCCGTCCGCGCCGACCTCGCCGGGTTCGCCCACCGCCACGCGCTGTCCCGCGTCGTGGTCGTCAACCTCTCCAACACCGAGCCCGCGCCGCCGCCGCACCCCGCCCACGGGGACCTGGACGCCCTGCGCGGCGCCCTGGAGGAGCCCGGCGCGGCGGTACTGCCGCCCAGCTCGCTCTACGCCCTCGCCGCGCTGGAACAGGGCTGCCCGTACGTGGACTTCACCCCCTCCACCGGTGCACGGCTGCCGGCCCTGATGCAGCTGGCGGAGCGTCAGGGACTGCCCCTGGCAGGGCACGACGGCAAGACCGGCGAGACGCTGCTGAAGTCCGTACTGGCGCCGATGTTCGCGATGCGCAACCTCAGGGTCCGCAGCTGGTCCGGGATCAACCTGCTGGGCGGCGGCGACGGCGCCTCCCTGGCCGACCCGGGAGCCAACGCCGCCAAGAGCGCCAGCAAGCAGCAGGTGCTGCCGGCGATCCTGGGCCACCGGCCCGAGGGCGACTGCCGGATCGACTACGTGCCCGACCTGGGGGACTTCAAGACAGCCTGGGACCTGGTGAGCTTCTCCGGCTTCCTGGACACCCGCATGCGGCTGGAGTTCACCTGGCACGGCTGCGACTCGGCACTGGCGGCACCCCTGGTCCTGGACCTCGCCCGGCTGACCGCCGCCGCCCACCGCGCCGGGCTCGCCGGCCCCCTGCCCGACCTGGCCTTCTTCTTCAAGGACCCGCTCGACCCGGAGGGCGACCTGCCGCACGGCCTGGCGGAGCAGTGGGCGCGGCTGTGCGGCTTCGCCGAGCGGCTGACCGGCCCGGCCGGGCAACCGGACACCCCGGCCGGGCAACCGGACACCTCCGCCGGCCGGACGGGCGGCTCCCCGGACCGGACCGACGGGGCCTTCGCCGCCGGGACCGCCCGATGACGACGCTGCCCGACCTGGCCGAGCTGGTCCGGGCCCCGGCCGCTCTCTCCGTACCGGGCGACCTCGTCGCCGGGGCCTCGGCCGCAGGCTGCCTCGGCCCGCGGACGGCCGGGCTGGCGGCTGCCTCCGTCGCGTTCTACTGGGCCGGGATGGCCGCCAACGACTGGGCCGACCGTGAGCTCGACGCCAGGGAACGGCCGGAGCGGCCGATCCCTTCGGGCAGGGTCTCGCCGACCACCGCGCTGGCCCTGGCCGCCGGGCTGACCTGCGCCGGAGTCACCCTGGCCGCGGCGGCCGGCGGCTACCGGGCCCTGGCGGCGGCGGTACCGCTGGCCGCCGCCCTGTGGACGTACGACCTCGCGGCCAAGGGCGGGGCCGCCGGTCCCCCCGTGATGGCCTGCTGCAGGGCGCTGGACGTCCTGCTGGGGGCAAGCGGCGGGCAGCCGGGCCGCGCGCTGCCCGCGGCACTGGCCGTCGCCGCGCACACCTGGACGGTGACCGCGCTGTCCCGCGCGGAAGTGTCGGGCGCGACCTCCTCCCTCCCCGCCGTCACCCTGGCTGCCACCGTCGCCCTGAGCGCCGCCGCCGGCGCCCGGACGACGGCCACCGCCGGCACGCTCGCCGGCTGGTACGCGGCCGGGTACGGATCGGCGCAGGCAGCTGCAGTACGGTCGCCGACCGCCTCCCGGATCCGGGAGGCCGTCACCGCCGGCATCACGTCGCTGCCTTCCCTGCAGGCCTCCCTCACGGCCCGGCACGGCCGACCGCGGACGGCCCTGGCCCTGGCCGCCGCGACGGTGGCGGGCAGGCTGCTCGCCAGACGGATGTCCCCGACCTGACCGGCCCCGGACCCGGCTCGCCGCGGACCGTCCGGCCCTGCACCTTCGCCCGGTTCCGGCACGAGCCCCCGTCCGGCCCTGCACCTTCGCCCGGTTCCGGCACGAGCCCACGTCCCGCCCCGCATCCTCCGCCCGGTTCCGGCACGAGCCCCCACCCCACTCGTCCCCGAAGGAGCCCCCCCGCGCATGACCGGCACCCCCTCCCCGCTGCGCTTCGGCTACGGCACCAACGGCTTCGGCGACCACCGGCTGACCGACGCCCTGCAGATCATCGCCGACCTCGGCTACCAGGGAGTCGCCCTGACCCTGGACCACCACCACCTGGACCCCTTCGCCCCCGGCCTCGCCCGCCGTACCGCCGCCGTCGCCGACCTGCTGCGCGAACTCGGCCTGGCGGTGGTGGTGGAGACCGGCGCCCGCTACCTGCTCGACCCGCGCCGCAAGCACCGCCCCACTCTGCTCGACGACGACCCCGCGTCCCGACTGGCCTATCTGCGGCTGGCGGTGGAGGTCGGCGCCGACCTGGGCGCGGAGGCGGTCTCCTGCTGGTCGGGCACGCCCGAGCCGGGCACCGACCCCGCCACCGCCTGGCGGCGGCTGACGGAGGGCTGCACCGAACTGGTGGCCGCCGCCGAGCGGGCGGAGGTGGTGCTGGGCTTCGAGCCCGAGCCGGGAATGCTGGTGGCGGACCTCGCGGACTGGCACGAGCTGCGCCGCCGCCTGGGCGCCCCGGAGCGCTTCGGACTCACGCTGGACATCGGCCACTGCCGCTGCCTGGAACCGGACCCGGTGCCGGACTGCGTGGCGGCGGCCGCGCCGTACCTGGTCCACGTACAGATCGAGGACATGCGGCGGGGCGTGCACGAGCACCTGGAGTTCGGCGCCGGCGAGATCGACTTCCCGCCGGTGCTGGAGGTCCTGGCCGGGTCCGGCTACCGCGGCCTGACCTCGGTGGAGCTGCCCCGGCACTCCCACGCCGCCCCCCGGGTCGCCGCCGCGTCGCTCGCCTTCCTGCGCACCGCCGCCGAGCCGACCGCCCGTCAGGGAGGTCCGGAGGAAACCGCCCGGACCCCGGCGGAACCCCGCAGCGACGACTCCGGACACCTGCGGAGCGCCCGGCCCACCACCCGACGGAGGACCAGGTGACCCGGACGACCCTCCCGCCCGCGGCCGGGCCGCACCTCTCCCTCGCAGAACTCCGGGCCGCCCTCGCACCCCTGCCCGGTGCCGGCTGGCTCGCCGAAGCGATCCGGGACGTGGCCACCGCCGACCGTGCCACCCGGGCACCGGCGCTGGGACACCGCCTCGCGACGGCCGCCCGCCGCTGCGGCCGCAGCCCGCTGCCCACCGCACCCGGCTGGACGGCCGACGAGGCCGCCCGCGCCGTCCTGCTCGGCGCCACCGGACTGGAGGGCGCGGAACTGGCCGAGGTGGTGGCGGAGGCCTACCGGGCGGGCGACGCCGCCGAAAAGCGCGCCGTGCTCAAGGCCCTGCCCGTACTGGGGATCGGCCGCCTCGGGGTACCGCTGCTGCTCGACGCCGTCCGCACCAACGACCCCCGGCTGCTGGCCGCCGCACTCGGCCCGGCCGCCGACCACCTCGACGACGCGATCTGGCGCCAGTCCGTGCTGAAGTGCGTCTTCACCGGAGTGCCGCTGACCGTCGTGCACCGTCTGGACCTGCGCGCCGACGCCACCCTGGCCGCCATGCTGACGGGCTTCGCCGAGGAACGGCGCAGCGCGGGGCGCCCCGTACCGGCCGACGCCGCCGTCCTGCTGGAGCGCTTGACCCGCCGCCGGGACCTGACCCACGGCCGGGACCTGACCCACGGCCGGGACCTGACCCACCGCCGGGACCACCCGGCCGACACCGCTCACGGTCCCGGCGGCGATCCCCGGGACCTCCCGCACCTCCCGCAGCAGGAGAACCGCTGATGCGCATCTTCGACCCGCACATCCACATGACCTCCCGCACCACCGACGACTACCGCCGGATGGCCGCCGCCGGTGTCCGGGCGGTCGTCGAGCCGGCCTTCTGGCTGGGCCAGCCGCGCACCGGGGTCTCCTCCTTCACCGACTACTTCGACGCACTGCTCGGCTGGGAGCCGTACCGGGCGTCGCTGCACGGGGTCCGCCACCACTGCACCCTGGCGCTCAACCCGAAGGAGGCCAACGACGCGCGCTGCCGCGAGGTGCTCGACGTGCTGCCCCGCTACCTGGAGAAGGACGGCGTGGTCGCGGTCGGCGAGATCGGCTACGACTCGATGACCCCCGAGGAGGACGAGGTCTTCTCCGCCCAGCTGGCGCTCGCGGTGGAGCACGAGCTGCCCGCCCTGGTCCACACCCCGCACCGGGACAAGGCCGTCGGCACCGACCGGACGCTGGCCGTGGTGCGGGAGTCCGGCATCGACTCCGGCCTGGTGCTGGTCGACCACCTCAACGAGCTGACGGTGCAGCGGGTACTGGACGCCGGATGCTGGGCCGGGTTCTCCGTCTACCCCGACACCAAGATGACACCGGAGCGCACGGTGGCCCTGCTGCTCCGCTACGGCACCGCCCGGATACTGGTCAACTCGGCGGCGGACTGGGGCCACTCGGACCCGCTCCTCACCCGGGAGACCGGCCGGGCCATGCTGGCCGCCGGCTTCACCCCCGACGACGTGGACCAGGTCCTGTGGCGGAACCCGGTCGCCTTCTACTCCCGGTCGGGCCGACTGGAACTCGACCCGGACCCCCGGCCGGCGGACGCCTTCGCAGGCAACTCCATACGCAGGGGAGGCAACTGATGCGTTTCCACCTGCCCGACCCGGCCTCACCCACCCACCGGCCCCGTACCCTCCACCTGGGCTACTGCACCAACGTGCACCCCGCCGAGGACCTGCCCGGCATCGTGGGCCAGCTGGACCGGTACGCCGCCGTGGTCCGCCGGACCCTGGACACGCCGGTCCTCGGTGTGGGCCTGTGGCTCGCCGCCCCCGTCGCAGCCCTCCTCGCCGCCGACACCGCCGCCCGGGCCCGGCTCCGCCTCGCACTGGCCGCCCGCGGGCTGGAGGTGGTGACCCTCAACGGCTTCCCCTACCAGGCGTTCCACGCCCCCGTGGTCAAGCACCGGGTCTACCGGCCGGACTGGACCACCCCCGAGCGGCTGGCCCACACCCTCAACCTGGCCGCCGTCCTCGCCGACCTGCTGCCGGACGACGCCGCCCGCGGATCGGTCTCCACCCTCCCGCTGGCCTGGCGCACCCCCTGGGACGGCGACCGGGCCGACCGCTGCGCCCGGGCGCTGGACCGGCTCGCCTCCGGGCTGGCAGAGATCGAGCGGCGCACCGGCCGCCCGGTGCGAGTGGGCTTCGAACCCGAGCCGGGATGCGTGGTGGAGACCACCGGGCAGGCCGCCGCGCTGCTGCGGGGCGCAGACCCCGAGCGGATCGGGGTCTGCCTGGACCTGGCCCACCTGGCCTGCGCCTACGAGGATCCGCGGGCCGCGCTGGCCCGGCTGGCAGCCGCCGGGCTGCCGGTGGTCAAGGTCCAGCTGTCGGCCGCGCTGGAGGTCGCGGACCCGGCCGCCGACGGCGCGGCGCTGCACGGCTGGTCCGAGCCGCGCTTCCTGCACCAGGTGCGCTCCCCGTCCGGCCACGGCGCCGACGACCTGGACGAGGCGGTGCACCGGCGGCTGCCCGGCCCCTGGCGCGTCCACTACCACGTGCCGCTGCACGCGGACCCCGCGCCGCCGCTGCGCTCCACCACCCCCGTGCTGCGAGCCGCCCTGGACGACCTGCTGCGCCCGGACGGCCCCGGCTGCGACCACCTGGAGGTGGAGACCTACACCTGGGGGGTGCTGCCCGGCGGCGCCCGGCCCCGCACCGAGGCCGGGCTGGCCGACGGCATCGCCGCCGAGCTGGCCTGGGCAGCGCAGGAGCTGTCCGTCCGCGGCGCGGTCCCGGCCGGGACCACGGGGTCGATCGCATGAGCGGCAGCCCCCTGGTCGTCCTCGACGTGGTCGGGCTGACCCCCCGTCTGCTGGCGCACATGCCCCGGCTGCGGGCGGTGGGCGAACGCGGCTTCCGCGCCGAACTGGGCACGGTGCTGCCCGCCGTGACCTGCTCGGTGCAGTCCACCTTCCTCACCGGGGAGCGGCCGTCGGGCCACGGCGTGGTCGGCAACGGCTGGTACTTCCGGGATCTGGGCGAAGTGCTGCTGTGGCGGCAGCACAACGCACTGGTCGGCGGGGAGAAGCTGTGGCAGACGGCCCGCCGCACCCGCCCCGGCTACACCGTCGCCAACGTCTGCTGGTGGTACGCGATGGGCGCGGACGTGGACTGGACGGTCACCCCCCGCCCGGTCTACCACGCCGACGGCCGCAAGGACCCGGACTGCTACACCCACCCGCCCCGGCTGCACGACCGGCTGACCGGCCTGCTGGGCACCTTCCCCCTCTTCCAGTACTGGGGGCCGGGCGCGGGCCTGGCCTCCTCGCGCTGGATCTGCCGCGCCGCCCGCCAGGTGATGGCCGACCACGACCCCGACCTGACGCTGGTGTACGTCCCGCACCTCGACTACGACCTCCAGCGGTACGGCCCGGCCGACCCGCGCAGCGCCGCCGCCGCCCGGGAGCTGGACGCCGAGCTGGGACCGCTGCTGGAGGCGGCCGAGACCCGGGGCGCGACCGTGGTGGTGCTCTCCGAGTACGGCATCACCGAGGCGCGCCGTCCCGTGGACGTCAACCGGCTGCTGCGTGCCGAGGGCCTGCTGAGCGTGCACACCCAGGCCGGCATGGAGTACCTCGACCCCTGGACCTCCCGGGCGTTCGCCGTCGCCGACCACCAGGTCGCCCATGTCTACGTACGGGACCGTGCGGACGTGGCCGCGGTGCGCCGGCTCTGCGAGACGCTGCCCGGGGTGGACCTGGTGCTGGACGCCGAGGGGAAGGCCGCGCACGGACTGGACCATCCGCGCTCGGGCGAGCTGGTGCTGGTCGCCGGGCCCGACGCCTGGTTCACCTACTACTACTGGCTGGACGACGCCTGCGCCCCGGACTTCGCCCGGACGGTGGAGATCCACCGCAAGCCCGGCTACGACCCGGCGGAGCTCCTCTTCGACCCGGAGGCGCCGGGCGCGGCCCGGCGGCGTGCGGCGCTCGCCCTGGCCCGCAAGAAGCTCGGCCTGCGGTACACCATGGACGTCGTCGGCCTCGACGCCGCCGCGCGGGCGGTGCGCGGCTCGCACGGGCGACTGCCCGACGATCCGGCGGACGGGCCGGTGCTGCTCTGCTCCGCCGTGTCCGCCGCCCGTGACCGGATCGCCGCCACCGAGGTGAAGGGCCTGCTGCTGGAGCTGGCCGGACTGCCCGTGGCCGGAACCGCCTGAGTGACCTTCCCGTTGTGGCCCCACCCGGAGAAAGCCCCCCAAGGAGGCACCTGCATGACCCGACCCTTCACCCTGTTCACCGGCCAGTGGGCGGACCTGCCCCTGACGGAGGTCTGCCGGCTGGCCCGCGACTGGGGCTTCGACGGTCTGGAACTCGCCTGCTGGGGCGACCACTTCGAGGTCCAGCGGGCCCTGAACGAGGACGGCTACCTCGACGGGCTGCGCGCCCTGCTCGACACGTACGGACTGGGCTGCTGGGCCATCTCCAACCACCTGGTGGGCCAGGCCGTCTGCGACCACCCGATCGACGAACGGCACCAGGCCATACTTCCGGCCCGCATCTGGGGCGACGGCGAACCCGAAGGCGTGCGGCAGCGGGCCGCCGCCGAGATGACGGACACCGTGAGGGCCGCGGCGGCCTTCGGCGTGGACACCGTGGTGGGCTTCACCGGATCGTCGATCTGGCACACGGTGGCGATGTTCCCGCCGGTGCCGCAGGCCATGGTGGAACGCGGCTACGCGGACTTCGCCGAGCGCTGGAACCCGATCCTGGACGTCTGCGACGAGGTCGGTGTGCGGTTCGCCCTGGAGGTGCACCCCAGCGAGATCGCCTACGACTTCTGGACCGCCCGCCGCGCCCTGGAGGCGGTCGGCCACCGGCCCGCCTTCGGCCTCAACTTCGACCCCAGCCACTTCGTCTGGCAGGACCTGGACCCGGTGGGCTTCCTGGACGCCTTCCGGGACCGGATCTACCACGTGGACTGCAAGGAGGCCCGCAAGCGCCTGGACGGCCGCAACGGCCGGCTCGGCTCCCACCTGCCCTGGGGCGACCCGCACCGGGGCTGGGACTTCGTCTCGGTCGGCCACGGCGACGTGCCCTGGGAAGACGTCTTCCGGATGCTCAACTCCATCGGCTACACCGGCCCGATCAGCGTGGAGTGGGAGGACGCGGGGATGGACCGGCTGCACGGCGCCCCCGAGTCCCTGGCGCAACTGCGCCGCTACGCCTTCTCCCCTCCGGCCCGGTCCTTCGACGCCGCCTTCTCCGAGAACGCCGGCAGCTGAGCCCCGGCCCGCCGCTCCGCCCGTGAGGCGACCCGTGCCGGGCGGCGTGCCGGGCGTGTTGCCGGGCGCGCGGTCCGGGCTGGAGCGCCGACCGGGCGGGCGCCGAAGTCCCTTTACCTGCGGGGGAGTTGTCGGTCAGCCTCTCGGCCCGGGGCCGTCGGGCCCCGGCCGTGTGCGTGCCGGGCCCGGCGGCACGCCCTGACGTGGCGTCGGTGCGTGACCGGCCGGGGCGGCTCACCACCTGCCCCTCCTGACCCGCGCCGCCTTTCGGGTGGATCACCGGCAACCCCCCTTTGCCCTAAATTGATTAAAAGTCATGGGCCGTGCCTGTCAAAGGCCTTCCCGTACAGGAAAGAAGCCACTACGGTCCCAGACCAAGGGCCCGCCGCCGACGCGAACCGGTGCGACCCCCCTGCCCGCCCGCAGCGCCCCGCGACTTCGGTGTTGGGGCACCCCACATGAGGCCCGCGCGACAGCGGGCATGTGAACGCGGACCCACCCCACAATCCACCATGGAGAAGCAACGTGCTTACCCGTACCGGACCAGCCCCGCGCCCACGAAAAGTGCTGTCCGCCGTCGTCAGCGTCCTGCTGGTGGCGGGTGTCGGCCTGACGCAGCAGGCCACGGCACACGCCCACGAACCCGGCGAGGCGGAGATCGCGGCCTCGGCCTTCGCACAGGTGACCCTGGCCAAGGGGGTCCAGGAGGTCGGCGAGCCCATGACCCTCGCGGTCCTGCCCGACCGTTCCGTGCTCCACACCTCGCGTGACGGCACGCTGCGCCTGACGAACGAGGCCGGCGACACGAAGGTGGCCGGCACGCTGCCGGTGTACTCGCACGACGAGGAAGGCCTCCAGGGCGTCGCCGTCGACCCGGGCTTCGCCTCCAACCGCTTCGTCTTCCTGTACTACGCCCCGACGCTCTCCACCCCCTCGGGCGACGCGCCCGGTGACGGCGCCGCCGCCGACTTCGCGCGCTTCGACGGCGTCAACCGGCTCTCCCGCTTCGTGCTGAAGACGGACGGCACCCTCGACCTGGCCAGCGAGAAGAAGGTCCTCGACGTGCCCGCCTCGCGCGGGATCTGCTGTCACGTGGGCGGTGACATCGACTTCGACGCCCAGGGCAACCTGTACCTCTCGACGGGGGACGACTCCAACCCGTTCGCGTCCGACGGCTACACCCCGATCGACGAGCGTTCCTCGCGCAACCCCGTCTACGACGCCCAGCGAAGCGCCGGGAACACCAACGACCTGCGCGGCAAGGTCCTGCGGATCAAGGTCAACGCGGACGCCTCCTACAGCATCCCCTCGGGCAACCTCTTCGCCTCGGGCACCGCGAAGACCCGCCCCGAGATCTACGCGATGGGATTCCGCAACCCGTTCCGGATGTCGGTGGACAAGGGCACCGGAGTGGTCTACCTCGGCGACTACGGGCCCGACGCAGGCTCCACCTCCGCCACCCGCGGACCCGCAGGACAGGTCGAGTTCAACCGCATCACCAAGCCGGGCAACTTCGGCTGGCCGTACTGCACCGGCAAGAACGACGCCTACGTCGACTACGACTTCGCCACCAAGGCCTCCGGCCAGAAGTTCGACTGCGCGGCTCCCCGGAACGACTCCCCGCGCAACACCGGCCTGACCAGCCTCCCGCCCGCCCAGTCGGCCTGGATCCCCTACGACGGCGGATCGGTCGCCGAGTTCGGCTCGGGTTCCGAATCCCCGATGGGCGGCCCGGTCTACCGCTACAACGCCGCCTCCACCTCGCAGGTGAAGTTCCCGCAGGAGTACGACGGGGACTTCTTCGCCGGCGAGTTCGGCCGCCGCTGGATCAAGCGGATCGAACAGGAGACGGACGGCAGCGTCCACGCCGTCAACGCCTTCCCCTGGCTGGGAACCCAGGTGATGGACATGGCGTTCGGCCCGGACGGCGCGCTCTACGTGCTCGACTACGGCACCGGCAACTTCGGCGGCGACGCCAACTCCGCGCTCTACCGCATCGAGTACCGTCCCGACGGACTTCCCCCGACCGCGGTCGCCACCGCCAACCGCACCTCCGGCCTGTCACCGCTGGCCGTCACCTTCTCCTCCGCCGGCACCGCCGACCCCGCGGGCGGCTCCCTCGGCTACGCCTGGAAGTTCGGCGACGGCGCCACGTCCACCGCCGCGAACCCGTCGCACACCTACACCGCCAACGGCCAGTACATCGCGAACCTGGTGGTCACCAACCCTGCCGGGCTCACCGCTTCGGCCAGTGTCACGGTGACGGTGGGCAACACGGCACCCACCGTGAAACTGGACCTCCCCGTCGCCGGCAGCGTCATCGACAGCGGCGAGGCCGTCCCGTTCCGGGTCACCGTCACCGACCCCGAGGACGGTGCCATCGACTGCTCCCGGGTGAAGGTCACCTACATCCTGGGACACGACAGCCACGGGCACCCGCAGACCTCGGCCACCGGCTGCTCGGGCACGGTGCAGACCATCGCCGACGGCGAGCACGACCCCAACGCGAACATCTACGGCGTCTGGGACGCCGAGTACACCGACAAGGGCGCCAACGGCCAGCCCGCCCTGACCACCCACACGGAGAACCGCTCCCAGCCGACGCACCGCCAGGCCGAGCACTACAGCTCCTCCTCCGGCGTCAACGTCTTCACCCACAACGGGGCGAACGGCGGCAGGACGGTCGGCGACATCAACAACGGCGACTGGATCTCCTTCACCCCCTACGCGCTCTCCAACGTCACCGCCCTGACCGCGCGGGTCTCCTCGGGCGGCGTGGGCGGCACCCTTGAGGTCCGGGCCGGCTCCTCGACCGGCACCCTGCTCGGCACCGCCACCGTGCCGGTGACCGGAGGCTGGGAGACCTTCCTGGACGTCACCACCCAGCTGACCAACCGGCCGGCCGCCACCACCACGCTCTACCTGGTCTTCAAGGGCGGCAGCGGAGCGCTCTTCGACCTGGACGACTTCGTGATGACACGTCAGGGAACGGGTCCGGTGCGGGGCTTGGCGGGTAAGTGCCTGGATGTGGCTGCTGCGGCCACGGCGAACGGTACCCAGGTGCAGCTCTACACCTGCAACGGTACGGACGCCCAGAAGTGGGCGACCACCACGGCGGGTGAGCTCCGTGTCCTCGGCAAGTGCCTGGACCTGGCTGCCGGGGGTACGGCGGACGGTACCAAGGTGCAGTTGTGGGACTGCAACGGCACGGGTGCCCAGAAGTGGACGCCCACCACGGTGGGGGAGTTGCGCAACCCCCAGTCCGGCAAGTGCCTGGACGTGGCTGCTGCGGCCACGGCGGACGGCACCAAGGTGCAGCTCTACACCTGCAACGGTTCCGCCGCCCAGAAGTGGACCCTGCCCGCCTGATCCGCCTCCCGGGGCCGGCCGTCACCACGGCCGGCCCCACCCTCACGCCGTCCCCCGTTCCCACGCTCCTCCCCAGCACCACCCGTCGACGAAACGACCGCTGAACAAGGAGTCCCCCCACCATGCGATTTCTTGCCAAGTGGGCGGCGGCGGCAGCCGGAGCGCTGCTCACCGTCCCCCTCGTCCCCCTCGCGACCGCCACACCCGCGGCCGCCGCCGACCCGGCCTACCGGGTCCTGGTCTTCTCCAGGACGGTCACCTTCCGTCACGATTCCATCCCGGACGGCATCGCCGCCGTCCGCAGCCTCGGGGCAGCCAACAACTTCACCGTCGACGCCACCGAGGACCCGGCGGCGTTCACCGCCGGCAACCTCTCCCGCTACCGGGCGGTCGTCTTCCTCAGCACCACCGGTGACGTCCTCAACGGCACCCAGCAGACCGCCTTCGAGAGCTACATCGCATCCGGCGGCGGCTACGTCGGGGTACACGCCGCCGCCGACACCGAGTACGACTGGCCGTTCTACGGAGGCCTGGTCGGCGCCTACTTCTCCTCCCACCCGTCCATCCAGCAGGCCACCGTCCGGACCGAGGACCAGGGCAACCCGGCCACCGCCGACCTCGGTGCCACCTGGACACGCACCGACGAGTGGTACAACTACCGGGTCAACCCGCGCAGCAGCACGCACGTGCTGGCCTCGGTGGACGAGAGCAGCTACTCCGGCGGGTCGATGGGCGACCACCCCATCTCCTGGTGCCAGGACTACAGCGGAGGCCGGGCGTTCTACACGGGCCTCGGGCACACCAAGGAATCGTACGGCGAAGGCCCGTTCCTGAAGCACCTGCTCGGCGGCATCCGCTACGCGGCAGGCGTCGCGCATGCCGACTGCCGCCCGGAGAACGGCTACACCCCGCTCTTCAACGGCAGCAGCACGACCGGCTGGAAGCAGGCCGGACCCGGATCCTTCGCCCTGGCCAACCGCACCCTGACCTCGCAGGGCGGCATGGGCATGCTCTGGTACTCGGCCAAGGAGTTCCGCTCCTACTCCCTGAAGCTCGACTGGCGCATGGACGGGGACTACAACTCGGGTGTCTTCGTGGGATTCCCGGCCTCCGACGACCCCCTGTCGGCCGTCAACAACGGCTACGAGATCCAGATCGACGCCTCCGACGACACCTCCCGCACCACGGGTTCCGTCTACGGCTTCAAGGCGGCCGATCAGGCCGCCCGCGACGCCGCCCTCAACCCTCCCGGCTCGTGGAACACCTACGAGATCAAGGTGGAGGGCGAGCGCCTGCAGGTCTGGCTCAACGGCGTGAAGATCAACGACTTCACCAACACCGACCCCGTCCGTAGCCTCCAGCAGGGATACATCGGCCTTCAGAACCACGGGAACGGCGACCCCGTCTCGTTCCGGAACGTCCGGATCAAGGAACTGCTGCCGGCGGGTTCGGCGGGTCCGGTGCGGGGCTTGGCGGGTAAGTGCCTGGACGTGGCGGCTGCGGCCACGGCGAACGGTACCCAGGTGCAGCTCTACACCTGCAACGGTACGGACGCCCAGAAGTGGACGACCACCACGGCGGGTGAGCTCCGTGTTCTGGGCAAGTGCCTGGACCTGGCTGCCGGGGGTACGGCGGACGGTACCAAGGCGCAGTTGTGGGACTGCAACGGCACGGGTGCCCAGAAGTGGACGCCCACCACGGCGGGGGAGTTGCGCAACCCCCAGTCCGGCAAGTGCCTGGACGTGGCTGCTGCGGCCACGGCGGACGGCACCAAGGTGCAGCTCTACACCTGCAACGGTTCCGCCGCCCAGAAGTGGACCCTGCCCGCCTGATCCGCCTCCCGGGGCCGGCCGTCACCACGGCCGGCCCCACCCCCACGCCGCGGGACGGCACGGTGGCCCTGCTGACCTTCGGTAACCGGATGGATCTGCGCCACCGGCCCGGGCCCGTCCGCGTGCGGCAAGGCCCCTTCACCGGACGGACCCTCCACCGGGCGGCCCTTCACCGAACCCCGACCCGGTCGCGGACCTGCGCGACGCCTCGTGCCCCGTACGCCTACAGCCAGTGCTTGTGTTTGAACACCGCCCAGAGACCGACTCCGAGGCCGAGCATGAGGACGAGGGCGAAGGGGTAGCCCCAGGCCCGGTGCAACTCGGGCATGTGGTCGAAGTTCATGCCGTACACGGACGCCACGAGCGTCGGGGTGAAGAGAATCGCGGCCCAGGAGGAGATCTTCTTGACCTCCTCGCCCTGTTCGATGGTCTCGCGGGCGAGCCGGCGGCTTTCCTCGCCCTGCGCGAGGCTCGCGCCGGACATCCTGCGCATCGCGTCGTTCTGTTCGAGCGAGACGAGCGTGGCGTGCACGGTGAGAGCGTTGTCCAGCAGGGTCCGCATCGTGGCAACGCGCTCGGTCACACGGATCGTGTGATCGAGCACGTTCCTCAACCGGTTCTCCACCTCGCTGTTCGTCCCGTACTTCGGCGATCCGCGGAGCAGGGCCTGCAACATCGCGGCGAGGGGTTTGACGGCGTGCTGGAAGCCGATCACCTGTGACAGCAACTGGTAGATGCGTCTGGAGAGATGCGGGTCGACGTTCCCGTTGAAGAGCGGGTTCTCGATCTCGTCGACGTCCTCCTCCAGTCCGGCCGCGACCGGTGCGTAGCCGTCGACGATCTCGTCGAGGACCGAGGTGAGGACCGCCTCCGGTCCCGTCGCCAGGAATTCCGGTTCTGCTTCGAGCCGGCGCCGGACGACACCGAGGTCGGGTCGCCGGACCTGCCGGACCGTGACGGCGAAGTCCTGTCCCGTGAACGCGTGGATCTCGCCGAACTCCACGCGTTCCTCCTCGTCGTCGTACCACGCGGGCCGGAGCACGACGAAGAGGGTGGCGCCGTAGCGGGAGTACCCGGAGTGTCCGGAGTGCCCGGCGGGTGCTGGTCCCGGGGGTGCGCACCAGGGTGTCGTGGCCGACGTGGGCGAGGCCGCAGTGCTTCTCGTGGGAAGTCGTCCATGAGCGGCCGGCCGTGGTGGCCGCGGACGGGGGTGCCCCTCCCTGCGGCTCCGCGACGGCAGGTGCTGAAGGCCGTGAGGTGTTCGGCGCCCGGCGAGCCGCCGGCGGTCGGTGGTGACCCGGCACGCACGCCGGGCGCGCACGTGCCGGGTCCGTCTCCGTCCAGGGCGGAACGGATCAGCCGAGGCTCCACTGCTGGTTGGATCCGCCGTTGCAGGTCCACAGCTCCAGCGGGATCCCGTTGACGTTCCCCGCGGGCTTGTCGCCGCCCCTGACGTCGAGGCACAGTCCCGACTGGATGCCGGTGACGGTCCCGTCGGGGTTGAGCCTCCACTGCTGGTTGGATCCGCCGTTGCAGGTCCACAGCTGCACCGCGGTGCCCGGGGCGGTCTGCTTGTCGTAGGCGTCGATGCACGCCGAGCCGTTGTAGAGGCGCAGCTCACCGGCGGCGGTGAGTGTCACGGCCTGGTTGGCACTGCCGTGGCAGTCCCAGATCTCGATCTTGGTGCCGGGCTCCGTCCTGTCGCCTTCCGCGTCCAGGCAGCGCTGCGAGGAGGCGCTGATCAGCGGGTGGGTCGTACCGGTGCTGCTGCCGGTACCGGCCGAGACCCGGTACATCACCGTGCCGTGCGCGGGCACCGACGCGCTGATCGTGCCGCTCGTCGACGACACCGCCTTGGTCCACAGGTTGGTGAGCCTGTACGAGGACGCGTTCGGCACCCCGGCCGCAGCGGCTGTGGTGCTGACGGTGGCGGTGGAGCTGTTCTCGTTGGTGAGGGTGACCGAGCGGTCGCCGTCGGCCAGCTGCTTGGTCATCACGACGAGCCCGCCGGACGAGGAGACGACGGTGCCCTGCTTGCCCAGGGAGTCCTGGTCGACGGCGATGACGTCGGTGTTCCTCAGGATGGTCAGCGTCGCCGGGCTCGCGGTGCGGATGTCGCTGCCGATGAGCAGGGGGGCGGCCATCTGCGCCCAGAGACTGAAGTGGGTGCGGTACTCGGTGTCGGTCATGCCGCCGTTGCCGACTTCCAGCATGTCCGGGTCGTTCCAGGCGCCGGGCTTGGCGTACTGCGCACGGGGCTGGTTCTTGTGGGCGATCTCGATCATCTTCGACCAGGTGTCGTTGATGTCGCCGGTGGTGCGCCAGGAGTTGCCGATGGGCGGCGCCCAGTTCCAGGGCGAGTTGGAGCCCCACTCGCAGATGCTGTAGAGGATCGGGCGGCCGGTCGCCTTGAGCGCGTCGCCCATCGTCGTGTACCGGGTCTTCGCATCGGCACCGGTGTTGTTGCAGTTGTCGTACTTCAGGTAGTCCACACCCCAGGAAGCCCACAGCCTGGCGTCCTGGGTCTCGTGCCCGAGACCGCCGGGGAAGCCGTTGTCGGCGCAGGTCTTGGTGCCGGCACTGGAGTACAGGCCGAACTTCAGACCCTTGGAGTGCACGTAGTCCGCGACGGCCTTGATGCCGTTCGGGAAGCGCACCGGGTCGGCGACCAGGTTGCCGGCGGCGTCCCGCGAGGGCAGCGCCCAGCAGTCGTCGAGGTTGACGTAGGTGTAACCGGCGGCCTTGAGGCCCTTGGAGACGAAGATGTCGGCGATGCCCTTGACCATCGCCTCGTCGAACTGCGAACCGCAGCCCGTGGTGTTCCAGTTGTTGAAGCCCATCTGCGGGGTCCGGGCCAGGCCGTTCTCCAGTGCGGCGGCCTCCGGCGCGGCGGCCACGGTGGCGATCTGCACACCGGCCGCGACTGTCAGGGTCGCCGCGGCCGCACCTGTCAGACCGCCGGCGGCCAACGTGAGCGAAGCGGCCGCAGCCGCGAAACGCTGTCGGAAACTGTGCTGTTCGTGAGACATGTGCGGCTCCTGGCGTGATGGTCGGTGCACGATGCGCCGGTGTCGGATGAAATCGGCCTCCCGTCCCTCGGACGCACGGACGCACGGACGCACGGACGGAGGGCCAGGCCCGCCCGCGGCCGGACGCTGCACGCGCCGGCCGCGGGCGGGACGAGGGGATCAGCCGCGCGCCCACTTCTGGTTGGCGCCGCCGTTGCAGGTCCACAGCACCGCGAGGGTGCCGTTGGCCGTGCCGTTCCCAATGGCGTCCAGGCACTTGCCGGAGCCGACGTTCACGGCCGCGCCGTCGGACCGCACCCGCCACTGCTGTCCGGCCGAGCCGTTGCAGTCGCGGATCTCGACGGCGGTCCCGTCGGCGGTGGCCCCGCCGGCGGCTCCCAGGCACTCGTTGGTGAAGACCCGCAGCTGGTTGGTGGCCGTCGAGGTCCAGAGCTGGTTGGTGCCGTTGTTGCAGTCCCACAGCGCGGGCCGGGTGCCGTTGGCGTCGTTGCCGTTCGGCACGTCCAGGCACCTGCCCGACTCCTGCCCCTTGAGGGGGGCGGAGACGTCGCCGCGCGCCCACTTCTGGTCGGCGCCGCCGCTGCAGGCTCGGATGGCCAGCCCGGTGCCGCTGGCCGTGCCGTGGTCGTTCGTGCCCAGGCACTTGCCGGACCCGGTGTTGACGATCGAGCCGTCGGCGTTGACCGCCCACTTCTGGGCGCCGGTGCCGTTGCAGTCGTAGATCTGCACCACCGTCCCGTCGGCGGTGCCGGCGCCCTTGACGTCCAGGCACTTCGTCTCGTACACCGACAGCCGGCCGGACGGGTTCAGGGTCCACGCCTGGTTGGCGCCGGCGTGGCAGTCCCACAGCTTGACGGCCGTCCCGTTGGCCTGGCTGTTGTCGGGCACGTCGACGCACAGGCCGGACTCCCGGCCCTTGAGGATCCCGTCGGTGTCGGCCGTGCCGCAGGTCGTCATCCCGCTGGTGTAGGGGCAGACGACCGATGCGAAGCCGCCGTTGCGCGCCTCGGGAACCGACAGCGTGTCCGTGTTCGTGACCACCCTGGTCTCCCTGAGCAGCCCCCCGGAGCCGTCCCGGACGGTCTCCAGCAGCCACTGGCCGCCGCCGAGGAAGCCCAGCGGCGACTGGAAGGTCTTCGCCGCGACCGCCGAGATGCCGCCGAGGTACCACCGGCCGCCGTTGCGCCGCGCCAGGTAGGCCTCCTGGCCGGGGCTGCCGCCGAGCAGCCGGGTCTCGTCCCACGCGGTGGGGAGCTGGTCGAGGATGCGCAGGGCCTCGGGCCGGGACCGGTAGCTCTCGGGGTTGTCCGCGAGGTGCTGCCAGCCCGACTCGAAGACCACCGCGGTGGCGAGCTCGTGGGCGTCGGTGGTGTCGCGGTTGGCCAGGCTGAAGACGACCGGCGTGAAGTCGGTGCTCGACACGGCGTTGCGGGTGAACGGCAGGTAGGTGTTGAAGACGGCCCGGTTCTGCTGCTGCTCGGCGCCGAACACCGCCTCGGCGGTCATCACCTGCGGCCAGGTGCGCTGCATGCCGCGCGGGGTGGCGGAGCCGTGGAAGTTCACCATCAGCTTCTGCTGCGCGGTCTGGGCGAGGACGGCGTCGTACCACTTCAGGGTCGGCTGGGTGTACTCGTAGCTGAAGTCGATCTTGAGGCCGGCCACGCCCCAGCTCTTGACCAGGGGCAGCCACTGGTCGCGCTGCTGGGCGGTCTGCAGGTTGGAGGAGTTGAACCAGAGGATGACCTGCACCCCGCGCTGCGCGGCGTAGGCCACCAGGTCCGGCACCCAGCTCGACTGCCAGCCCTCGTCGACCAGGACGTACTCCCAGCCGTTGTGCTGGGCGAAGTCGATGTACTGGCGCTGGCGGGCCGGGTCACCGGGGCTGGAGTGCTCGGTCAGCCAGGACCAGGCGACGGTGCCGGGCCTGATCCACGAGGTGTCGGCCACCCTGGAGGCGGGCGCGAGGTCGTCGACGATGGTCGAGGTGGTGACGGTCGCCAGGTCGCCGACGGTCGCGGTGCGCCAGGGGGTGGCCAGCGGCAGAGTCCCGGTGACGGGCGCGGCGGTGATCGAGGTCGTGTACGTGCCGGAGCCGGCGGAGTGGGTCAGCCGGCTGTCGGCGTAGCGGCCGTCCAGGTCGGTCTCGGCCACCAGCGCGTACGTTCCGCCGACCTGGAACAGCGCCGGCATGCCGTAGTTGTTCGAGGGTGCTCCGCCGGCGGTGGTCTGGAACCACTTCCCCTGGTCCTCGCGGTGCGGGGGCACCAGCCAGGCGGCGGCCGACGCCGGGACGCTCCAGGAGGACGCCTCGCGGCGCACCGTCACCGGACCCGAGCCGGGCAGCACGTACCGGTAGGCGGCGCCGGTGTCGGAGGTGCGCACCACGACGTCCAGCGCGGCCCCGCCGGTGCCGGTGAAGGACAGCGTCGTCTCGTTGTACGTGGTGCGCCGTGCGGACTGCTTGCCGGTGGTCGTCGTGTACGCCTCGGTGACCGCGCGGTCCTGGCGCCGGGTGAACGTCAGGTTCCTCGTGAGGTCGGCCGCGGCGGTCTCGATGCCGATCGGGGACGGCGACAGGATCGCACGGCCCTGGTTCGACACGCCGAAGGTCAGTGCGCCGTCGGTCAGCGTCAGCTGCGCGGACGTGGGCGAGCCGGCGGACGGTCCGGTGACCGTCCACGTGGTGGCCGCGGCGGGAGCGGCGTGGACGGCGGGGGCGGTGGAGAAGAAGGTCGCCGCCACGGTCGCTGCCAGGGCGCAGCGGGTGAGCAGTGCTCGGCTTGACTTCCCTTTCAGCACGGGGAGTTCCTTTCGGGTGCGGGCATGCGCGTACTGCTGACGGGTGGGTGCGCCCGGGCGTCGGCGGTCGGGCCGCTCGCCGCGACGGCGCCTGCTCCGGCCCCCGCCGCCGGGTCGGCGGCGGCGGGGCGGGTGCGGCGGAGGCGGGCAGGTGCGTTCGGTACGTGTCCGATCCGGATGGCGGAACGCGATCGTCCTCGCGGAGAAAAAAGAACATAACTCCACGAGGTCGAACGGAATCAACCACATCAGACCGTCGACCTCGCACGCATGTCAATCCTTCCGACAGGAAGAGTCGACGGCGGGCCGCCGAGTGAACACCCCGACGGAGGACCGTGGTTGACGGCGGTTCGGCCGAGGCGTTGACAGATCGCGCTCAGGGCCTTGATGCTGAGAGCGCTCTCAGAAAGGGCGGCCCACCGACTCCCCCTCAGCGCCGGACGGGCACGCAGAACGGCCCGGGCGCCGCCGACATCCCCCTCGGTGTCGTCACGCACCCGCACGCCCGGATCCAGAAAATCCCCCACCACGAGGAGACACGTGCTCATGGCACGGAAGTCACTGGCGTTGTTCCTCGCCGCGGCCACCACCGCCGCAGGAATGACCGCGCTCATCGCCACCCCCGCCGACGCGGCCGTACCCGACACGATCCCGCTGACCTTCACCAACAACTCCGGGCGCAGCGAGCCGCTCTACATCTACGACCTGGGCACCCAGCTGTCCACGGGCCGGCAGGGCTGGGCCGACGGCAACGGCACCTTCCACGCCTGGCCGGCCGGCGGCAACCCCCCGACCCCGGCACCGGACGCGTCGATCGCCGGGCCGGCGAACGGCCAGACCGCCACGATCCGGATCCCGAAGTTCTCCGGCCGGATCTACTTCTCCTTCGGTCAGAAGCTGGTCTTCAGCCTGACCACCGGGGGGCTCGTGCAGCCCGCCGTGCAGAACCCGAGCGATCCGAACCACAACATCCTGTTCGACTGGACCGAGTACACCCTCAACGACTCCGGGCTGTGGATCAACAGCACCCAGGTCGACATGTTCTCGCTCCCGTACACCGTGGGCGTCAAGGCGGCCGACGGCAGCACCAAGTCCACCGGCCAGCTGAAGCAGGGCGGTTACAACGCCTTCTTCAACTCCCTGCGGAACCAGCCAGGCGGCTGGGCCGGCCTCATCCAGACGCGCTCGGACGGCACGGTGCTGCGCGCCGTCAACCCCGGCCACGGCATCGAGTCCGGCGCCCTGCCGAGCACCGTCATGGACGACTACGTCAACCGCGTGTGGTCGAAGTACAGCAGCTCGACGCTGACGGTCACGCCCTTCACCGACCAGCCGAACACGAAGTACTTCGGACGGGTCTCCGGCAACACCATGAACTTCACCAACAGCTCCGGGGCGGTCGTCACCTCCTTCCAGAAGCCCGACTCGGACAGCATCTTCGGCTGCTACAAGCTGCTGGACGCCCCCAACGACCTGGTGCGCGGCCCGATCTCCCGCACGCTGTGCGCCGGGTACAACCGCTCCACGCTGCTCACCAACCCCAACCAGCCCGACAGCAGCGCCGCGGGCTTCTACCAGGACGCCGTCACCAACCACTACGCCCGGGCCCTGCACGCGCAGATGGCCGACGGCAACGCCTACGCCTTCGCCTTCGACGACGTCGGCAACCACGAGTCGCTGGTGCACGACGGCAACCCGCAGCAGGCGTCCATCACCCTCGACCCGCTCGGGGGTTCGGTCCCGTCCGGCCCGGTGGACACCGCGGCCTGGTACCGGCTGGTCAACACCAACTCGGGCAAGTGCGTGGACGCGTCGGGCGCCGGGACGGCCAACGGAACCCCGATCCTGCAGTGGACCTGCGGGAACGGCCAGGCCAACCAGCAGTGGCAGTTCAGCGCCACCGACAGCGGCTACTACGTGATCACCAACCGCAACGCCGCCGGCAACCAGCAGGTCGTCGACCTCCCGAACTCCTCGACGGCCGACGGGACCAAGCTCACCACCTGGGCCCGCAACTCCGGCGCCAACCAGCAGTGGCAGCCGGTGCGCCAGTCCGACGGCAGCTACCGCTTCGTCTCCCGCAGCAGCGGCAAGTGCCTGGACATCCCCGGCGCCTCCACCGCGGACGGAGCCCTCGTCCAGCAGTGGACCTGCAACGGCACCGGCGCCCAGTCCTTCCAGCTCGCCACCGGCTGACGCCGGCCCGGGCGCGGTGACCCGGCGGCCCCCGCGGGGGCCGCCGGGAGCGGGGATCCTTCCCGGCGGCCGGCCCGTGTCGGCGGGCGCCGGGGTGCCGCGACAGCTCGGCCCGGCAGCATGCACCGCACGCTGCCGGGCCGATGCACCACGCTGCCGGGCCTGCCTGAGCTGCCGGGCCGGAGGCCGGACGGGTCCGCCGGCCGGAGCCTCCGGGGCCGGTCCCCGTCCGGGCCCGTGCTTCCCGCCGTGCCGCACGGCGGCGGAGCCGGAGCACGTCTCCCGCTGTCGATCACCCTCCGGAGGCGGCCGACCGGGTGAGAGCCCGGGTGAGAGCCCGGGGCGGGCCGGTCGGGACGGTGCTGCCGCCTGCGACGGTCACCTGCGGGTAGCGGTCATGGCCGCGCCGGCGGCGGCCGCGACCTGCTTGAGCCTGCCGACCCAGGCTTCGATCTGCTCCGCCGGCACGGAGGCGGGCATTCCGGTCATCCGGATCGCCATCGGGGGCAGGTCCGCGTCGGTCGGGACGGGAGCGACGATCGATGCGAGGTCGTAGAGTTCGCCCGGCCGGAGGTCGGGGCAGAAGAGTTCGGCCAGCTCGGACGTCGCCTGCTGCACCGCGCGTTCGTGCCGTGGCAGGCGGTCGGACAGCTCGAACGCGGACAGCGCCGCCTGCTGGCGCCCGAGCAGTCCCGGCTCGGCGGCGAGGAGGGAGTAGCCGCACTCGCGCACCTGGTCGAGCCGGGCACGGTGGAGCTCGCGGCGGTCCGGGCTGTCGTCCGGGGAACGCCCCAGCCACTCCTCGACCTCCGCCGGGGCCGAGTTCACCAGGAAGGCCGCCCCGAGCGGCGGGATGATCGGCTGGCGGTGGCCGAGCGGGAACGGCTCGGCCACGGATGCCCGGTTCGCGGCGAGCACCTGCACGGCGTCCCCGCGGATCTTGACCAGCACGCCGCAGTTGACCGCGAGTTCGGCGCTGAGCTCCTCGACCTGGGACCGGACCGTTTCGGCCAGCTGCGCCGCCTGGATCAGATCGGGATCCGGAGTGGCGAGGAAGGACCCCGGGGAGAACCGCCCGTAGCCGCCCTGGAAGAACAGCAGCGGGAGCGTCGACCGCTGGACGGCCAGTTCGTGGACGAGCCCGAGGACGATGAAGTGGTCGCCCGCCTCCCGGACGTCCTCGTACGTGCACTCGATCCAGGACACGGCGTCCTCCAGGATGGGCGACCCGAGCGGCCCGGGCCGCCAGCGCACTCCGTCGAACTTGCCCGCTCCGCCGGTCGCCATGCGGCGGCACAGCGCCTCCTGATCGGCTGCCAGGACGTTGACGCAGAACGCCTTGGCGGTCCGGAGGTGCTGGAAGCTCCCGGAACTGACGGCCGGGAAGAACGCGACCATCGGTGGGTCCAGGGAGACCGAGGAGAACGTTCCGACGACCATGCCGGCGGGGTTGCCGTCCTCGGCCACCGCTGTGACCACGGCGACTCCGGTCGGGTAGTGTCCCAGCGTTTCGCGGAACAGTGCGGAATCGACGGCCTTGACCATGAAAACCTCGTTCGGTAGCTCTTGCCGTCGCGGGGCCCCCCGGGGGGCCGGGGGGGGGGGGGGCGGGGGGCGGGGGGGGTGTGTGGGGGGGGGGGGTTGCCCCCCGGTGGGAACCCGGCCCCCATCAAACCCGCGTTCGGTCGCTCTGCCGGTCGCGGACCCCCCGGTGGGCCCGGGGCGCCCGCGTCCGGCTTCTTGCCGGTTTATCGGGTGGTGGGCTGTGCACGCCGTAGGAGACCCGGTCCGATCCTGCGGGTGCCGGGCGTCCTCCGCCAGGCGGCCAGGCCGACGGCGGCGAGGAGGGCGGTGCCGTTGAAGAGGTCGGGGATCCAGACGGGGAGGCCGGCCAGTTGGAGGCCCTTGACTCCGACGGCGAGGGTGTAGGCGGCGACCACGGTGCCCCAGATGTTGAAGCGGCCGCCGCGGAACTGGGTGGAGCCGAGGAAGACGGCGGCGATCACGGGGAGCAGGTAGCCGGGGCCGACGGTGGGGTCGCCGGTGGAGAGCTGGGAGGTCAGCAGCAGTCCGGCCAGTCCGGCGACGGCTCCGGAGGTGATCAGTGCGAACAGGACGACCCGGGAGGGGCGCACGCCGACCAGGGCGGCGGCCCGGGGATTGCCGCCGGTGGCGTGGATACGGCGGCCGGCGGGTGTGCGTTCGAGGACGTACCAGAGCAGTGCGGCGACGGCGAGCATGAGGTAGACGGGGTAGGTGATGCCGAGGAGTTGGCCGGTGCCGAGTTCGGAGAAGCCGGGGGGCAGGTTGACGATCTGCTGGCTGCTGGAGATCCAGGCGATGGCTGCGGCGAGGAGGGATCCGACGGCCAGGGTGGCGATGAACGAGGGGATCCGGGCGCGGGTGATCATCAGCCAGGAGAAGAGTCCCACGGCGGCGCCGGCGAGGACGGACAGCACGATGGCGACGGGGATCGGGACGTGGCCGACGAGCAGTCGGGCGACGAGGATCGCTCCGAGTCCGACCTGGGCGCCGATCGCGAGGTCGATCACGCCGGCCGCGGTGGGGACGACCAGGCCGACCGCGACCAGGCAGGTGACCGCCTGGTCGGAGAGCAGGGACCGCCAGGTGCCGGTGGTCAGGAACGTGTCCGGCACCCACAGGGCGAACACCGCGACCATGAACGCGAGCAGGTAGAGCGCGGAGACGTTGCGGAACGCCATCGCCCGCCGCAACCGCGCCGACCGGCGCACCCCGTGCACCTCGTGCGTCCTCTCGGGCGGCGTGCCGTCCGCCGCGTGTGCGGGATTCACGGTGATATCGGTTGTCTGCATCTTCCTCACTCCGGTCCGCTCGTTCCGGTGCGGCTTCCGGTCGTCCCGAGTCCCAACTCGTCGCGGATCAGCCGTTCTTCGGTCAGGGACTCGCGCGGGACCTCGCTGACCACCCGGCCGTCCTTGAACACCAGGACGCGGTCGCACAGGGACACGAGCTCCTTGGTGTCCGAGGAGCACAGCAGGACGGCGGTCCCGTCGCGTCGCGCGGCCAGGACCAACTCGTAGATGGCCGCGATGGCGCCCACGTCGACACCCTGGGTGGGCTCGTCGAGCAGGAGCACGCGGGGACGGACGCGCAGCCACTTGGCCAGCACGACCTTCTGCTGGTTGCCGCCGCTGAAGAGCTTCAGCGGCTGCTCGGGATTGGGCGGGCGCAGCCCGACGGTCCGCATCCACGAGCGGGTCAGTGCCCGTTCGGCCCGCATGTCCAGGCGGCCGAAGGCCCGCCGCAGCGGGCGCATCAGAGGCAGCGTCAGGTTCTCCCGGACGCTCATCTCCATGACCGCGCCGTGACGGCGGCGGTCGGCCGGTACGTAGGCCATTCCGCTCTCGATCGCCGCCCGGGTGTCGTCCGGGACGAGTTCCTGCCCGTCGACCTCCACCCGGCCGCCGGACCGGTGCTCGGCCCCGAACAGCATCGGCGCGAGCTGCTCGCGTCCCGACCCCAGGATGCCGCTGATGCCGACGATCTCCCCGGCGCGCAGGGTCAGCGAGAAGTCGCTGATCTCCGGGCCGCTGATGCCGGTCACGGTCAGCACCGGCTCGCCGCCCGTGGCCTGGGGCTCCACGGTCGTTCCGGCGATCTCGCGGCCGGCGATGAGCGTCACGATCGCGTCGTGGTCGAGTTCGGCGGTGGGCTGTTCGGCGACCACCCGCCCGTCGCGCAGGACCACGACGCGGTCGGCGAGTTCGAGTACCTCGTCGAGCCGGTGGGAGATGAAGACGACCCCGGCCCCGGACGCGGCGACCCGCCGGATCGCCTTGAACAGCACCTGCACCTCGTCGCCGTGCAGCGCCGTCGTGGGTTCGTCGAGCAGCAGGACGTTGTCCGGGCGGGTCCAGCCGTCCAGGGCCCGGGCGATCGCGACGATCGCCCGCTGTGCGGGCGACAGCTTTCCCACCGGGAGGGTGACGTCGAGGTCGGTGCCGAACCGGGCGAGGAGCTGCTCGGCGCGGCGCCGCTCGGCGGCCCCGCGGACGGGCGCGAACGCCCGTCCGCGGGCCGACGCGCCCAGCCCGAGGTTCTCCACCGTCGTCAGGATGTCGGCCAGACCGAGGTCCTGGTGGATGAAGTGCAGGCCCTCGCGGGCTGCCGCGCCGCCCACCAGTCCGCCCTCGGCGTCACGGACCTCGACGACGGTCCCGGGATCGGCCTGGTGCACGCCGGCCAGGATCTTGACGAGGGTCGACTTGCCCGAGCCGTTGTGCCCCAGCACCGCGACGATCTCCCCCGGACGGACCTCCAGCGACACGCCGTCCAGGGCCTTGAGGCCCGGGAACGTCTTCGACATGCCCTCGATCCGGAGCAGGGGTGCCGTGGAACCTGCCACTAGGACACCTGCCACAGCTTGGCGAACTGCTGGGCGTAGTCGGGGAACGCCGACCAGCCGTGGGTGGGGTCGAAGGTGATGTCCTTCTGCTCCAGGAACTGCTCGGGCACCTCGCCGGCCTGCTCGCCCGCGGTGGGTTGGCCACCGCCGAGCAGGCGGGCGGTCGCGTCGACGGCCGTCCACGTCGACACCGGGAAGTCGATGTTCAGTGCGGCGGTCAGCGCGCCGTCCTTGATGTCCTGCAGGTTGCCGGCAGTGGGTCCGAAGCCGACGGTCGTGACGGACAGCCCGGCGGCCTTCAGCGCCGCCGGCAGCCCTCCGGCGGCGGAGAGGCTCACGAACACCGCGGCCTTCGTGTCCGGGTGGGCCTGCAGGTCGGTCACGACGGTGCGCGGAGCCGTCGTCCCGATGGTGCTCACGTCGACGGGCACCACGCGCACCTTGCACGACGGGCAGTTGGTCTTCATCTCGTTCTGGAAGGCCTTCTGCACCGGGGCCGAGATGTCGAGGGCGGGCAGGGTGTAGATGACCGTCTCGGTCTTCGCGCCCTTCTTGGCGATCACCCAGTCGGCCAGCAGCTTGCCGTTGCGCTGGCTCAGGTCCGCACCCAGGTAGTTGAACGTGATGCCGTACGGCTTCACGTCCTTGGCGATCTGGAGGGAGACCACCTTGGTGCCGGAGTCGGAGAGCTTCTTCAGGCCGCCGCCGAACAGGGCCGGGTCGATCGCGCCGAGGATGACGGCGTCCGGCTTCAGCGCGGACACGCTCGACGCGGCGGCCTGCGCCGTCTGCGCGGTCGCACCGGCGTTCACCACCGTCAGCGTCGCGCCCAGCCCCTTGACCGCCTGCTGCACGAACGTGCCCACCAGGGCGCAGACGGGCGTCGCGCACTGCAGATAGACGAACTTCTTGCCGGCGGGGAGCTTCTGCGCCAGCGCCTCGGTCACCGGGAAGGTGGTCGGCGGGACGGTGTAACGCGCGAGTGCCGCCTTCGCCGCATCGACGTTCGCCTCCTGCCCCGATCCCGCGGCGGCCGGGCCCGACGAGGTGGCCGAGCCGGAGGAGCCGCAGGCCGTGACCGACACGAGGGCCACCGCCGAGAGGCAGGCCGCGGCGGTGCGCCAGGCGTTGCGACGGTTCGAGCGACTTCCGCGGGCGACTCCGCCACGTCTCGAAACACTGGACTTTGCGAGCATCGTGCACACTCCTGTGGGGCTGTGAGGGCAGGGATCTGACGCTGCGAACGGGTTCGGTCCCCGGGCTGTCCGCACCGGCTCCGTGACTGAATCCTGAGACAAATGGACCGAACCAATAGGCCGTACCCTCCATCGAGCCGATGGGCGTGTCAAGGGTTTTGCGGCCCGATGGCGTTTACGTTTCAGGATGGTGATCAAAACCTAATGGTTAGGTCCGATAGCCGGGCGTTCGCGGCCGCGGCGGGCACGCCGGCGCGCGCGTGGAGCGCGCCTGGAGCGCGCCCGATCCGCCGCCGCGCGGGGCGGCCGGTTCCGCCGGGTGGGCATGCCGGTGGAGGCCGTGCGGCGGTGCGGAGGGCGCGGTGGGGGAGCGGCCCGGCGGTCGTCGCCGGCCGACGGCGACCGAGGCGTGAGGCGCGGGAGGCGGGATCGGAGGCGGGGCCCGTGACGGCCGGGGCTCAGCCCGAGTGGCGGTGCGCCTCCGCGGCGTGCCGGGCGGCGGTGACGTCGCCGGCGGTGATGGCGGCGACCAGGTCGCTGTGGACCTGCAGCCGCTGTGCCAGGTAGTCGTTGTCGCGGGGCTGGGGGTTCACCAGCGACACGTGGTTGACGAACTCGTAGAGGCCCACGTAGGTGCCCCTCAGGACGGCGTTCGGGGAGATCGCCGCGATGCGGAGATGCAGGTCCCAGTTGAGCGAGACGAACCGGGACACGTCGTCGAGGTTCTTCCTCATCGCGGTGATCAGCGACCTGAGCTCGCGCGCGTCCTTGGCCGAGCGGTGCTGTGCCGCGTGCGCGGCGACGAGCGGCTCCAGCTGCTCGCGGACCTCGATGGCCCCGGCGACGGCCAGCGGCTCGCCGTGCACGGTGAGAAGGGTGCGCCCGAGCCGGACCACCGGGTCGGTCGCCGCGACGAACATCCCCCCGCCCGGACCGGGCCGGACCGCGATCCGTCGCCGTTCCTGCAGCAGCCGGATCGCCTCGTTGACCGTGGCCTTCGCGACGCCGGTCTGCTCGCGCAGGTCGGCCCGGGTGCCGATGCGGTCACCGGGGCGCAGTCCGCGCTTCTCGATCGCGTCCTCGACGTAGGCCACGACATCTTCGGCGCGGGTTCGGTGGGCAGGTAGGGCCATGAACGGAGCCTAACGGATACTTCCGATACCCCGGCCGGGGGTCGGGCAGGAGGTCCGGCGGGCCGGGCGGGAGGTCCGGCGGGGGGTCCGGCGGGCGGTCCGGAGGGCCCGGACGGCTTGACGGAACCGGCCGCAGATCGCATGCTGGCTTTACATGCCTAATGGTTAGGTCTATTTGGCTCGCGGGGCCGCTCGGCCCCGTGGCCCCGGCCCGCTCCGGCGCAGCAGTGACCCCGGCCGACCCGCCGGTGACGAACTGTCGACGAGAAGCGGCGCAGCCGGAAGGCTGTGCGGTGGGACCTGTCGGGTGCCCGCACCGATCGTCGCGGCACCGCGCAGTCGTCACGACCGAGCGGCCGCACCGGTTCGGCGAGCGCCTCGGCAACGCCCCGGAGGTCCGCGTCCGTACCCCACGGGCCGGTTCCCGTGGGGGCGGCGCCGCGTGACCCGCAAGGCCGGCTGCGTCCAGGGCCGGCACACCGTACGAAGGAGACGACACGTGATACTCGTGACAGCGGCGAACGGCAATCAGGGCAAGCTGCTGATCCCGCGCCTCCTGGCGGCCGGAGCCGAGCTTCGCGCCTGTGTCCGCTCCGACGAGTCGGCTCGGACGCTCCGCGGGATCGGCGTCACCGACGTCGTCGTCGGAGACATCGGCGACCCGGACGTCCTGGCGCGCGCCATGCACGGCGTCGAGAAGGTCTACTACGTCGGGCCGGCCCTCCACCCCCGGGAACGGGCCATGGGCATCGCCGCCGTCGATGCCGCCCGGGCGGCCGGCGTGCGGCACTTCGTCCTCAGCTCGGTGCTCCACGCGATCATCACCGACCTCGTCCAGCACGAGATCAAGCGGGACCTCGAAGAGCACCTCGTCTCCTCGGGGATGGAGTTCACCGTCCTCCAGCCCGCCAACTACATGTTGCGGCACCGGCTCAAGCCCGCCTTCGAGAAGGGCGTCTTCCTGCTCTCCTGGGCGCTCGACCGCCACCAGTCGATGGTGCACGTGGGTGATGTGGCCGAGGTGGCCGCAGCCGTCCTCCTGGAGAGCGACCGCCACGCGGGCGCCACGTACGAGCTGGTCGCGCCCGGGCGTTACACGGCCCACGACCTCGCGAACGTCATAGCGGAGGTGACGGGCCGCGAGGTCGTCGCCGAGCAGATCTCCTCCGAGGTGTTCCTCGAAGCGGCCCTCGGCACCGACAACCCCGCCGAATTCCCGTACCAGGCCCGGCTCCTGCGGGCGATCAGCAGCCGCTACAGCAGCCATGACTTCATCGGGAACCCCAACGTGCTGACATGGCTCCTCGGCCGGCGCCCGACGACCTTCGAGCAGTTCACCCGGACGGAATTCGCCGCCTTCACGGCCGGGAGTGCCGCAGAGGCGGACTGAACGTCGTCCCGGCACAGGTTCACCTGCACGCGCCCCGCCCCGCCCCGCCCCGCCCCGCTCCGCCCCGGAGCGGGGCGGGGCGGCGTCCGTTGGCGCGGCTTCGGGGCCGTGACCCGGACACGCCGGACAGCGGGGCGATCTGCCGCCGCGTCAGGTCGCTCCGCGAGGAGGCCGCGACCGGCAGGGCCCGGTCTTCCGGCGGGCGGCTCCAGGGCGGGCCTGGCCGCGGGACCGCGGCCCCGGGGCGACGGCGTGTGCACTGCCGGCACCGTTCGTCCGGACGGCTCGGCCCTGCGGGTTGGCCACCCCCCCGGGGCCGCGTCCCGGGGGGGGGCCCGGCCGGCACCGTTCGTCCGGACGGCTCGGCCCTGCGAGATCACCACCGCAGGGCCGAGCCGTCCGGGCGTCGGCCGATCGTCGGGCCGTCCGGCCCCGTTGCCGGAGCGGCCCGACGTCCTCGCCGGAGGCCCGCGCCGGCAACGGGCATCCGCGGTTGTCCCCGTGCGGTTCAGGCGCGGGCCGCCGCCGCGGCGACGATCCAGTTCCGGAACTCGACGGCGAAGTGCCGGAGGTGGTGCTCCAGGATGTCCTCGGGGCACGCGCTGGGCACGTAGACGGACAGGCTGGAGGTGAAGCCGGCCGCCGTGTCGCCGAACTGGATCAGCACCCGCCCGATGACCGTGTGGTCGGCGAGGAAGAGGTTCGTGGCCTGCTTGTGGGGGAACTCGGCCTCCGGGAGGCGTTCGGCCGCGTCCGCGGCCCACGCCATCGCCTCGGTGCCCCAGCCGCCCAGGTAGAAGGAACAGGTGTGGGGGCCGATGTTCTCCACCACGTGGACCGAGCCGTCCGCCTGGTTGGTGATCGAGTAGTGCTCCGGGTGCGCGGCGAGCAGGATGTCCTCGTCGGCGAAGGCCTTGTCCATCCAGCCCAGGAACTCGCCCGAGGTGAGGCCTCGCGTCGTGAGCACCGTCGTCCCTCCCCGGAAGCTGCCGTCGGAGGCGAGGGCGCTCTCCCGCAGGAAGGCGTTGCCCTCCTCGATGTCGGCGGCCAGGAGGTCGAGCAGGCCCTGGCGTCCCAGCCGCGTCCTGAGGCGGGCCATGGCGCGGCGGGAGTAGAAGAGCTCGAAGTCGTCGATGCTCTCGTTGCCGGCCGGTCCCGACTCCAGCGTCACGGTCACGGGCAGGGAGGACTGGTTCGTGGTCATTCCATGATCTCCTTTAAATGTGAATGTGAATCTACATTCACGATAGTAGGTTCGCCGGTGCACCGCTTGTCAAGGGCGGTTGCGAGGATCGCCGCCGATACGATGCAGCACATGACTGATGAGCCGAACCGCCGAGCGCACTACCGGGAACCCCGGCAGGCGCGCAGCGCCGCGACACTGGCTCGCGTACTGCAGGCGGCCGAGGAGCTCGCTTCCACGGTCGGCCTGGAGGAGATGACGATCACCGGTGTCGCGGCCCGCGCCGGCGTCTCGGTCGGCACGATCTACCGCCGCTTCGAAGACAAGGAACAGCTGATCTCCGCGCTGACCGAGCGGATGCTGGAGCAGCGCGAGGAGTACGTGGCCGCGCAGCTGCGCGAGGCCGATCCGTCGCTCTCCGGCGTCATCGACGCCTATGCGCAGGCACTGCTGCAGTCCTTCGCCGACAACAGCAAGCTCTTCCCCGAACTGCTGCGCGCGCGGGGAACCGGCGCCCTGGACCGCGGGGCCCGCACCATCACGGAGATCCAGCGCTTCCTGCTCGAAGCGGCGACCCCCTACGCGGGCCGGATCCGCCGCTCGGACCCGCAGGCGGCCCTGGACACCGTGGCCCGGGTCATCCTCGGCGCCTGCTTCCACACGTCCCTCCACCCCGACCGCCCTACCGGCGAGGCCGCCCTGCGCCGGTACGCGGACGAACTCGGCGAGATGGCGATCGCCTACCTCAGCACCCCCGACCGCACCTCCGACCGGACTTCCGACCGGGCCCCGGGCGGCATCCCCGACCACCGGCCTGCCGCTCACGCCTGAGCCGCCGACGGGGCCGGTCCGTCCGCACCGGGCGGGCGAGGGCCGTGAGGGGCGGGCCGGAAGCGGGCCGTTCTGCGGTCCCCTGACCGTCCTGACCGTCCTGACCGGCAGGCCACGGTCCTGCCGCGGTCCTGCGGCGGATGCCCGGCCTTCGCGGGCGCCGCGATCCGGATCCTGGACGGGACCTTCACCCGGCGCGCTCGTGGCGTGCCGGACGAAGGCCCCGTCGGGATGTGCGCAGGCGCCGTTCTGCGGCCCTCAGCCGGCCTTGTTCGGCGCGGCGGGGGCGAAGCGGTCCAGCGTGGTGATCCCCGCGACCTTGTGCGGCTGGGCTCCGGCCATCAGCCGTCCGTAGTTCTCGGAGAGGGCTTCGAGGTTCAGCGCGCCGTGCAGGGTGATGACGCGCGCGTCGCGCCAGGCCCGCTGGATCGGCTCGCTCTCCATGATCGCGGTCGAGCCGGAGTTCCGCTGGAGCAGCTCGATCGCCTCCGCGCACCACTTGGCCGCGTAGGCGGTCTCGACGAGGACCCGTGCGCTGAAGAGCTGCATGTACGCCGGATCGGCCGGCGTGCCGGCCGCGGCGAGCGCGCCGAGCCGGTCGGTCTCCTCGGCGTTGGCGCGGGTCATCAGGGTCGCCGACTGGATCTTGGAGTGGACCTCGGCGAGCATCAGGTGCGTGAGGGGCGCTTCGAGCTGGTTCCTGTAGGTGGTGCCGCGGACGGGCCGGCCGGCGGAGCGTTCGAGGAAACGGTCCAGCGCGCCCTGGGCGAGGCCGATCGACATGCCCGCCATGGTGCTGAAGGCCCAGCCGAGCGAGGGCACCTTCCAGAGATCGCCCTTGAGGCCGCTGTCGATGCTCCCGTCGACGATGTGGCGGAAGTCGACGCCGCGGTGCTCCGGGACGAAGAGCTCGTCCCCGGCGAGGGTGATGGAGACGCTGCCGGTGGCGCACATGCCGGCGACCTGCCAGTCGTCGAGGAACCGGAGTTCGTCGCGCGGCACCTGGAGGCCCACCAGGTAGGGGCCCTCACCGTCGTCGGCGATGCAGCCGAGGTTCGTGAAGGGCGCCCAGAGCGAGTCGCTCCCGAAGGTCCAGGGGCCGCCGGAGACGATCCAGCCGCCCTCGGTCCGCTTCGCACGCCCCCGGGAGGCCGGGAAGTGGCTCGAACCGGCGACCCGCGGTCCCACCCATTCGGGCCCGTAGACCTCTTCGACGACGCGAGCACCTGAACCGGCGGGGATCCAGTTTGTCGAGGCTCCCGCCCAGACGCTCCACCCGCACGAGCCGTCCCACTTGGACACCTCGGAGATGACGTCGAGCTGCTGCAGGACGGTCAGCTCGTAGCCGCCGAACTCGGCGGGACTGCCGATGTCGAAGGCGCCGGTGGCGTCGAGGTCGGCGATGGTCTCGTCCGAATGACGGCCCGCGCGTTCCGCGGCGAGCGCGCGCTCCCGCAGGGTGGGCCCGAGCGCGCGCACCTTTTCGAGGATCGTCGCCAGCCTGTCGGAGGTGTCTTGGGTCGAAGCCATCGTCGTTGTCTCCTGTAATGGTGTTCGTGCTGATCGAGGGCTGCTCCGGCCCTGCCGGGGATCACCCCGGCGGCGCTGTCGGCAACCGGACGCTGTCATCGACGCGGCTCGGGCGACGGTGGTGGACGGTTGCCCTGGAACGGATTCTGGCCGGGCGGCGGGCCGGGCGCTTGTGGTGGCGGCTGTCGGCGACCGGCCGCGGGCGGGCGGCCGGAGCGCCGATGGTTCGGCCCGCACGGTTCCGGGGCGGAGGTGGCCGCAGCGGACGGTGACGGTGCCGACCGGGTTCGCGCGGCGCCGTGCGGCGCAGTGAGCTCTCTGTCGTGGACCTGGTGCGAGCCGTCGCCGTCGGGCCCTTGCGTGCCCGGCGGACGAGGTTGCCGTTATGGGCACCGTAGGAGGGTTCACAGTTAAGTGTCAACATTTCGACCGGATTTCGCTGAGGTTGGCCCGCTGTGAACCCGTGAGGCCCGGTAGCGATCCATCCGGAGATCGAGCTCTCCTGGCTGAGTCGTTCGAGGTGAGGACCGTCATGGGACTGTGGCGGCGCAGGGAGCCCATCGCGCCGGGGCGCGTCGCCGGCCTCGCCCCCCGGCTTCGGGAGGGCGGTGCTTGATTGCCCGATGCGGCGAAGAGTGTTGACAGTCTTTCTGTGGCTCCTGATGATGGTGCCCATACCCGCCACCCCTTCCGTCGGCCCCGTGCCGTGGCCGGGTGCGGCGGGAGCCGATTTCGGACGCGGCCCTGTCGGGGCCGGCGGAAGGCAGTGCCGTCATCGCCGGCCGACCCCTGACCGATGCCGCACGCACGCCGGGACGTGCCGCCGCAGCCACCACCGCGGCCACCGGCACGGAGCCGCGGAGCGTGCCTCGTCGACGGGCGAAGCGGCGTTCCTCCGGGCCGCGCCTCCCGCCTGACACCGCGCGCCACCTGCGCGGCCGGCGCCGGGGCAGGCTCCCGATGCGGACGCGTCCTGGCGCGACAAATGAACGATTGCGCTGCGAGTGGTTGTTCCCACCCACCGGCAGCTTCAAGGACAAGGAGCACGAGCATGGTCGAACACGACAAGGCAGCGATCATCGAGGTCCTGAATCTCTACGGGTTCGCGCTCGACGCCCACCAGTGGGACCTGTTCGACCGCATCTTTGCGGAGGACGTGACGGCGGAATTCGGTCCGGCCGGGTCCGCGTGGTCGGGTCTCGCCAATTTCAAGCGCTCCTTCGCCGAGTTCCACGCAGGGCTCGACGGCCACCAGCACACGATGATGGGCCACGTGGTGCACGTCGACGGCGACAAGGCCCACGCGTTCAGCTACGGCAACTGGCTCCTCGTGCGCGAATCGGCCGACGGCGGCCCGTCGTGGGAAGGGACGGGCTGGTACGACGACGAGCTCGTCCGGACCGATCGCGGCTGGCTCATCCAGCACCGCGTCTGCCGGCTGATGTCCTGGACCGGAAACCCCCTGGTTCCCGAGCCCAACGCCGAACACCACCCCGACATGCAGACGAACGTCCTTCGCCGGCACGCCGATGAGGGCAGGATCGCCTTCCTGAAGGCGATCCAGGCGCAGTAGGCACCAGGACGGCGTTCCCGCGGAGCGCCACGGGGGTGATCCGGAGAAGGCGCACGACGGCCCTGTCCCTGCCCCCGTCCCTGGCCCCGTCCGTAGTCCCGCCCGTAGTCCCCGCCCGTCGCCGGTGCCCGTTGCGGCGGGCCCGGGGAAGCGCTCCGCATCCGGCCGCCGCTGTTCCCGTGAGCAGCGCGGCCGGGCTGCCCGAAAGGCAGGACCTGCTGCCTTCCACGGGCACCCTCCACGGGCAGCCGTACCGTCGGCCTGCGGCCGGCCCGGCGGTACGGCTGCCTCCCCGCACCGGTCGCCGACCGGCCGGTGCCCCCGCGCCCCCCCCCGCGCCTTCGCAGGACCGAGGCTCCGCCCCGGCCGTTCGCCCGCCGTACAGCCCGCAGTCCACAGCCCGCAGCGGAGCCCGGAGCCGGGATCCGACGCGCCGTGCTGCGCACAACCCCACCCCCCGCCCGGTGTGTGACCCGCCCTGCACGGAAGACGAAGGACACGATGCCGCCCGCACTCCGAAGACACCTTGCCGCCGCGTTCTGCCTCTCCACGGCACTGGCCTGCAGCGCCTGCAGCAGTTCCGACGCCCTCTCGTCCGGGGCCGCCGGCCGGACGATCACCATCGCCACACCGAGCGCACTGCCCGACCTCGACCCCTACTCCTGCACCGGCGGCCAGGACCAGACCATCCTGGGGGCCACCTACGACACCCTGCTGCGCCTCGCGCCCGACGGTTCCTTCCAGCCTGCCCTCGCCGACTCCTGGCGCTACGAGAGTCCGGTCCGGTTCACCCTCTCGCTGCGCACCGACGTCACGTTCGCCGACGGGACGCGGCTGGACGCCGAGGCGGTCAAGCGGAACCTGGACCGGGCCAGTGCCTCGGCCGGTGCCGCCACCGCGAACTTCGCCGCATCGGTCGAGTCGATCAGGACCGAGGGGGCGGCCGGGGGCGCCATCACCCTGCGCCAGCCGTACCCGGACCTGCCGGCCGTCCTCGCGGGCTGCACCGGGATGATCATCAACCCCGAGCGCCTCGTCATCCCCGAGGCCCTGGCCTCCACCATGGACGGCTCCGGGCCCTACACCTACGACGCCGCCGCCAGCACCCCCGGCACCCGGTACGTCTTCCACCGCAGGAAGGGCTACTGGGACCAGGGCTCCTACCCCTTCGCCGACGCCGTCTTCGAGGTCGTCCCCGACATCGACGCCGGGTACGACGCCCTCGCGGCCGGCCGGGTCGACGTCGCCGCCGGCCCCTCCACGCCCCTCCGGCGCACCGGACAGGCCGGACCGGCCTCCGTCCGGGGCCAGGACGTCCAGTACCTGGTCAACCTGCTCGACCGCGGAGGATCCCGGGTGCGCGCGCTCGGGGACGTCCGGGTCAGGCGCGCCCTGAACCACGCCGTCGACCGCGCCGCGATCAACACCGCCTTCTTCGGCGGCGCCGGACGGTCCACCGCCCAGATCGTCCCGCCGGGCGCCCCCGGCTACGACCCGGCCCTCGACGACGCCTACCCCCACGACGTCGCCAGGGCGAAGCAGCTCCTCGCCCAGGCCGGCTACCCGAACGGCTTCACCCTGCAGGTGCTGTCCACCCGGAGCTTCAAGTCCGACGCCGTCCTGCAGCCGGTCATCGCCGAGTGGGCCGCGATCGGCGTCAAGGTCGAGAACATCGTCAAGCCGTACGACGAGTACCTGCAGAGCCTGGCCAGCCAGGCGTACCCCGCCGTGGTCATGCCCGTCCAGGGCACCCCGCCCTACACCGCCCTGGTCAACAACTTCGCCGAACGCAGCAAGCGCAACCCCTACCGTAGTGCCGACCCCGCCCTCACCGCGGCGTTCCGGAAGGCCGCGGACGCCACCAGCCCCACGGCGGTGGACGGGCTGCACGCCATGTCCGCCCGGCTGATCGACCAGGCCTGGTACGTCGGCCTCGGCTCCAGCGCGGTGACGTGGCTCTACAACCCGGAGAAGCTCGCGGGTGTCGGCTTCCACGAGGGCGGGGCCAGCCCTCGCCTCTACAACTGGAAACCGGCACAGAGCGATTGACCTCGCATGCCGGACACCGGAGACACCGGGCCAGGAGGAGGCCGGGTGTCTCCGGTGTCCGTCACCGTCACCGTCACCGTCACCGACGGTGACGTAGGCGATCTATGCGCCCTTCCCGCCGGGGATGACCCGCAGCGTGGGGCCGGCGGGGCCAGTGGGGGCGGTGGGTGCGAACTCGCCGAGATCCAGAGCGGCGTCGCGCCAGTTGGCGATCAGCCACAGCAACCGGGCGGTGTCTTCGGTGAAGGGCGGTGCCGCCGTGCCGGGTACGACGGGCCGGAGGATGGCTGCGGCGAACCGGATCGCGTGCATGGCGGCGCTCCCGCGCGGGTCGACGCCGTTGCCGGGGCCTGCCTGCCGCAGGGCGTCGAGGTGCTTCTCCAGCTCCAGCAGCATGTCGTAGGTCGGGACGTACGCGGGGTTGGTCCAGTGGTCGGTCACCGCGTTCCCTCCCGGTGGGCGGGGCCGGGCCGGCCGGTGCAGGCGTCGACAGCGTCCGGGTGGGCGGTGTCCGGGTGGGCGGCGCCGGATTGCTGCGGCTGCCGGTCGCCGTCGGTCCGGGTGCCGAGCGGACGGTCGTGGCGTTCCACCGCAGATGCGGCCTGATCGGGTGTCGGATCCATGGTGGAGAGTCTTTCAGAGGGCGGGGACGGTGCCGCCCACCCGCGCGGTGAGGGCGGGGGTGAGGGCGGGGAGGCCGGCGCCCGTGCCGTCGGGGAAGACGCCGGCGCGCAGAAGGCCGCCGGAGACGCCAGGGGAGGAGCCGGCCGGGAGGAGCCGGCCGCGGGCGGCCGGGTCCGGCGCCTACTTCGCCGATACGCACACCCACGACACCCAGGTGATCCGCACCCCGCCGACCCCGTCTCGACGGAGGGAGGCGTCGCCGTCCTGCGCGGCAACCTCGCGCCCGGCGGAGCCGCCGTCAAACACCTCGCCGCCGACCCGGAGCTGCAGCAGCGCATCGACGACCCTGATGAGGAACCGGCCCTGCGCCGGGCCGGCGGGCAGCCCCCGGAGCCCCCGTACGAGCGAGGCTACGGGGCTCTCCACTAGGAGCACGCCACCCAGGCCGACGAGGGCTGCGACTTCGACTTCCTGGCCCGGCCCGGGCACAACCCGGCGCCCGACCCGAGCTGAGCACCCCGCTCAGCCGTCGTCCCCGCGGAAGGCGTCCAGGATCTGTTGGGCGGCGAGGGTGGCGGTGAGGGTGCCTTCGCGGACGCGGTTCTCCAGGGTGGGGGCGAGGGTGCGGACGTCGGGGTGGTGGTGGAGTGCGGTGAGGAGTTGGTCGT